>NZ_CP092519.1:634813-952220 GCF_022430525.1 Cetobacterium somerae | reverse complement strand
AAAGTGGAGAGTATTTTTCAAAAAGTTATCATTGTATAACTCCAACTGATGTAGTAAATATACTTCCCAAAATTATAAAAGGTATAGAGTTTTAAGCTCTATACCTTTATTTTAATCTTCCTCTATTCTTTATCTAAAGAATAAGGGATAGCTAGAGATATTGCAATTAAAACAATTCCTATAAATACTCCTATCCAAGGTGTTCCATGAAAAAGAAAATTATACTTTTCAGATAAAAATAGTAAAGTAGTTTTACCACCTATAACATTTTTAAAAAGTCCGATACTATTTAATACGGGATAAGTGAGTGTAAAAAGAAAAGCTCCAATTAATCCCCCTAAAATAACATATATACTTTTTAAATATCCAGCTCCAAAACTTGCAATTGCAGTTCCAGGACAAAGTCCAATCATTCCGAAACCTAAAGCTAAAATTGCACTTCCTAGTACAACTCCAAAATTCATAGGTTTAATACTAAAATGATCTAAAGGAATTATATTTAAAGCTACACTTAAATATAGAAGAAACATACTAAATCCTATGGCGAAAACAATTATTTTCATAAGAGTCAAATCTTGAAGTTTTAACATTTTAGATATAATAACTCTATTCGTTGCTCCAGCATAATATAATGCTAATCCGAAAAGTAAACCTAGTATTAATCCTAAAAGTGGTACATTATCAAAAAATAGATTTCTCATATTATTCACCTATCCTTTTAGCAACAACTATAGCTATTGGAAATAAAATTATTGTAAAAATAATACTACTTACAGATAGTTGCATAATTCCACTCATCATATGTCCGCTTGTACATCCACCCGCCATTCTAGCTCCAAAAAGTAAAAGTACTCCACCTAGAAAAAGTTTAACTCTAGATATTCCATCTTTTTCTAATAAGCTTTCCTTTTCTATAAACTCCTCTTTTTTTCTAAAAAATATTCTTCCTAACATACCCCCTAAAAAAATTCCAACAGCAAATATGATTCCGTAATTATATGGAATCATTATGCTTTTAGCAATTCCATCTTGATTGTAATAATCAATCAAACTATAAAATTCAGCTCCTTCTCTAAAAATTATATCATCTTGAAAAGCAGAATGAATCATTCCAGAGGCTACACTAAATTGAGTTGAAATTCCAATTGGTTTTATAAGTAGTATAGATATAAAAAAGACACTTCCTAAAAAAATACCTTTTAAAAGCCATTTTCTTTTCATAATTTTTTACCCTCCTTAAAAAGAGTCATTTTTGTATAACTCTACATATGTATAAGTTTATTCGATAAAAAATTATTTTTTCTTTTTTATAATTTATATAAAAAAAGAGGTAGAATAATCTACCCCTTGTCAAACTATACTAATTCTCCCTTTGCAATAACCTTTTTAAGTCTTAAATGTTTATCTAAAAATACGATATCAGCAAAACATCCAGGTTGTAGCTTTCCGTACTCGTTATCAATATTTACAGCTTTTGCAGGATATAAAGTCGCCATTCTTACAGCTTCTTCTAAAGTTATATCACAATATTTAACTAAGTTTCTAACTCCAGCATCCATAGTTAGTGCAGAACCACCTAAAGTTCCATCCTCTCCAAAACACTTTCCATCTTTATAGAAAACTTTGTTTCCTTCAAAGTAGAAGTATTCCATATCTGTTCCAACAGGAGCAACAGCATCAGTAACTAAATATAATCTTTCTCCCATAATTTTAATAGCTGATTTTATAGCAGAGTAGTGACAGTGGAATCCATCAGCAATTACTCCAGCTTTAATATCGCTATCAAATACAGCACCTACAACTCCAGGCTCTCTGTGGTTGAAAGATGACATTCCATTGTATAGGTGAGTTGCAAGAGTTATTCCGAAACCTTCTTTTTCTTTCACTTGCTCATAAGATGCGTTAGAATGTCCTACTGCTACATGTATTCCAGCTGCGTTTAGTTTCGAAATTATTTTTTTATCTGTATTTTCTGGAGCTAATGTAACTATTCTTACATTTTCTTTTCCAGCTTCAATCATTTTATCTATCATAGCTTCATCAGCTTTTCTTATAAATTTAGGGTTATGAATTCCCTTTTTTTGTAAAGAGATATATGGTCCTTCTATATGTAGTCCAACAACTCCATATTTACCTTTATTCTCAATACCTTTAACTAATTCAATAGCTTTCTCGATACTTTCGTCTCCAGTTGTAATAAGTGTTGGAGTAAAAGAAGTACATCCATATTTTAAATTAGTTTTATGCATTGTATCTAAAGTTTCTAATGATATATCATCATTAAATAAAACTCCTCCACAACCATTTAGTTGTAAATCTATAAACCCTGGAGTTACATATGCATTTTCAGCATCGATAGTTTCGATATTTCCATAAGTAGTTATTAACTCCTCTTGAGGTATGATATCAACTATTCTCTCTCCATCCATTATTAAAACTTTTCCAGTATAAAACTTATTTCCTATAAATAATTCTCCATTTATAATAGCTTTCATTACTAGTTCATCTCCCTATTTTCCACAACTTTTGTATAACTCTTCTATTAATAAATCTGTATCTAAATTACTCTTTTCAATATCTTTAAAGTATCTATAAGTTCCAACTTTTAACTCTGTACAAGCAGCTTCATCTGAAACGATAATTCCTTTTGGATGTAATTGAAGTGCACTGATAGTCCACATATGATTTACACCTTGCTCAACTGCATGGTGTAATGCTCTTGCTTTGTTATGTCCATTAACCATTATTAAAACTTCTTTTGCATCAAGAATAGTTCCAACTCCAACAGTTAAAGATAACTTAGGAACTCTATCTATATCTCCACCGAAGAATCTAGCATTTGCAATTATTGTATCCATAGTTAACTCTTTATCTCTAGTTCTTGAACTTAAAGATGATCCTGGCTCATTGAAAGCAATGTGTCCATCAGGTCCAATTCCTCCTAAAAATAAATCGATTC
This sequence comes from Cetobacterium somerae, assembly GCF_022430525.1. Lineage (NCBI taxonomy): Bacteria > Fusobacteriati > Fusobacteriota > Fusobacteriia > Fusobacteriales > Fusobacteriaceae > Cetobacterium > Cetobacterium somerae. The sequence continues at coordinate 949,261 of NZ_CP092519.1, read as the reverse complement.
CTCCGATAGCTTTTATTTTTGCTTCGTAATCTTCACATTCTTTTTTGTAATCAGTTGCTAATCCATTTAATATATTGATATTTTCCTCTTTTGCATCTATATGCTTAAAGAAATTTTCGTACATATAGTAATGGTAACTTTGATCATTGGCTGGAGATAATCCAACATACTCATCCATATTAAATGTTACTACATTTTCAAAAGATATAATTCCATCTTGATAAAACTGAATTAATCTTTTATACATAGCTAAAGGTGTTCCCCCAGTTGGTAAACCTAATACAAATGGCTTCTCTGCAGTTGGCTTTGCAGCTAATATTTTCTTTGCAACATAAACTGCTGCCCAGTCCCCAATATTTTTCTCAGTTATAATTACTCTCATTCTAAATCACTCCCTTGAATTGTTTACATATTCTACAATAAAGTTACCATTTATTTTTGAAAAAGTCAATCTTTTTAGAAACTTTTTTTCTAAAAAGTTTTATAAAAATGAATTATATTTACATTTTGAATTTTTTTACGCTTTCTACAGCATCTCCAATTAATCTATTTGCTTTTTCTCTATCTCTTTGAATTAATTTTACATAAAGGATATCAATAACAGTTAATTGTGCCATTCTAGAGGAGAGAGAAGTAGATCTTAAATTACTTTTTTCAACTATTGTACTTAAAGAAATATCTCCAATATCTTTAATAGGATTTGTTGCTACTTTAGTTAGTGTAATTACCTTTACACCTTTTTCTTTAAACTCTAAAATACTTTGATATATATCTAAAGTTTGACCACTGTAAGATATTACAAATACTAAATCTCCTTCTTGAGCTGTAGAAGCATTTGTTAATTGTATATGTTGATCCGTTTCAAATATAACATTTTTTCCTAGTTCCCATAGTTTATATTGAAAGTCTCTTGCTACTATTCCAGAGAATCCAGCTCCTAAAAGAAATATTCTATTTGCACTTTCAATAGCTTCGACAGCTTTTTCTATCTCTTGAAAATTTAAAACTTTATATGTATCCTCTACACTTTTTATATTCTCATAAACAACTTTTTTAGCAAGCATTTCTGTGTTGTCATCAACACTAATTTCATCATAAATTATTTGAATCTCTTTTTCATTATTTTTCATAGCTAAATCTCCAGCTAAAGCTATTTTAAATTCTGGAAAACCTTTAAATCCAAGTTTTTTAGCAAATCTAACAACTGATGCTTGACTCACATCACATTTAACAGCTAAGTCATATGTATTCAGTGTTTTTATTTCATCCATATTTTCTAATAAAAAATGAGATATCTTTTTCTCATTTTTAGTAAAACTCTCTTGAAACTCTTTTAACTTTATAAGCGTTCCACCCATATTTAAAAACCTCCGTTATATATTCTCTCTCTTTTTAAGTTCTTTTTCGATTTCATTTAAAACTTTCCTTTTATTCAAACTCCATTTAGGTTCAACAACCTCATCTTTTTTTCCATCACCTGTTACTCTATGAACAACCATTTTATCAGGTAAAAGTTTTAATATAGTAACTACAATATCCACATATTCATCTAAAGTGAAAACCTTAAATTTTTTATCATTATATAATCTTTCTAAAGGAGTTCCTTTTATAATATGAAGAGAGTGAATTTTTATTCCCCAAGCACCAGATTGAACAATACATTTTGCTGTATTTAAAATATCTTCCCTCTCCTCTGTAGGTAATCCTACAATCATATGTGTAACAAATTTTATCCCACTATCTTTTAGTTTTTTAGATGTTTCAATATATGTAGAAAGAGGATAACCTCTATTTATTATTTTTGCAACTTTATCATCAATTGTTTGAAGACCTAGCTCTATCCAAAAGAAATGTTTTTCATTTATCTCTTTTAAAAGTTCTAAAGTATCATCCTCTATACAATCAGGTCTAGTTCCTATTGCCAATCCTAAAACTTTAGGATGATTTAAAGCTTCATAATAAATCTCTCTTAAATATTCTACATCACCATATGTATTTGTAAAGTTTTGAAAATAAGCTATCACTTTCTTATCTTTAACTTTATCTTTTAGAAACTCTAATTGTTCATCAATTTGTTCTGTTATACTTTTTCTTCTATTTCCAGCAAATTCTCCACTTCCAGCGTCACTACAAAATATACATCCACCATGAGCAACTTTTCCATCTCTATTTGGACAAGTAAATCCACCATCTAAAGATACTTTAAATATCTTGTCTTTAAACTCATCTTTAAAAAAATCATTTAAAGAATAAAATCTTCTATTATTGTGTTTCTCCATTTTCTTTTTCCTTCTCTTTCTCTTTTTCCATTCTCTCAAGTTTAGAATATATACATCCACAGTAATCCTGTCTATATAACTCATGCTCTTTAGATAGATTGACACTTCTTAAGTATCTGCTTTTCTTTTTAAAATCTCCTCTTAAAAATTTAACTCCATACTTTTCTTCAAGTTCAATTCCAATCTCATTTATCCACTGAGCATTTTTCATAGGACTTATACTTAAAACAGTTGAAAAATATTCATATCCCAACTCTTTGGCTTTTTTTGCAGTAGCTTCCATTCTAAGTTTATAACATCTATAGCATCTAGCTCCGCCCTCTTTTTCTTTTTCAAATCCTTTAATTTTTTCTATAAAATCTTTACCTGGACTATATTCACCCTCTATTATAGTCATTCCAAATTCCATAGCATCATTAAATGTAAATTGTTCATTTAATCTAGTGATGTATTCCTCTTTCTCTGTTATATTTGGATTATAAAAATATATATCAATATTTAAATATGTTTTTAGGTACTCAAGTATAGCGCAACTGCATGGTGCACAACATGAGTGTATTAAAAGTTTTTTTTCACTGTTAAGACCTATCTTATCCAGTTCTTTTTGCATTTCTAATTCATAATTTACCTTCATGTTATCATTCCTTTTTTCATTTATATTATGATTATATCATATAACCTAGAGTTTTTTTAATGTTTCTGATATAATTAAGTTAATTATTTTTCGGAGGTGTTTTATGAACAAGAAAATTTTTGTTATGTTAGCTAATGGATTTGAACTAATTGAAGCGATGTCACCAGTAGACGTTTTAAGAAGAGCAGGACTTAATGTGGTTACTGTATCTACTATGGAAAACACTTTAGAAGTTGAGTCAGCTCAAAAAGTAAAAGTTGTTGCTGATATAAATATTTCGGATATTAATGTAGAAGAGGGAGTAATGGTTGTTATACCTGGCGGATTCCCTGGATATGTTAACTTAAGAAGCGATTCAAGAGTTGTTGAGATTGTTAAGGAATATTTAAATAGTAATGATAAGTTTGTTGGAGCTATTTGTGGAGGACCAACAACTTTAGGAATAAATGGATTAATTGGAGATTATAAATTTACTTGTCACACATCTGTTAAAGAGGAGATGGCTAGTGAAAAGTACGAGCATAAAGATGTTGTAGTTGATAGAAACTTAATTACTTCTCCAGGAGCTGGAAAATCTGTGGAGTTTGGTCTTGCTTTAGCTAGTATTTTTGTAGATGAAGCTACTATAACTAAAGTTAAAAAAGGAATGGAACTTATATAATAAAATTAGTAAATAAAAAGGAGACTCTATTAAAGTCTCCTTTTTTATATAGTATAGTATATTTTTTAATCAACTAGGTAATATTCAATTGTACTAACAACTCTCACATTTTTAATCTGTGGATTGTGTTGATCTCTGTTAGTTATAGTAAACTGTCCTTGATTTGCAGATTTAATCTTTCCTAAAGAACTATTTGAATCTTTTGCAAACTTTTCAGCAACCTCTCTAGCATTTTTAGTAGCCATCTCAATCATCTCAGGTTTTAAATCATTAAGTTTTGTATAGATATAGTCAGTTGTAGTTCCATATTGATTTGAATTTCCTAGAGCTATATTTTCTTTAACAAGTTCACCAATTTTATTCGTTAAAGTATATACCTTATCCACTTTAGTTGAATAAACAGTTACTGTTTGAGTTGCTACATATCTAAAAGCAGCAACATTATTATCATATTGATATAACATCTTGTCTTCAATAGTAGGTGCTGAAATAGTTATCTCATTACTCTCTATTCCATTTTCTTTTAAAAATTCAATAATTCTACCATTATCTCTTTCTAAATTGGAGTAGATTTCTGAAAGTTCATTTCCAGCAACTTTGAAATCAATTGGCCATAGAACCACATCAGCCATAACCTCTTTTTCAGCTAATCCTTTTACAGTTACAACTCTGTCCATTGTTTTTGCTTTTATAAAGCTCTCTCCTAAAGTGTAACCTAAAATCCAAAGGCCAAGAAAAATACATACTCCTAAAATTCCATAACTTGTATTTAACCTATTTCTCATATAACCCTCCTAATTGAAAAATTATTTTGAAACTGTAATATACTACTCCTCTTCTTCCTCGTCCTCTTCAACAAAGAAATCCTCATACATCTCATCTTCATCATCAACTATAAGAAAATCTATCTCATCTAAACAGTTTTCTAATTTTAAGTTTTCTGGTAATTCAGTTTCTTCAATAAAATCAAAGCTCTCATCTTCTAAAGTTGCTAAGAATAAATGTGGTAAGAATCTATCAAACTCACTAACATAAGTTGTACTTCCAAAAGGTTGTCCTTGTTTAGAGTTTTTATTTAACTCTCTTGAGTATTTTGTATGGTTTGAACAATCATGAACAACTACTGGCCAGTTCTCATCACAAGCTTGTTTCATAAGTTTAAATGTAATCTCTCTTGACCAAAGTGGAGATATATATCCTCTTCTAGCCATATACATTCTCTCTCCAACATAGTTATTTATATTGTCTTCTCCAAAGTGAAGTTCAGCACAGTTTATAAAGTCTATACCCGTTGCTAGAATCTTTTCCTTCTTTTCTTGGAACTCTTCATAAAATTCTGGAGTCATAGGAGTCTCTATTCCAACCATTGGAATATACTCTTTAGCTATTGCCATATTTTCAATAACTTTATCACTACATTTAACAGCACCTAAATTAAATCTTAACTCATTTAATCCAGCTTCACCAAGTTTTTGTAAGTTCTCTCTTGTACATAGAGAACCATTCGTATACATATGCTGATAAATTCCAGCTTCACTTAGTTTTTTTATAATTCCATAATATTTTTCAATATCTAGGAATGGTTCTAAGTATACATATGCAATTCCACTAGGTTTTTTCTGTATTGATAATAATAGGTCTATATCCTCTTCATAATAAAGAGTCTCTCCAATTTCCCACATTCCATCTGGAATTGGCTCTTGATTATCAATATTATCATGATAGTAACAGAACTTACATAGTAAGTTACATTGGTGAGTTTTTCTTATTCCACCAAGACCGTCACCAAATAAGCAAGAAACACATCCTTTAGGGAATTTTTGTTGATCTCCAACGAAGAATGTTCTTCCTTTAAGATTTTTCAGATCAGTAATCTCATCTTTCATCTCTTGGTGTCTTTTATTAACTGCTAACTCAATCTGTCTAACAGTTGAATCTATAATTGGGCTAAATCTTTTAAATACTTCTGTTTTATCTCCAGAAAGTGATGATAAATGACTAAACCACTCTAATGCATCTTTTTTTGATATTTTCATTATTTATTCTCCAATTCTAAAATTAAAATATAATCTATCTTTAATTATATACCTTTTGAGTGAAGATTACAACTAAATAATATGTTAAAGTGTTGCAAAGGCTAAGTCCACTACTTTAAAACCATCAATGGCAGCACTTATAATTCCACCTGCATATCCAGCTCCCTCTCCTATTGGATAAAGACCTTTTGTATTTATTGATTCTCCAAACTCATTTCTTGTAACTTTTACAGGAGCAGATGTTCTAGTTTCTGGTCCTATTAAATTTGCATGCTCACTTATAAAGTTTCTTTGTGTTTTTTCCCAGTATCCCATAGCCATTTTCATATTCTTAGATATTACCTCTGGGAAAAGATTATTTAAGTCATAGCTTTTCAATTCCATCTCATAACTAGACTCAATCTTTCTATTTGTAGTTTTTCCTTTTAAGAAATCAAGAGTATTTTGATATAGTGCTCCGTAATTTCCAATTATATCATAAGTTTTCTTTTCAAGTTGATCTTGGTATTCCATTCCTGAGAAAAGTTCATCTCCAAACTCATTAGCTTTAACTCCTACAACAAGTGCTGAGTTAGAAAATCTACCATCTCTTTGAGAATAACTCATTCCATTAACAAGTGTCCCTCCCTCTTGAGAAGCAGCGTTTACAATTACACCACCTGGACACATACAAAATGAAAATACTCCTCTTTCCTCATCTCTATTATTATAAGTTAAGCTATATGTTGCAGCTTCTAAATTTGGATGAGAACACATCTTACCATACTGCATTGTATCTATATCCACTCTTGGATGCTCGATTCTTGCTCCTATAGCAAAAGGTTTATTTTCCATAAAAACACCATGCTTATGAAGCATTCTATAAGTATCTCTCGATGAGTGTCCTATAGCTAATATTACATGATCAAATAAAACATTCTCTTCTACTAAAATTGGTGATTTCAGATTTTGAATCTTTATACCCTTTACTTTTCCATCTAAAATTATAACATCCTTTATTAAAGTGTTAAAATGAAACTCTCCACCTAGATTTATAATTTTTTCTCTTAAATTTTTTACTACTATCTTTAATACATCAGTTCCTACATGTGGTTTATAATCCCAAAGAATCTGTTCTTGGGCACCATTAGCAACTAATTCTAAAAATATTTTATTCATATATCCACTTTTTACTCTAGTGTTTAACTTTCCATCTGAATATGTTCCTGCTCCACCCTCTCCAAATTGAATATTTGAATTTGGATTAAGCATGCTAAACTTTATAAATTCATCAATAGTTTTATCTCTATCGTCAACTTTTTCTCCACGTTCGTAAACTATAGGCTTTATTCCAAGTTCACAAAGTCTAAGGGCAGCAAATAGTCCAGCTGGTCCAGCTCCTATAATAGCAACTCTTTCTATTCCATCTTTTGCTTTATAGTTTACTTCCTCATTCTCTTTAAATGGATTAACATTAGTTAGAGATGAGATATCTACATCATTTTTTAATGTAACCTCTATATTGTAAACAAATTTTATATCAGTTTTTTTTCTACTATCTATTGATCTTTTTGAATACTCTATTTTTTCTATATTCTCTTCTTTTATTCCTCTTTTAATGATCTCTTTTTTAAGTTCAAGGGTTTGATCCTTTTCAATAGAAACATTAATATTGTTTATAACGACTTTCACTTTACACCTCTTTTTAAATAAAAAAGCTCCGAATGATATTCTTCAAAAGAATTGTATTCGAAGCATTTTGTAATTATACTATTTTTTCCTCTAAAGTTTTACCAACTCTAAATTTAACAACTTTTTTCTCTTTTAATTTCATTTTCTTACCTGTTTGTGGGTTTCTTACGTGTCTTGCTGCTCTAGTAACTACTTCGAATTTTCCCCATCCTATAAATGATACTGGTTCACCTTCAACTAACTTTTGTTCAACTAAATCTAAAAATAACTTAACTGCCTTCTCTGCATCTTTTTTAGTGTATTCACCTGTTTTTGCAAATAAATCGATAAACTCTTTTTTAGTCATTGTTACCCTCCTTGAACTATTATAGAATATAGTATGCAAGAAACCAAAAAGTTGAAAACCCTTTATTTATGGTATCTTTAAACCGATTATACTCAGTAAACCCTTAAATGTCAATACTTTATGTATATTTTTTTGTATTTATTTTAAAAAAATGTAAAAATATGGCGATAGAGGTGGGACTCGAACCCACGAAGCTTACGCTCTACACGCGTTCCAGGCGTGCTCCTTAGCCACTCGGTCACTCTACCTTGCTCATTAATTAATACTTTTTAATAATATCACATGAAAAGAGAAAAATCAATAAACTTCATGTATTTTTTACTTTATAATTCCCCTCTCCTGATACTTTAAAAACTCAGGTAACATAACTTTTTCATATAGTTCAGGAACATAGATTTTTATAACTTCAGCTCTTTTTAAAACTCTCTCCATAGGAGCGTTAAATTTCTTCCAAGTATGTCCATCAGAAGTTAAATTTTGCATAAATCCTTGATATCTATCACAAACATTTGCAAATTTAGCTTCATTACTTTCACACTCTTCAAACTCTAACCAAAGATTTAAAAATTCCTCTTTTTGATCATCTGGTAGGAGAGAGAAAAGTTTAACTGCAGCTTTTAACTCATCGTCAGCTTTATCAGGTCTTACTTCACCAAAAGCGGGAGTATCTCCAGCGTATATCTCAACCAAATCATGGATTAGAATCATTTTCAGAGATCTTTCTAAATTGACCTCTCCTTGAAAGTACTCTTTTATTGTCAAAGCAACTAAAGCCATATGCCAACTGTGCTCTGCATCATTTTCCTCTCTTTTTCCATTTACAACAAGTGATTGTCTAAAAATATCCTTCACTTTATCAATTTCAAATAAAAATGCCATCTGTTTTTGAATTCTTTCCATTTTTTACGTATCCCCCTTCTTTTAGTTTCACTTTTATCTTCTGTAACGCTTTTTTTGCTCTTCTATATTTTTTGTTCTTGCGTTTATTTTCTTATTGTACTTCTTTTTAGGTAGCTCTAATGTAGACATAACTCCTTGAGCAAACTCTATCTCCATTTCAGGAATAGAGAATCCAATTGTATTTTCAATATCATTTAACATACCTTCATTTCTATCTGTAACAAAAAGGTATGATTCTCCTTTTTCTCCAGCTCTACCCGTTCTTCCAATTCTATGGATATAACTTTCAACATCCTCTGTAATATCATAGTTAAATATATGAGTTACTCCAGTGATATCTACTCCTCTTGCTGCAACATCTGTTGCAACTAAAAATTGAAACTCTACATCTTTAAATGCTTTCATTATTTTTTCTCTTTTAGCTTGAGGTATATCACTATGTAATTTTTGACAAGAGTATCCTCTAGATGATAATTCCTCTTCTAAACTATCAACTCTAACTTTAGTTCTACAGAAAATAATTCCCATAAATGGATTTGTATCATTTAATAGAGAACAAAGAGTATCTAATTTTCTTCTATCTGATGTTTTTATAATATGCTGATTTATATTTGCTAGTTTATTCTCTTTACTTTCAATAACAATATTTAGTGGCTCTTTTGTTATTCTATAAGCTATCTTCTTAACTGTAGAATCTATTGTTGCAGAGAAACAAAGAGTTTGTCTTTTTCTACTGCAAACTTCAATAACTTTATCAATTTCATTTCTGAATCCCATCATAAGAATTTGATCAACTTCATCTAAAACTAATGTTTTTATTTTAGATAGATCAATTGCTTTTCTTTCTATTAAATCAACTAGTCTTCCAGGAGTTCCAATAACAATATCAACTCCAGATTTTAAAGTTTCTATTTGACCAGCTATCTCTCTACCACCATAAGCTAGCATAATTTTTTTATTATCATAATTTATTTTTTCACACTCTTCTGCAATCTGGATTGCTAACTCTCTTGTTGGAGTTATTATTAAACTTTGTGGTAATTTCCCATTTCCACCTAAGTTTTGTATAATAGGTATTATAAAAGCTAAAGTTTTTCCACTCCCTGTGGCTGCTTGAGCTATAACATCTTTACCATTTAATATTGGTGGAATCCCCTCTTTTTGTATATCAGTTGGCTCTTTAATTCCCATCTTACTTAAAAGCTCTATTATATTTTTATTAACATTTAAATTATTAAAATTATTCACATATTCTCCTTCGATTTTAACTTTATTCAATTGTTTATTATAGCATTTATTCGCTAAAAAGGGAACAAGTATAAAATTAAGTTTTATTGTACAATTTTAATCTTTGACTTTTGTAAAAAATCTGTTAAAATATATTTATTTATTTTTTTTATATTTAGGAGGAATTTGTAATGCAAGATTGTCTAAGCGGACAAAAATATATACTAGTTTTTGGAGCTTCTGTTGTTGATATGTTTGGTTTTTGCAACTCATCATATAAAGCCTGCGATTCTATTCCAGGAAAGATCAAAATATCTTTCGGAGGAGTTTCAAGAAATATAGCTGAAAATATGGCTAGAGTTGGTGTTAAAACTAAGTTTATATCTATTATAGGAGATGATGAGATTGGACGTTCAATGTTAACTCATTCTTTAAAAATTGGATATGATATGAGAAATTCTTTAGTTTTAGAAGGAAAGAGCACACCAACGTACATGGCTATTTTAGATGAGAGTGGAGAAATGGTTTCAGCAGTAGCAGACTTAGACAGTATAAGTGCTATGACAACTGATTTTATAGACTCGAAAGCACCTATGATAGAAAATGCTGCATTTACATTCTTAGATGCTGATGATCCAGAGAACTTAGAATACCTATTAACTAAGTTTCAAGGAAAAACAAATTTCATCTTAGACCCAATCTCTTCAACAAAAGCTGAAAAGGTTAAACATCTTATTAAATATTTCCATACAATAAAACCTAATAGAGTTGAAGCTGAAGTTTTATCTGGTATTAAAATTAATACTAGAGAGGACTTAGAAAAAGTAGGAAATCACTTTTTATCTTTAGGAATTAAAAATGTATTTATAAGTTTAGATGCCGATGGAATTTACTATACTAACGGAGTTGAGAGTGGAACATTAAAAGCTACTGGAGTTACAGTTAAAAATGTTACAGGAGCAGGAGATTCTTTTGTTGCAGGATTAGGATTTGGTTATATGCATGACCTTCCTATAAAAGAGACTGTTAAGTTCGCTATGGCGATGTCAATTGTTACAATATCTCATGAAGAGACTATTCACCCAAACATGGGGCATGAGTTAATTCAAGAAATAATAGCAAAAACAAATTGGAATGAAAATTAAAAAAATGGACTAAATTTAGTCCATTTTTTTATTAGTTATTTCTTTTACCAAATAATCTTAAAAGATTTAGGAATAGGTTTACAAAGTCTAAGTAAAGCATTAAAGCTCCAATAGTTGAAAACTTATTGTAATCCTCCTCTGTTAAATCATTAGATTGGAATATTTTTACAATTCTATTTATATCATAAGCAATTAGAGCTGTAAATAGTACTACTGCACATACAGATATAAACCATCCAAGAATTGATATTTTTAAGAATAGATTTAGGAGAGAGACAATTACTAAAGCAATTAGTCCTCCTTTAAAGAAACCATCATATGATGAAAGATCCTCTTTAGTTTTTAATCCATAAATTGTCATTCCAACAAATATAAGGGATGTAACTCCTAAAACATAAAGAATAGAATATGGATTATAAATTAACATAACTACAGAAAGAACTAAACCATTCATAGCTGAGTATGCTATAAATAAAAATTTTGCAGTTCCACTACTTATTTTATTTATACCAAAGTTTATACCAAGAACTAATAATAGCTCTGCCACTATTATAAAAGTCATATAGTTAGCTACAAAAGATATTAATGGTTGACTTTGGACAACATACCAAGAAACACCTCCTGTAATTAAAAGACCTAAGAACATTTGCATAAAAACTTTTCTTAGAAAACTATTTTTTGTAGAAATCTCAATTGAATTATACATAATTAACCTCCTCAATTATTTTAAAATTAAATATAAAAAGCTGGCTTAGCCAGCTGTTAAAATCTATATTTTTTAATCTTCATCATTTATAAACTCATATAGCTTTTTCTTATCATTCACCACTTTAGTTTTTATTTTTTCCTTTACCTCTTTTTTCATTTTTGGAATTTTCTTTTTATCCTCCTTAGTTCCACATTTTGTGAATTCTCTTGGAATGTAATTCATTTCATCATCTTCAAATTGATCAAAGTTCATTCTTCCGTTAGCCATTTCAATCTCCTTTAAGTTTATAAAGAGGAATTAACCTCATACTAATATTTATTATATTTTCTAGTTTTTGTCAACAAGTTTATTTAAAATTTTTCACACCCCTTAAATATTCCAAGGAAACATTATAAATCCTATGGCTAAAATTAAAATTAAAATAACTCCCATAATAATTTTTTTTACAACACTATTTTCGCTTTTCATAGATCCCCTCTTTTGTAATGAATTTACTCTATTATACTTATATTTAAATATTTTTCCTTTTTTAAATAGCTATATTATTTTTTATATATCTATGTCATATAATTATTATATTTGTGTAAATTATTAATCTGATATATACTACAACCAGTACATTGTTTCCTTATAATGTATAATAAAGTGTGTGTGTGTGTGTGGAAAATAGGTTCTTGAAAAAAGGACCTATTTTTCTTTTTATAGAAAAATAGATCCTTTTAAGTTTTTTATTCATATTTTTTATTCATAAACTCTAATTTTAAATAGTGAGAATTGTGAACCACCATTATATTTATTTAGATTTTTTCCTACCATTACAACTGTTACTATTGCTGCAATTATATCGCATATCGGTTGAGCTAACCAGATACCTGTTAATCCATAAGCTTTTGAGAAAATCATAATTAGTGGTATCAATAAGATTACTTGTCTTAGTAAACTTAAAAACATTGCTGCTTTTCCCTCACCTATTGCTAAGAAGTAATTGCTTCCTGCCATTCCTAAAGCAATTGCTGGCATAGCCATTAGATAGATTCTCATTCCATGAATAGATATTGCCATTATATCTGGATTTTTATTAAATAATCCAACTATTGTTGCAGGGAAAACCTCAACTAAGAATAATGCGATAGAAAATATTACTACTCCAGTCCATGTTGCTATTTTATAAGCCTCTTCCATTCTTCCATATTGCTTAGCTCCAAAATTATATCCAATTATCGGTTGAGCTCCTTGAGATATTCCAAACACTGGCATGAAACAAAGTAGCGCTACTGCATTTACTGTCGCCATTGCTCCAATTGCTAAATCTCCACCATGAGTTTTCAAAGCATTGTTATTTACAACTTGTACCATACTTGTTGCTAATTGCATTGTGAATGGTGATATTCCTATAGCAAATATAAGTTTAACAATATCAAGGTTTAGCATTAGATTCTCTTTTTTTATTTTTAAATCAGATTTTTTACTCATATAATATACGTAAGAAAGTAGTGCTGTCATAACTTGAGAAAGTACAGTTGCATATGCAGCTCCTTTTATACCTAAACCTAAAGTAAATATAAATATTGGATCTAGAACTATATTAACAAAACAGCTAAATACCATTATTGCTGAACATATTTTTGGGTTCCCATCAGCTCTAATTGTACTATTTAGTGCATATCCCATAATATTAAAAACTGTACCGTATAAAATAATAGTTATATACTCTCTTGCATATTTTAAAGTACTTTCACTTGCTCCAAAAGCTTTTAAAATAGGGTCTCTATATATTGTTCCTAGAACTGTAATTATTACTCCTAAAATTATTGAAAGTGTAATAATGTTTCCCATTATTTTTTCAGCACTATCTCTTTTTTGTTCTCCCAGTTTTATAGAAATATTTGCAGTAGCTCCTATTCCTATTAACATTGAAAAAGCTAATACAATTGTTACTATTGGCATTGTTATTCCAACTCCAGTAATAGCCAAAGCTCCAATCTCATCCATATTTCCTATAAAAATTCTATCAACCACATTATATAGGGCACTTACAAGCATACTAATTATTGCAGGAATAGAATATTTTATAAGTAATTTTTTAATGTCTCCATTATGTAGAGTTAATTCCTGTTGTTTCACGTGTTCCTCCTTAATTTTTTCTCATCCTTTCATCATAACATTTTTTTTAAAAATATGATATAATTTATTTATTTTTTAGGAGGATTTTTAATGGAAATATTTAAAAATAGTTGTTCTCTTGATTGTTTTGATGTATGTAAAATTGATGTATATAAAGAAAATGGAAAAGTGGTTAAGCTTCAGGGAAATAAAGAGCATAATTTAACAGATGGTTTTTTATGTTCTAAGGGTCTTAAACATTTAAACCGTCTTTATGATGAAAATAGAATTTTAAAACCACTTTTAAAAGTAGGAGAGGGATTTAAAGAAATCTCTTTTGAAGAAGCTTTAGATATTTTAAAAAATAGATTGAGTGAAATAAAAAATAGTAACTCTACAAACTCTATTATCCACTATAGTGAATCTGGAGCTGGAGGACTTTTAAAAGGAATACATGATATATTTTTTAATTTTTTAGGTGGAATCTCAACAGCTAGCGGAGGAACTTGTTGGTCTGCAGGATGTGCTGCTCATGATTACGATTTTGGAGGAAGAAAGACAAGTGATTTAGATGATATGAAAAATGCTAAAGTTATAATTCTTTGGTCTAGAAATCCAGCGATAACATCAGTTCATTTGTATAAAAAATTAATTGAAATGAAAAAATTAGGAGTTAAAATTATAACAATTGATTTTAGAACAAATGAAACTTCCGTAATAAGTGATTTACATATTAATGTTAAAGGTGGAAGTGATGGAGCTTTAGCTCTAGCACTTTGTAAAATGGCTTTTGAACACAACCTAGTTGATTATAATTTTTCTAAAAATAATATAGTTGGTTTTGAAAAATTTAAAGAATATCTTGATACTACAGTTTTAGATGAACTTCTATTAGATTGTGGTATTACTAAGGATGAGGCAACAAAACTTTTAGATTATATATCTCTTGGAAATATTATGACTTTTATTGGATATGGATTACAAAGATATGTTAATGGTGGAAATAGTGTAAGAGCTATTGACGCTTTAATGAGTATAACAGGAAATCTTGGAAAAAGTGGATCTGGTGTTTTCTATTCTAGTAAAATTTATCCTCAAGTGTTAGATAGAGATCCTTATAAGAGTTCAAACTTTGGTAAAAATTCTCGCGAGTTTCCAATTACAAAATTTAGTGATTTTGTTGCAGAAAATGAAATTAAAGCTATCTTTATAAGTAAAGCTAATCCTTTAAATCAACTTCCAAATTTAAATAAAACTTTAGAAGCTTATAAGTCTATACCTTTAAAAGTATGTTTTGATATGTTTTTAACTGATACTGCAAAAAATAGTGATCTTATAATACCTGTTACAAACACACTTGAAAGTGAAGATATTATATACTCATCTATGCTTATGCCATCTTTAATGTATAATGAAAAGGTTGTTGAACCGTTAGATTATAGAATGGATGAATTTGAATTTTTTAAGGAGTTAGCAAGAGATTTAGATTTAAAAAATTATCCACAAGTTTCTAAAACAGAGTATTTAAATAAAGTTTTAGCACCTTTAAATATAAATGTTGAAGATTTAAAAAAACAAGATTTAAATATAGAAAAAGGATATATTGCTTGGGAAGATAAAAAGTTTAAAACACCATCAGAAAAAATTGAAATTTATAGTGAAACGGCTTTAGCTGATGGATTTGAACCAATGCCTATTTTTATGAAAGCAACAAAAGGAAGTGATGAGTATCCAATTAGACTTGTGACACCTCATTGTAAGGATTCTTTATTTAATCAGCATGTTGGAGATATTGATGGTATATCAAGTATATATCTATCAGTAAAAAATATTGAAAACTTCCAGGAGGGGGAAATAGTTATTGTTTCATCTCAAAATGGAAGTATTTTATCTCAAGTAAAAATTGATTCAAATTTAAAAAAAGATGAAGCTTATATTTTTATGCAATGGAGTAAAAAACAGGGAAATCCAAATTTCTTAACAAATAGTCTTTCCTCTGATATTGGTGGTCAAGTTGCATATTATGATACTTTTGTAAATATAAGAAAAAGTATTGTTTAAAACTTGTAAAGTAATTTGACAAGTTAATATAAAAAAAATATAATGACCTTGAATTTATACAAACTTATTCTAGGAGGAAGTATGGAAATATTAGCACATAGAGGTGCATCTGGAACTGCACCTGAAAATACAATTGCAGCATTTAAAAAAGCTTTAATTGATGGATGTGATGGTTTCGAGTTTGACGTTCAACAAACAAAAGATGGGAAAATTGTTGTATTTCATGATTGGACTTTAGAAAGAACTAGTAATGGTCAAGGGCATTTAAGAGATTATACATTGGAAGAGCTAAAAAAATTAGATGTAGGAAGTTGGTTTAGTGATGAATTTAAAGGAGAACAAATTCCAACTTTAGAGGAAACTTTAGATATTATTCCAGATGATAAACTTATTAATATTGAATTAAAAGAGGAACATTCTGTTGAAAGAGGTACCGAAAATAAAGTTCTAGAAATAATTAAAAGATATCCTAATAAAAATATTATCGTTTCATCTTTTAGCCATAATCTTTTAAAAAATTTAAAAGAGTTAGATAGCTCTATTAAGGTAGGTATTCTTTTAGAAAGTGCTCTTGTTAATTTAGATAAATATATTGAAAATTTAGGTTTTAACATAGATGCATATCATCCTAGTAAAAGTTTTCTTAATCAAAAAGATGTTAATTATCTAAACTCTAAAAATATAGATATTAATGTTTGGACTGTTAATTCTTCTAAAGATGCTAAAATATTGAAAGATATAGGTATTACAAGAATAATCACTAATTTTCCAAAAGAAATAATTAGTTAAAAAAACAGCAAAATTTTGCTGTTTTTTTTAACTTTATTTATAGAACATTAAAAGCCCCGACGACTATTTTGTTCTCTAACTATATTTAGTTTATTATAATTTTTATCAAATAACAATATTTCAAATATTACAATTTTTTTTCTATATAAAAAAACATACTTTTATAATACTTCTATTACATTTTTTAATATTTTCTCTTCCAAAGATCTCTTTATTCTATAAAAAACTGTACCATCTCTTAGAGTAGATTGGAAATCATCTATTACAACATCATGAAGTTGAAAAATAGATTTTTCAATATTTAAGTAGTTATAATCTATATTAAATTCAATTTTAGGAAAATTCTCTTCTAAATCTTTTTTTAATTTTTTTTGTCCTAAAGTATTTATTTCTCCAACTAATATTAAAACTTTTTTAATATTTAATAAATAATTTTCTATAATATTTTCTTTTAAAATTGAAATTATAAAATATTTATCGCAAATATTTAATTTTTGTGAATTATCTTTTAGTACCTTATCAATTATATCTAATAATAAAAAATCTTCTGATAGTAAATCTACATTTCTTATTTTTAAAATACCATAATCTTTTCTTAAAATTGAAAAATATAGCTGTTGTATTAAATTTGGTTTCAAACTCATATCTGTTATCTTTAATATTTTGAATAAATCTTCTGATATTTTTTTGCCCTTATAAATATATCTTTTAAAAAATAATGTTCATTTGATGATATCATATAAATATATTGTACTAAAATATTTTTATAATCTTCACTAAATCCAATATTACCAACAGAATTAACAACACATCTTATTCTTTCAAGCATTTGTATGTCATTATATTTTTCAAAACTATAATTTTCAGTTTGAAAATATTTAGATTTTATATCTAATGCACATAAAAAGCAAAGAAGTGTTGGTGTTAAAGGTAACTTTAAACACTTATATATTGCCACTAATTTAGTAGACCTAGTTTTTATATTAAATTTTTTTATATTATTTAATAATTTTTTTTGAACAGGAGTTAATATATCTTCTTCTAATATTAACTTAGTTGTTTTTAAAGCAAAAACAATTCTGCTATCATTAGTGAGCTCTATCAGCTCAGTTCCCTTTCCATTATTATAAGTAATTTTTGAGCCATTAGTTTCTAAAAGTTTTTTGATAATCAAAAAACATCTATTTATTGAACTTCTTGAAATATCTAAATATTCTCTTTCCTTTTCTAAGTTTATAAAACCGTAATAAACCAATTTAATATATAGATAATCAACTTTTTCTTCAAATGTTAGTGTATTTATTTTTTCAAAAATTTCACACCACTCAGTTTTTTTTATCTCTAATTTAACTATTCCTTTCTCAATTCTAATTTCTTCTAATTTTAAATCTCTTAAAAAAGTATTAATTGCATTAATACTTTTTAAAAGTGTTCCTTCTTTTATATCTAAGTTATGAGCTAAATTTTCTTTTGTTATTTTTGTTTGATGTAATATTTTTAAAATATTAATCATAGTACTATGCATAAATCTCTCCCTATTTTATTGCGAAGTTTAATTTTTTTTGAAACAAATTATAGCATCTTTATCACTCTCTGTATATATCTGTTTAATTCTATTTTTTTATACTTTTAATCGCATCTGAAAGATCGCTAATTTCTTCTAAAGACATTTTTCGAAGTTCATTTCTTAAAGCAATTTGTTTTTTTATATACATATCTCTTTTTAAAGAGTAAAACATTGTAAATATCATTATTGGAAATAAGATTAATAACGGAAAAGCTATTATAATTGAAGCTGTTTTAAGCATATTTAATCCTCCAGCAAATATTAAAGCTATTGCTAAAAGTGATTGAGTAACTCCCCATATTAATTTTTTATAACTTGGTGGGTTTAAATCACCATCTGAACTCATCATTCCTAAAACATATGTAGCAGAATCAGCTGATGTTATAAAAAATGATCCTAACAATAATATTGCTATTCCACTCATTAAGGCTCCAAATCTATATTGACTAAAAACTAAGAATAAAGCTGTTTCAGTATTTTCAACGGCTACTGTTGCAAATTCTTTTCCAAGAGTTATACCTAAAGTTCCAAAAGCTGAAAACCAAATAAAAGAAACAATAGATGGTATTATAACTACTCCAATTATAAACTCTCTTATAGTTCTTCCCTTTGATATTCTGGCAATAAATGTTCCAACGAAAGGAGTCCATGCAACCCAATTAGACCAATAAAATATTGTCCATGCCGACATCCACTTATTATCACCAAAACTATTTGTTTTTAAACTAATTTTTAAAAAATTATTTAAATAATTTCCTAAATTTTCAGAAAAAACATTAAATATCGATATAGTGGGTCCTAATATAATAACCATTAATAGCAATACAACAGATATTAATACATTTATATTTGAAAGTATTTTTATTCCTTTATCTAATGATCCTAAAGCTGAAGCTATAAATATAACTGTTACAATAGTTATGATAACTATTTGACTTAATATACTATTTGGTATATTAAAAAGATAATTTAATCCACTATTTATCTGTAAGGCTCCTAAACCTAAAGTAGTTGCAACACCAGTTATTGTAGCTAAAATTGCTATTATATCTATTGTATTTTTTAGTTTTTTTTCATAGGCTCTTCCTTTTAAAATAGGTGAAAAAAGAGAACTTAAAAGACCTTTTTCTCCTTTTCTAAATTGAAAATATGCCATTGCCAATGCTAAAAAACTATAAATTGCCCAAGGATGGATACCCCAATGAAAAAATGATGTTTTAAAAGCAAAATCTATTGCTTCTTTAGTTCCACTTTCCATTCCTCCTATTGGGTAAGCATAATGAGTCATCGGTTCAGCTACTCCAAAGAATACTAATCCCACTCCCATTCCTGCAGAAAAAAGCATAGAAAACCAAGAAAGATTAGAGTATTCAGGTTTAGAATTATCTTTTCCAAGTTTAATATTCCCATAACTACTACAACATAGAAATAAACAAACTAACGCTATTACAAGCACAATGATTAAATATAAAAATCCAAAGTTTGTAATTATTGAATCAAGTAGATTTGTTGTTACTTTTTCAAAACTACTTTTGTCTAAAGCAATTATTGATAAAATGACAAAAATAATTAAAAATGTTATGTAAAATATTGTATTTTCTTTAGCAAGCACTTTTTCTAAAATTTTTGTTTTTTTATCAATGTTATCATAGTTTTTCATATTATTCCTCCTTTAGGTAATTAATTTTATCCATAAAAAAGACAAAATATAGTTGATAATAAAAATATAATATAAATAATATAATTTTCTAGAGAGTTGCTTAATTTATTTTTATTAAAATAAATTTTTCTTTTATTTATGTTATCTTTTTTTGTGTAATTTAAATTTACAGAATTAAAAATTTTCATATTTATTTACCTCCTTTAAAATCAACTATGTTGTTAATATATTCAAATACTTATTTTAGATTCCTTTTTATGCTTCTTTTATTTTCTTATTATGAGATTATAGGTTTTTATATTTTAAGAGAAAAAAAATCACGGAATTAAAACCCGTGATTTTTTTATTATTTTTTAAACATCATCTCTCTTAATTCGTTTCCAACTATTTCAATTTTTTCCTCTTTACATCTATTTCTCATAGTTTTTAAAATTGGATATCCCGCTTGTCCTTCTAAAATAAAATCTTTAGCGAACCTTTCATTTCTAATATCCTCTAAAACCTCTTTCATATTCTCTCTACTCTCTTTTGTAATAATCTTTTTTCCAGTTGTATAGTCTCCATATTCAGCAGTATTTGAAATCGATTCTCTCATTGCTGCAAATCCTTTTGAATAGATTAAATCTACTATTAATTTCATCTCATGAACACATTCAAAATATGCTAATTTTTTATTATAACCTGCATCTAATAGCGTTTCATAGCCTGCCTTCATCAATTCTACTAATCCCCCACATAAAACAGCTTGTTCTCCAAATAAATCTGTTTCTGTTTCATCTTTAAAGGTAGTTTCTAAAACTCCTAAATCCAAACAAACTCCCTTAGCCCAATCCTTAGCCAATTGAAGTGTTTCTTTAGATGGATCTTGATACACAGATATTAAGGCAGGTACTCCCTCTTTTTCTAAAAACTTTTCTCTCACTTTATGACCTGGAGACTTTGGTGCAACCATAAATACATTTAAATCCTTTCTTGGAGTAATTTGTGAATAATGAATGTTAAAACCATGAGCAAATCCTAAAAATGCTCCATTTTTCAGCTCATTCTTTAAGTAATTTTTATATAATTCTGGTTGATTTTCATCAGGTACTAAAAGCATAGCTACATCTGCAACTCTTGCCCCATCCTTCAAATTTAAAACTTCAAATCCATCCTCTTTAACTCTATCCCAACTTTGACTATCCTCTCTTAATGCTACACTTACATCATAACCACAATCTTTTAAATTTAAAGCATGTGCATGCCCTTGTGACCCATACCCAAATACAACAACCTTTTTTCCTGATAAACTCATAACAACTCCTCCTCGTCTCTATTTTTATTTTAAACCTCTAATCCTCTACTCATTGCTGATACACCTGTTCTTGCTATCTCTAAAACATTAAAATTTTTAATAAGCTTTAAAAAGCCATCTATTTTTCCAATATCTCCTGTTATCTCAACAATTAAACTTTCAAGTGCTACATCTACAACTGACCCTCTATATATGTCTAATATTTGAAGTAATTCTTGTCTATTTTTAGAATTAACTTTTATTTTTATTAAAACTAATTCTCTAAAAACACTCTCCCTTGAAAAAGCTTTAATAAACTCAACATCAAATAACTTTTCAGCCTGTACAATAACTTGATTTAGTGTATATTCATCCCAAAATCCAGTTATTGTCATTCTTACAGTATCCTCTGGATATCCCTCTCCTGCTGTTATATTTTCTATATTAATACCTCTTTTTTGAAATAAGCCAGATATTTTATTTAAAACTCCAGGTTTATTTTTCATAACCAATAAAATTCTTTTGGCATTCATAAATTATTCACCTCCAATTGTATGTTCATAAGATTTTCCAGCTGGTATTATTGGATATACATTATGTTTATAAGACATTTGAATATCAACTAAATAAGGTTTATCATTTTCTAATATCTCCTTTAATCTTTTAAGATTAGCTACATTATCTATTTTTTCACCCTCTATAAAATGAGCATTTCCTAATTTTACAAAATCTGGATTAACATCTAAAATTACACTAGAGTACCTTTTTTCATTAAATAACTCTTGCCACTGCTTTACCATTCCTAAAGCTCCATTATTAAAAATAAGTATTTTTACAGGTAGATTATATTGAACTAATAAAATCAACTCCTGCTGATTCATTTGAAACCCTCCATCACCTAATATAGCTAATACTTTTTTGTCCCTATTAGCTATTTGAGCTCCAATTGCTGCAGGTAATCCATACCCCATTGTTCCTGCTCCACCAGATGTGCAAAATTGAAATGGTTTTTTTATATCTAAATGCTGTGCTGTAAACATCTGATGTTGGCCAACATCAGTTACTACAATGTAATTTTCATCTAAAATTTCATTTAACATTTTCAATGTAGTTATTTGGTTTAGCTCTTTTTCTTTAAATACATCAACTCTTTCCAAACTCTCTCTCCAACTCTCATAATGAACTTTTAAATCCAATTTTAAAAGTCTATTAAAAATCTCTTTAGCATCTCCTATAATTGGAAGATCTACAACTATATTTTTGTTTATTTCTGCTCTATCTAACTCTATATGTATCTTTTTAGAGTTTGGTGAAAATCTTTTTTTATCCCCTACTATTCTATCATCAAATCTCATTCCAACACATATCAATAGATCACATTTATCAACAGCTCTATTAGCTTCTATTAATCCATGCATACCTATCATTCCTAAGTACCCTTTATCATCTTTATTAAATATTCCTAAACCCATGAGTGTTGAAACAACAGGAATCTTAGTTTTATTTATAAACTCTCTTACCTCTTCTACACACCGAGCATTTAGAATTCCTCCTCCTATTACTAATACTGGATTTTTTGAACTATTAAAATAATTTTCAAACTCCTCAATCTCTTTATCTGTATAAGTTGGTTTAAATTTTTTCATCTCTTGAATATCCTTTTTTAAAAGTATCTCAAATAAAGAGTAATCAATTACTTGTTCTTGAATATTTTTAGGAATATCTACTAAAACTGGTCCTGGTCTTCCATGTTTTGATAGTGTATAAGCTTCTTTCAATATCTCTGGAAGATCACATATATCTCTCACTAAATAGTTATTTTTAGTAATTGGAGATGTTATTCCAATAATATCGCTCTCTTGAAAAGAATCCTTTCCTAAAAATGACGTACTCACTTGTCCTGTTATAACAAGTAATGGGATAGAATCCATATGAGCAGTCATTATTCCTGTGACCAAATTTGTTGCTCCAGGACCTGATGTTGCTAAACAAACTCCAGGAACCTTTTTAGTTCTTGCATAACCATCTGCACTATGGACTGCCCCTTGTTCATGTCTTGTCATATAGTGATTTATCTCTTTAAAATCGTATAGTGCATCATAAATAGGAATTACAGCTCCACCCGGATATCCAAAAATATCTTTAACTCCTAAATACTTTAATGTTTCTAAAACTATTTTAGCTCCTGTTATTTTTTTCATACTTTCCTCCTATTTCATAACTGCTCCCTCTGATGCATCTGAAACTAACTTCATATATTTTTGTAGCATTCTATTTTTTATATTTTTTTCTAAAATAGACATATTTTTTTTCCTTTCCTCTATCTCTTCATTAGAAACTAATAGCTCTAGTTTTTTATTTGGTATATCTATTTCAATATAATCTCCATCCTTCACATAAGCTATAAGTCCACCATCTAAAGCTTCTGGTGATATATGACCTATAGCTGCTCCTCTAGAACCACCTGAAAATCTTCCATCTGTTATTAAAGCACAATACATATCTAGTCCCATTCCAGAAAGAGCTCCTGTTGGAGATAACATCTCTCTCATTCCTGGTCCTCCTTTAGGTCCTTCATATTTAATGACAATTATATCTCCCTTTTCAATATTCCCATCTAAGATAGCCTCTGTAGCACTTTCTTCACAATTAAATACTTTAGCAGTCCCCTTATGAACTAACATACTCGGATGTACTGCACCTGATTTTACAACAGCTCCTTTTGGTGCTAAATTTCCTTTTAATATAGATATACCTCCACTAGTAAAATATGAATTCGAAAAATCTCTAATTACATCTTTATCTAAAACTCTTCCATTTTCTGCAATTTCTAAAATATCTCTTAATGAAACTGTGTTATTTGATTTTAAAAGATTATATTTTTTTAAAACATTTAATACAGCACTTACTCCACCCGCCTGATTAAAATCCTCTATAAAAATTGAACTAGCAGGAGATAGTTTTACAATCTGTTTTGTCTTTTTAGATATTTCATCAAAAACATTTAAATCTAAACTTATTCCTCCTTCATAAGCTATTGCTGGAATATGTAACGTAGTATTTGTTGATCCTCCTAAAGCCATATCTACTACAACAGAGTTGTATAGACTATCTCTATTTAAAATATCCCTTGCTTTTATATCTCTTTTTAATAGCTCCATTATTTGTATTCCTGTTTCTTTTGCTAGTCTCTTTCTCTCTGAATAAACACTAGGTATTGTTCCATTTCCAGGAAGTGCTATTCCTAAAGCTTCAGTTAAACAGTTCATTGTATTTGCAGTATACATTCCAGAACATGATCCACATGTTTTACAAACTTCATGCTCAGCTTCGTTTAGTTCTTCTAGTGTCATCTCTTTATTCTGAACTTTTCCAACATACTCAAAAAGATCTGATATCCCTATTTTTTTCCCTTGAAATTTCCCAGCTAGCATTGGACCTCCACTTACAAAAATAGATGGAAGATTTAATCTCATAGCTGCCATTAGCATCCCTGGAACAACCTTATCACAACTAGGCATAAAAACTAATGCATCAAAAGGCATGGCATAAGCTGTTGCTTCAATAGAGTCAGCTATAATCTCCCTTGTTGGAAGAGAGTTATTCATTCCCTCATGTCCCATAGCTATCCCATCACAAATAGCTATAGTATTAAATTCCATAGGAACTCCTCCAGACATATAGATTCCAGCCTTCACCTCTTCTACAAGCTCTTTTAAATGAATATGTCCTGGAACTAACTCATTATATGAATTGACAACTCCTATTTTAGGAAGAGTTATCTCCTTATCAGTTAACCCCATTGAATAAAACAGTGACCTATGTGGTGCTCTTGTTAACCCCTTTGTTACAGCATCGCTTCTCATTACTAACCTCCTCCAAGTAAAAAATATATAAAAAAAGAGCTTAAATCCGTAGACTTAAGCTCTTAAAACTTCTAACTATTGCTCAAGCCTTTATTTTTTAAACAAAATAAGGCTTGAATATTTTCAGAGAAACAACTCGTCAAATCCAAACCCAAAAGCATATTATTATAATTATAGTAAATAGGTTTTTGAATTTGTTCATGAGTGCGTCCTCCTTTTTCTAATTTTTATAGATTCTATATTAATTTTTTTTAAATGTCAATATTTTTTTATTTTTTTAAAATCCAAAGGGATTATATCTAACATTTGATCCTACAGATTTACTTTTTGTCGTTGTTCTTTCAACTGAGTTTGAGTGAGTAGTTGTATTTGAGTTTCTTGTTGTAGTTGTCATAGTTCCATTAGAACCATATGGTTGTGTATATGTCTCAGTTTTACTAGTTCCAACAGTATTTGATGTTGACGTTCCTGTTTTATGAGTTTCTGTAATTGTTTTATTTTTTCCATATATTTCATTACTAAACCCACTGCCCATATGTCCAAAACTGCTACTACTTGAACTTCCAAAATTATTATTAAAATTACGTTCAAAATCATGGTTAAAAGAGTTATTGTTTGATCCATTATATAATGCCGTAGCTAATATTGTATTAGCCACTAAATTCATATCTAATCCATTTCCTTTTGTTTGTTGTCCCTCATATGATGTTGCAGCACACCCTGTTAAAATAAAAAATATTAATAAAATTCTATTTATCTTTTTCATACTCTATCTCCTTTTTTAATAATCAAATTAATTTTTTACATTATATGCTACTATAAAAATATTAATATTTATTTTTTTATACACGAATCCTTCAAAAAAGTACATGATTTTTTTATTTTTTGTTGAATTTTCCACATTTTTATTATATACTTATCTAAATATATTTTTAAAGGTGAGTTATATGAAAGAAATCCTAAGAGAAATAGGAATGATTAGTCGATGTTGTGCAACTATTAGTGATATTGAATTTAAAGAGATTAATCTTTCAAAAGGTCAATATCTATATCTTGTAAGAATTTATGAAAATCCTGGAATAATTCAGGATAAAGTTGCATCACTCTTAAAGGTTGATAGATCTACTGCAGCTAAATCTATTAAAAAACTAGTTGAACATGGATTAGTAAAAAAAGAAAAAGATGAGCATAACAAAAAAGAGTTAAAACTTTATTGTACTGAAAAAGGAGCAAAACTTTATCCTTTTCTCCAAAGAGAAGAGGAATATTCTACTGAGGTTATAACTGAAAATATTACTCAAGATGAAATTGAAATTACACTTAAAGTTCTTTATAAAATGAGAATTAATATTGAAAAAGAGTGGGAAAATATGAAAAAAGGGATTATTAGGAGGTATTAATTATGGTAATATGTAAAAAATTCAATGAATTAACACTAGAGGAACTTTATGAAATTTTAAAGTTAAGATCTGAAGTTTTTGTTGTAGAACAAAAGTGTATATATAATGATATTGATGGAAAAGATTTAACATCAAGTCATATAATGATAAAAGAGAATGGAAAAATAAAGGCTTACTTAAGAACTTTACAACCTGGAGTTTCATATGAAGATGCTTCTCTAGGAAGAGTTTTAGTTTCTCCAGATGCTAGAGGTAAAGGATATGCTAAAATTATTGTTACAAAAGGTGTTGAGTATATTTTAAATAATTTCAATACTACAAAAATTACTATTGGTGCTCAAGAGTATTTAAAAAACTTCTATAGTGAAATCGGATTTAAACCGATTTCCGAAGTTTATGATGAAGATGGTATCCCTCATTTAGATATGACTTTTGAAAAATAAAAATTTATAAAAAAGTAAAAGAGCCTCTGGGGGGAATAGAGGCTCCTTACTACGGGGGGATTACATTACTTTTTGCACTTTTATTCTGTTTATATTATTTTGACGACATTTTTTAAAAAAAAGTTTAAAATTCTTTTTATTTTATCTCCATCAACTCTAATACAACTCCATCTCTTAAAACAAAAGCTATTTTGCAGTTTTCATTTATTACAGTTGGTTCTAATAAAACCTTATCACATATTGGTAGAACTTCGTCAATACTTTCTACTTCAACTGCAATATGTGTTTGAGTTTGAATCTCTTTAGCCATCCAAGAGTCTTTTTCAAACCTTAAATATTCAAACTTAAATTCATCCTTTTCTGGGTCTGAAATCCATACTTTCATATCTTCACAATACTCTTCATTTGGCATTTTTTTATCAGTGGGTGCTCCTATATGAATAAATTTTTTAAACATTTTATCCCTCCTATTTCATATTAAATTTTATCTTTTAATTCTAAATAAAGATTATAAGCTTCATCATCATTATAGTTTTCATGAACAATTTTTCCTACACATCTTGCCATAGCTTTAGGATTTTCTGCTTGAAATATATTCCTTCCCATATCTACACCAGCAGCACCCTTACTTATAGCATTATAAACTAATGTTAGAGCTTCTTTTTCAGGAAGTTTTTTTCCACCTGCTACAACAAGAGGTACTGGACATGCTGCTACCACTTTTTCAAAATCTTCACAATAATAAGTTTTTATAATTTGACACCCAAACTCAGCTAACATTCTAGTAGCTAATAGAAAAAACTTTGTTGTTCTCTCCATATCTTTTCCCACTGCAACTACTCCTAATGTTGGAATTCCAAATCTATTTCCTGCATCTATTGTTTTCACTAAATTCTCAATAGAATCCTTTTGTCCAGGTGCTCCAATAAAGGTTTGAATAGCCATACAACTTGCATTCATTCTAATGGCATCATCTATATCTACACCTATAACTTCAAAAGACATATCATCATCTAAAACACTAGATCCAGCAGAACATCTAAGTGCAACACCTTTATTATAAATTGGTGGAACACATGTTCTTATGGCTCCCCTAGTTCCCATTATACAATCAACCTCTTCTAAGAGGTCTGGTAAAACCAAATCCAATCTTTCAAGTCCAGAAGTAGACCCCATTATATATCCGTGATCAAAAGCTAACATAACCGTTTTCCCTGTTTTTGGATTAAATATTTTTGATAGACGATCTTTCATTCCCCAATCGATATTGTCCATACCTTTTATATAAAAAGATTGATTGTGAAATGGTTTATCTATTCCATAATCTTTTGCTACTTTATTTCCATCTAAATCAGCCATCTTCGTTCACCCCCCTAATTATTTAGAAAAATATGGTGTTTTTGCAGAAACATTCCAGTAATCTAATAACTCATCATCCATTCTAGCTATAAACAGCTGGAATCCTGCTTGTTCTTGAACTGTTAAAATTTCTCCTACCATATTGGCAACAACTTCAATTCCTAACTTTTCTAAATATTTAACACATCCACGGAAAAGTATAAGTTGCTCCATTAAAGTAGTTCCTCCAGATCCATTTATGATAACCATAAGTTTTTCCCCTGTTTTTATATTCAAATCTTTAAGAAGTGCTCCCATCATAATTTCAACAGTTTCATCTGCTGATTTCATGGGTTGACGACCTCCTCCTCCCTCTCCATGTTGTCCCATTCCAATCTCCATATCTATATCTCCAAGGTCAGCAAATGGTGCACCTGTTTGTGGATGAGTTGCTTCTCTGGCTGCAACTGCAATTGTCGCCATATTATCTGCAAATCTTTGAGCTATTTCTGCAACTTCTTCTAAAGTTTTTCCTGTTCTAGCTGCAGCTGCAGCAATTTTATATGTTGGAACACAACCAACTAGTCCTCTTCTATCATCACTATTTTCTCTTGGAGCATTAGATACATCCTCTTGGGTTACAACTTTTATAACATTTAATCCTTGTTTTTTGACCTCTTTCATTGTTAAATTTGCTGTTAACATATCTCCTGCATGGTTTAAAACAACAAATAAAACACCGTGTCCTTTTTCAGCCATTTTAATCGCTTCTATACAAGCATGAGGACCTGGAGCTGCAAATATATCTCCAACTACTGAAATATCAATCATTCCATCTCCAACAAACCCAGATAAAGCCGGTTCATGTCCTGCTCCTCCTAAAGTTACAACAGTTACTCTATTGGCATCTTTTAAAGATTTTGATACAACTAGATTATTTGGTTTTAACTCTAGTATATCTTTATTTGCTAAAGCTAGTCCCTCTAACAACTCTGATGTTAACTTTGATGGATCATTAATAAACTTTTTCATTTTCATTAAAACTCCTCCTATTTTCTATAATTAAAGTTAATATCTATTTACAACCTTCATATAAACCTAAAAATATATATGTACAACTTGTTGCTCCTGCATCAGGTGTTCCTATTGTTTGCTCTTTGTAACTTTTAGCTCTTCCAAACTTACTCACAAAATCTTTACTTTTTTCAGCTCCTTCAAGAGCAGCATCTTTAGCTTTTGTTATTATATCAATTATATCATCACTTGCATTTAATGCTGCTTCTGTAGCTGGTATAAGTGTATCCATCATGGTTTTATCTCCAACTTTAGCTGTTGTTAAATATTGTAACTCTGTTAATCCAGAGTCTAGTATTTTTTTTAATGTTTTTCCATCAACTTCAATAATATCCTCATCTAATTCTTCACCTAATCCACTTAAATATGTTCCATAAAGTGGTCCAGCAGACCCTCCATTTATATTTGTAACAGTATCTCCAATCTCTTGAAAAAACATTTTTAAAGATTGATTTTTATCTTTCCACTCTTTAGCCTTGTCACCTAAAACAGCTCCAATTCTTTCAATTGTAATCCCGTGATCTCCATCTCCAAATTTAGAATCAATCTCTGATAAAATATCTTTATTCTCTATCATAAGTTCTGAAATATTTTGAAAAATAGATATCCATCTCTCTTTTGTTATAACCATATCTTCACCTCTTAAAAATAGATTTTTTTCTTTTAATATGTATATAACCTTTGTTCTGACAAATGTCAAATTTTTTTATTTCAATAATTTTAATAAAAAAAGAAGCTTACTTCAAGCTTCTTAAATTTTATTATATATTTATTTTTAAATTAGATTAGCTACATCACTATCAATAATTATATGAGTAAAAAAACTTGTTTTTAAAGCTCCCATAACTGCTGATGGATGAACTCTTTTATTTATTATACCAATTACTTTTTTATTACTTTTTAAACTTTCTAATGGAATTTGAATAGAAAAATCATTTTCTCCTTTTAAAATATTTCCATTAATATCAAAGTAATAACTTAAAAACATTCCAACAGCCTTCTTATCTTGCAAGACTTTTCCAAATCTTGCTTCTGTGGCTAAATCTGGTGCTGATGGAAAATTTCTTATCTGTACTATTGAGCAATCTATTTTATTCCAATAATATGAAACCTCTCTTAAATTTTCCGTTTTTAAAAACATCTCTTTTTCAATATTCGATGAACATAAAAATGGTAAATATAAATATTTTGAAATTAAATTAGTTTTTTCTGAAAGCATTCTTATAAGTTCATTTGTATGATAATTTCTATGAGAAACTGGTGCATTTCCTATTAATGGCACAACAGTTCCAGAAAAAATATATCGATCTTTACTATCTATTCTTTCTAAAATCCCACCTATTGTATTTCCCCATCCAATACCTAGTATTTGACTATTTTTATATTGATTAAAAATATATTCTAAAGAGTAATCCATAAATATCTGATCATTTAAATTTTTATTGCTACTTGATGGAACTATATATACATCTTTTAAGCTATACTTTTTACATAATTCTTCTGATCTACTCTCTTGAACATTATCTTTTAAAATATCATTTATCTCTATTTTTACTAATCCTAACTCTCTAGCCTCTGTTAAAAATTTACTAATTAAAGGACGAGAAACTCCTACTATTTTTGCGATTTCACTTTGAGTCATATTTTCTAAATAATACAACTTAGCAATAGATATTAATCTTTGAATTTTTTCATTATCTGTGCTCATACACTACTCCTTATTTAATCCTCTTTTTAAAGCATGATTTTCTAAGATTTCATAAATTTTAATATTATTATATGAATCAATTAAAATTGAATCATAAGATATTTTACTATCAGTTATAATAATATCATAGTTTTTTTTCAGGGTAGCTACATCTTTTTGATAAAATAATATCGGTTCAACATCAAAATTAACAGTTGGAATATATCTTTTTAAGTATATATTAAATGCACTTTTTTTATTAATTACTGCATCTTGAAATAGAAGTAACACATTTTTTATATCATTAAGATTCTCCTCTATAATAATAGTCTTTAAGACAAAAGCTATTATATGTTTATCAGCAAGGTACATTTTATATGAGTACTCCTCTAAAAATTTATCTAATTTTTCTAAAATTTTTAATTGACCTTTATCTCTCTTTAAATTTGAAATTTTTAAAATATTATTCTCAAATTTAAAAAATGAAAGATAAACTTTATTGAAAAGTAATCTATATAAATCTTTATTTGGTATTTGTAACTTAAAGTATTTTTTTAATTCTTCTATTAGCTTTGAACTCTTATTAATTATTGTCCCATCTAATTGACCTTCTTCATAAGAAAATGAAAATAAAAACTCTATTAGTTGCTTTTTATATCCATCACTAAAACCAATACCATGTTTATAAACTAAATTTTTTAATTTTATAAATTTCTCTAGATTTGAGTCTTTATCTATTTTAAAATTAAATCCTCCAAATAAATCAACACAAATTTCTAAAGTATGAACAAAAGAAAGCATAACGTAGTTTATAGATATATCTGAACTACTTAAAATAGGGTATAGCTTTTCCATACGTTCTTTTGTATCAAATTTTTTTATACTATCTAATAGTTTTTTTCTACTCGGAACTAGAATATCCTCCTCTATAAAAAATATCATTAATTTTTTACAAAAAGTACCTTTATCAATTTGACTTAAATTTTTTAAAACTAAACCTTTTCCATGAACATATTCATAACTTGTTCCATTTTTTGCAAAAGTCTCTTTCACAGTTTTAAAAGCTCTTAAAATTGTACTTCTAGATATGGCTAAATTTTCTTTCTCTTTTTCTAAATTCAGAAATCCTGTAGCAATAAATTTAATATATAGATAATCTACTTTTTCTCTTGATGTTAAGATGTTAAAATTGTTAAATAGTGTTTTCATTTGTTGACTTGAAAGATTTAAAGAGTATAAGTTTTCACTCTTTTCTATTGTTGGTAAATTAATTGATTTTAAAAATTCATTAAATTGCAATATAGATTTTATTATAGAACTCTTTTCTACTTCTAAATACAACTGCATATCATCTACAGACATTTCACTCTGAGATAAAATTTTTAAAATATTGGCAGCTGTTGTATTCATTATACCACCCCCTACTATATATGTTATCATATATTGAGAAATCTGAAAAGAGTTGATATTTTATTTTTTATTATTAATTGATTATAGGACTAATTGATGTGTATAAAAATAAAATGGAGCTAATATTAGCTCCATTTTTCTTATAACTCTATCTCTCCTACATCTAACTTTTCTACAAATTTAAATGTAGAATCTATCTTTTTTAATATAAATATTTTTTCTTTAACTATTTGTCCACCAAAATCACTATATGCTTGATACTTTACTTTTTGAGCATATATATTCTCCTCTAGTTGTACAACTTTACCCGCCTCTAAGACCTTTGTAGCTGGGGAGTTAAAATAGTCTCCTAATGCGAAGGCTACTCCAGTTTTATATGATGTCTTTGGTGCTGAATAACTCAATGTAGAAAGTGCTAGTAAAAATAAAAACGCTTTTTTCATAGTGTGTACCTCCCTAGGATATTATTATTCATGATATTAATTATACCCTACTTAAGTATCATTTCAAAATATAATTTTTATATAATAATCATTTTGATTCACTTTAAAACGAATTTTATTTAAAAAGTTTTTTATGATAATACGTATCTGATATATATAATGGTGCTAAAGGATTATGTCCTGTAACTCTATCTTTTACAGCTAAAACTGTTGCTGGAGCCTCTGAATACTTCATAAAAAGAGAGTCGTGACCTACACAAAGTCCTAACATAACATTTAACTGTGTTCCCATTTTATTAAGAAGCCTTGCCTGACCAATAGGATTACAAATTACCTCGTTAGTTCCAGGCCTAACCTTTTCACAGTCGGATATACCTATAAACTCCTTTGACACAGAACCATTTTTGCAAATTATTGAACATACCTCAAAATCTCTATTTTCGAGTATTTTTGTAAAAATCTCAGCTTCATTTCTAAGTCCAACACAAAATGCTAATCCTATTTTTGTAAAGTTATTTTTTTTAGCAAACTCCATTATCTCTTCTACCCTAGTTAACCTACAATAGCCTTCACTTTCAACTAAAGCTGAATTATGAGCTAATTTATAATTCTCCTCATCTAAATATAAGAGTTTATTCTCCTCTTGAAACTCTCTATCTCGACTTGGACAATTTTTAGGCATTTTTTCATAATTTTGTTCTCTACACCCATGAACTTTACAATTTGCACAACTATACATTTTTTCTCCTCCCTATACTCTATATATCCCCTCTATTTCTGCTTCCTCCAATACATGACCTTTTATCTCTTTATAAGCTTCGTTTAAATAAAATCCAGTTTTTAAATTTGGAATATTGTCTAAGGCATATATTTTCACTTCATATATATGGTCTTTATCTGGTGGAGTTGGCCCACCATAAAACGTCGCTCTTTCCTTTGGTAATCCAACTAACTTTGATGCCCAACTATTTATTCCTTGAATTATATTTTTATCCATTCTACTTGCATCCTCTTTTAATTCAGTATAATTTTTTGGAACTAGTGCTATCCAGTGTATCCAAGAAAATCCAGCTACAGGAATTGCATCATAGTCTTGCATAACAACCAAAAAACTTTCTGTTTCTTCTGGAGCATTTTCCCATTTTAAATTTAAAGATTTTGAAGGCATATTATCTATCCATAAATCTCCATATTTTCCAAACTCATCTTTGATATAACCATCTTTAATACTATCACTTTTCAATATAAAATTCCCACTTTTTTTCATTTTTCCTCCTTAGACTCTTTTTTCTTTCTTATTCAAAAAAAATACTGATATCCTCTTTGAAATTTTTACAGGAATATAGATATAAAATTCGTAAAAGTATTTCAAATGGATTTTATTTTATTATATCTATATTCTCAGGAGGTTTTCTTATGAACAAAAAAGTTTTAGTTGTTGTTACAAATGTTTCAAAATACTCAAATGTTAATAGAGCTACAGGTTTATGGTTAGGTGAAGCTGTTCACTTTGTTGAAGTTATGGAAAACAATGGCTTTGAAATAACTTATATTAGCCCTTTAGGTGGATATACACCTATTGATCCACATAGTATTGAGCCTGAAATGATGTCTGATTTAGATTGGAAATTTTATACTGATCGAAATTTTATGAATGCTCTTGGAACTACCGTTCCTGCTAAGGATATTAACTATAATGACTACTCTATTATCTATTATACTGGAGGACATGGCGTTATTTGGGACTTCCCTAATGATAAAAAACTACAAGAAATTGCTATTGGTATTTGGAACAATGGTGGAATTGTTTCAGCTGTTTGTCACGGATTAGCTGGACTGTTAAATATAAAGGATAGTTCTGGAGAGTATTTAATAAAGGATAAAAAAGTTACAGGATTCTCTGATAGTGAGGAAAAAGAGGTTCAACTTGATAAGCTTGTTCCATATTTAACAGAGGATGAACTTGTTAAAAGAGGAGCTAAATATAGTAAAACTGATAATTGGGGGGAGTACGCAGTTGCTGATGGAAGATTAGTTACAGGGCAAAACCCTTCATCTGGAGCTGCTGTTGCTAGAGAGATTTTAAAGGTTTTACAAAAATAATCTTTTAATAAAAAATCTTTCCTTGAATTAATTCAGAAAAAGCTTTATACTATAGAATATTGTGTAATTTTATAATGGAGAGATATTATGGATAAATTGATTATTAAATTTTTTAAAAAGTTTCAAGGAAGAAAAATTAGTTCTCAAGATTTAAAACTAGCTTTGAAAAAAGCTATGAATTTAGGTGCTAGTGCTGAAGATTTCCTTCTTATTATTAATTTAGTAAAAGATACAAAAAACAGAAAATATAAATTAGATAAAAAGTATTTAGTTGTTTTAACTGCTGCAATTATATATGTTATCGTTCCTATTGATGCTGTTTCAGATTTAATCCCTGGAGTTGGATGGATTGACGATGCCACTTTAATTGGATATGTTGCTAGAGGTTATGCTGAAGTTTTAAAAGACTATAAAGATTTTTGTAATAAAAAGAAGGAGCTTGCTTAGAGCTCCTTTTTATGTTAGAATACAAAAAGTAGTATGGTAAATTTATAAATTAAATAATAAGGATGTGGTTTGATCCTCATATCTTATTTTGTGATTTAATCAAAATAAATATGGTACGGAGCTAAAAAATAAAATTACAATTAAAGGGTATAAAAATAATCGTTTATAACGTTGTTTTTGTTGTACTCTAAGTAATTTTATTTTTACTCTCATCCTAGTGCAGTTTATGGTCGTAGAGTAAAATCTACGACTTTTTTTATTTCTCAAATTTATCATACTACTAAAAAAATCAAGGAGAATTTAAATGCTAAAAAATATTAATAAAACTTTTTTAATTGTTTACACAGGTCAGGCCATTTCACAACTAACAAGTTCAATACTTCAAATGGCTATAGTTTGGTATCTTATCACTGAAACAAACTCTTCAAACATAGTAGCTCTTTCTGGAATTGTTGGATTTCTTCCTTAAGGAGTTTTAGGTCTTTTCATTGGAGTTTATATCGATCGATTCGATAGAAAAAAAATAATGATTATCTCTGATTTTCTTATAGCTGCTGCTAGTTTATCTCTTTCTGTTTCAGGTTTCTTTGGAGAGATATCTATCCCACTTATAATGATAGTTTTATTTATTCGTTCTATTGGAACAGCTTTTCATGTTCCATCTCTTCAAGCTATAACACCTCTTATAGTTTCTAAAGATGAACTTCCAAAATATTCGGGGTATTCTCAAACTCTACAGTCTATATCTTTATTATTAAGCCCTGTATTGGCTAGTTTTTTCTTTTCCATTTGGAGCCTTCAAGCTATTGTAATGCTTGATGTTCTAGGTGCAATTATTGGAGTTTTTACTCTTTGTTTTATTACTATTCCTAAAATTAAAATAGATTTTGAAAGTACTAAAATAGATATTACTCTAGAGATGAAAGAGGGAATAGCTACATTAAAGAAAAATAATTACAATTGCTTTCTTTTGTTTTATCATAGGAATTAGTTTATCCATCTCTGGAATTTTAGGTAGAAATATGTTCATAGGATTTGCTCTTTGCTCAACTCTTTTAGGCTTTGCAACACCTTTTTATCAAGGGCTTCAAGTTGTTGTACTTCAACAAAAAATCCAAGAGAACTACCTAGGAAGGGTTATGTCTTTATCAGGAAGTCTTATGGCCATTGGAACTCCTATTGGAATAGGACTTTCAGGAGTTATTTCAAATAAAATCGGAGTTGAAAACTTTTTTCTTTATTCAGGAATTCTAATTGTTTTTATATCTATTCTTTATCTAACTATTCAGACTTCAGAAAAATCAAGAAAAATATTTTCTGCATCTTTCAAATAGTTTTTCAATTAAAAAAAGGAGTTCTAAAAAACTCCTTTTTTTATTTTTACTATTTTTTGTCTTTTTCTTCTTTCTCGTCTTCCTCTTTCTCTTTATGCTTTTCTTCAATTTCAAATAGTAGCATTTTTATATCTAAAAGCTCTGCTGCAATTAGTCTATCAAAGTTATCTTTATAAATTTTCTCTAATTTTTTAAATCTATCCCAAAAGTCCTCCACTTCCTCTTTTTTAGCAGGCTCATCTTTTTTTAAGCTCTCTTTTGCCTCATCTTTTAGTTCATCTAGTTTTTTCTTATTTTCCATAGTGAAACACTCTCCTTTTTCCCAATTATACCTATATATACAATTTTTTTTCAAAAAACCTTTTTATCTAAAATTTATATACAATTCCCCCTCCAACTTTCCAAGAGTCATCATCTTCAAAAATATATCTATAATCAACGTAAAATTCTAAACTCTCCGCACCTATCTTTTCTAAATTTATTTTTGTTCCCAACTCTTTTGAAAACTGATTCTCTCTATCCACTTTTATTTTAGCTTTATCTTCAGAAGCCTCTCTTAAACTAACTTTTAAATCATCTTTTGGACTATTTAATTCTTGTCCAAGTCCTCCTATAACTTTAAGTGTCAATTGATAATTTTTAATAGGTATTACTTTTCCAACTCCAATCTCTGTTTTCACTTTACTAAAGAAACTATTTAACTCGTCTACATGAAGATTAAACTCTTCTCCTGATTCATTAATTTTATTTTGGAAAACTCCCATTAAATAAACACTAGCTTCAGGTTCTATAAACAAGCTCGAAAAATTATATCTTTTAGATATTTTTCCAGATGTTCCTATATAAAAGTTTTTAGTATCCCCTTTATATCTATCATTAATATTTGTATATTTAGGTGTGCTATCACTATAATCTATATATGCCAAATTAAAGTTTCTTTTTATATTACCTTTTGCAAAACCTAGATACATAGCTCCAATACCTTTTACATCATTTTGAGTATAGTTCATAAATGCTGTTCCCTGTAAGAAGTTATCCTCTCTTTTTCCTACATTTGAATAATAATCACTATCTAATCTTGTGTAACTAAATACAAATCCATAATCACTATAATCATTTAAATAATATTGTTTCCCTAAATAAAACCCATTTAGATTGTCATCGTAACCCTCTACTCTATCAAAACCTTTTTGTCTAAACTTTTCAAAAGTATACCCTACAATGAAACTGCTTTTTCTAGTATTTGTTAATTTATCTTCTAGATTATCTAAAATACTGTTTGTTGTATATTCTATAGTATCTTTAGTTTGGAATATTATATTAGGATAGATATCTCTACCAAAAATAGTATCCAAATAACTATTATATTGAGAGCCATTTCTGGCACTTCTTAAAATGTTGAAAAATTGATCCTTAGTCGTATTTTCACTATCAAAATATATACCTTCTAAAAATTTACCTAAACTCGCTTCAGTTATTTCTGTAAAATCCTTTCTTCTTATTAAAACTTCCTCATTATTTTTTCCTATATCATATAGGTATGAGTACGAAGTTATTCCTGTTGCATTAAATTTTAAATCTAATACTCCAAAAGCTTTATCTCCTCTATTATATATATCCGAAGCATAACTAAGACCGATTACTGCCTCTTTCAACGTAGTATTTGTTGTTCCTCCTTGCTCCATAACTAAAGTTCCATTAGTTCCATTTTTTATACCATTTGGTGCATCTATATATCCATAATTAAATAAAGTTCCATTATTTACTAACTCTCCTGTAGTTCCTAAATTTACTATTCCTGCATTTGTCGCTGCTCCACTTCCTAAATCAAATGCAAAACTTTGAATTGCTCCATCTAAAATAGTTATTGTTCCACCTGCATCATTTTTTATTGTTGTTAGACCTGCTGTTCCCATTGCATTAAAGTATGCTCCTCCTACAATAATCTCTCCTCTATTTATAGCTGTTCCAGATGAACCACTAACATACATAGCACTATTTCCTATACTATATGTTCTATACTCAGGTATTACCTTAATCTCTCCATAGTTTTCTATAGTTGCCCCATTTGCAGAAAACATACCATAATCTGTACTTGATATTTCTATCTTTCCACCTTTTAAATTTGTTGCTGTTCCTCCTCCTGAAATTGTGATTGCTGCGTTACCATAATCAAGTTTTATAAGTCCCACATTTGATATTTTACCCTCTCCAAAAGCATATATTCCATACGTTCCACCTTGATAATTTGAAGAAGCTCCTATTATATTTCCATAGTTTGTAAACTCGCCTTGAGCTGTTATGTTATATGCGCTAACCCCAGTTCCATATATACCAAAATTTATATCTCCATTATTTATTCCAGTTGCGGATTCAGTTATAAGAATACCATTTTGATAACTTCCAGCATTGATTGTCCCATCATTTGTAAGTTGTCCTGATCCACTTATTATCATACCATAGTTACTATCTCCACCATTTATATTGATAATACCTTTTTTTTCATTTGTTATTGTTCCACCTTTTTCTCCATACATAGTTGTGTGTGTTAAATAATTACTTGTTATATTTGATGTTAATATTCCAGTATTGCTTAAACTTCCAGCTCCTGACAGATACATTATATACTTAGTGTTCTCTGAATTTATCGTTCCTTGGTTTAAAGCATACCCACTTCCTATTACAGCCATCTTTGCATTTTCATTATTATCTGAAGTTATACTTGAAATATATCCAGATATATTTTCATTTATTATTCCTCCACCATTTAATGACAGCATACCATATTTGGTATTAGTTATATTTATATTATGATAGTTATATATTGTTCCTGTTCCATTTACCATAACTGCTGCTGTTCCATTTGAAATATCTATATTTCCATAGTTTTGAACATAACCAGATCCACCTAATAAAACACCTGTTACAGCATCCCCTTTTATAACTCCTGTATTCTCATTTAAAAAAGTTGATCCTTCATTTGCAGTATTCTTTAAGACTACTCCTGTTCCCTGTGAACTAATTAGAATATTTCCATAGTTTCTAGAGTTTGAAATTCCTTTATTGTATATTCCAATTTGATTACTACCAACACTTACATTTCCCATATTTGTTGCCAATCCATTTGTTGTTACATACATCCCAACTTCTTGATTAGTTTTTGAAGTTTCTGTTTTTGTATTTGATGTTATAAGATTTATATTCCCATAGTTAGTTATAATACCACTATTTACAGCACTCATACCTATTGATCCACTCTCAACATTTATAATTCCACTACTATTGTTAAATCCCTGTCCTTTACTTAGATTTTGACTATCTATGTATACTCCTGTTCCTCCATCAGTAGTATTTATGATACCATTATTTGCCATCTGCCCAGCTTCACTAATATATCCACCTATTCCGCCACTAACTTCGAGTACTCCATTAGATACTAATTTACTTGAATCAAAACTTAGCATACCTATCTGTGAATTATTTACTACAATTGTTCCCACATTTGTAGCAGTTGATGTGCCAAACGTTGCCATTCCAAAACTAGCAGTTGCAGCCGATGTTGAAGTTTCTATTGTTCCTATATTTTTTATTGTACCAGTTTCTGTAGAAATCATTCCAACCCCATTATTAATAACTATTTTATTTGAATTTAATAATGTTGAATCTTTTGTATACATTCCAAAAGCTCCATCATTTACATTTATAATACCTTTGTTTTCTCCAATTCCTCCTCCTAAAACAACCATTCCAAAATTATTCCTACTTCCTCCTACAGTTATATTTCCCTTTTCTCCATTTATAATATCTCCTTTATTTAAAGATAGCATTCCTATTAAATCTGTTGTTGAACTACTATTTCCAATAGTTACATTGTTATTATTTTCAATAGAAAACCCACTTGCTACAGCTCCCATCCCAGTAAAAAGATTATTACTTGACGAAACTGCTAAATCTTCTCCTTGAGTTAAATATAAATGAGTATTATAAATCCAACTATTATTATAAAAAATATCAGTATATAAATTTTGCGGTGGTATTACTGCTGGTTTATCTGGTACCTTTGGCTTTGTTTCTGGTTGTATATCTGGTATAACTTGTGGTTTTATAGGTTTATCTTCTGGAACTGTTGCAGTATTTGTATGTATTATTAGTGGTGGTAAAATTGGTTTTGGAGGTTTTGGTACTTCAATCACTTCTTTTTCTTTTGTTATTAATTGAATATCTCTCTTTTCACTTACATTTTTAAAGTTCTGTTTGTTGGATTTAAAA
This sequence comes from Cetobacterium somerae, assembly GCF_022430525.1. NCBI lineage: Bacteria > Fusobacteriati > Fusobacteriota > Fusobacteriia > Fusobacteriales > Fusobacteriaceae > Cetobacterium > Cetobacterium somerae. Next base: position 908,386 of record NZ_CP092519.1, on the reverse strand, counting down.
TAGTTATAATTTGTAAAAAAAATTACTCCTTCTTTTTCACTTGTACCTTCTAAGCTTACTGAAAACGATAACTTACTACAAACTATTAGAATGGAAAATAAAAGTAAAATTTTCTCTTTCATATGGCACCTCACTTTGATATTTTAAATTTTGTACTGTTATACAAAACGTTTTTTATTTATCTTTGTTTACTGTTTTTTATTTTTAAAGGAGCATCTATTTTTTTTAGTAAATACTATTTAAGATATCTTTATTATTGGGAGGAATGATTATTTTGTATGAAAACTTTGATAACAGCTCAAATAGTATAAGCGGAACATTAAAACTATTTTCTGAAGCTGATATAAAAACTGTCTTTATGACTTTAGAAACCTCTTTAGAAGGTATTAAAAATGAAGAAGCCATAAGCCGTTTAGAAAAATTTGGATTAAATGAGATTTCAAAAGAGAAAGTAAAACCTTGGTATATCCAACTTTTACTCGCTTTTTTAAATCCTTTTAATTTTATTTTAGGAACTTTGGCCTTCGTTTCTCTTTTTACTGATGTTATTTTTGCTAAAGAAACTGAGCGTTCCTGGATATCTATAATTTTAATTATAACTATGATTTTAATAAGCAGTTTTATTAAATTTATTCAAGAGTATCGTTCTAGTAAAACTGCTGAAAAATTAAAAAATCTAATTATTACTAAAGTTACAATAATTAGAGATAATCTTCCTCTGGAAGTTGATATAAAAACCTTAGTTCCTGGGGATATTGTTAAACTTACTGCTGGAGATATTGTTCCTGGAGATATTAGAATTGTATCTAGTAAAGATCTTTTTATTAGTCAATCTGTATTAACTGGGGAGTCTAATCCTGTGGAAAAATACTCTAATCTACTTGTAAAAGCTGGAACTATCTCTGATTTATCTAACATAGTTTTAATGGGAACTAATGTTTTAAGTGGAGCTGCTACTGGAATAGTTCTTGGAACTGGAAAACACACATTTTTAAATACTATTAGTGAAAGTTTAAAAAATACAAAAATAGAAACTAGTTTTGAAAAAGGAATTGATGATATCTCAAGACTTTTAATTAAGTTTATGATTTTTATGGTACCAATTGTTTTTCTAATAAATGGTTATTTAAAAGATGCTTGGTTTGAATCTTTATTATTTAGCTTATCTGTTGCCATTGGTTTAACTCCTGAAATGCTTCCTATGATTGTAACTGGTAACTTAACTAAAGGTGCTATTGAACTTTCAAAGAAAAAAACTATAGTTAAAAAACTTGATTCTATACATAATTTTGGAGCTATGAATATTTTATGTACAGATAAAACAGGAACATTAACTCAAGATAAGGTAACTGTTGTAAAATACTTAAATTTTAAGGGGATTGATGATGATAATGTTTTATATTTAGCATATCTAAATAGTTATTTTCAAACAGGACTTAAAAATCTTATGGATAGAGCTATTTTAGAGTTTGAAGAGGAACATTACTCTATAAAAAATAAATACAAAAAAATTGACGAGCTACCATTTGATTTCGAACGTAGAAGAATGTCTGTTATAGTTGAAGATAGTGATGGTAATAGAACTATGATTACTAAGGGTGCTATTGAAGAGATGCTATATATCTCAAATTTTGTAGAGATTGATGGTCAGGTATTTGAAATAAAAGATGAGATTGAAGAAAAAATCAAAATTCTTGTTTCTAATTTAAATGAGGATGGAATGAGAGTTATTGGTATTGGTAAAAAAACACTTCCCAAAGATAGGGATCTTAACTTTAGTAATAAAGATGAGAAATCTTTAACTTTTGTTGGAATGCTAGGGTTTTTAGATCCACCTAAAGAGGGTGTAGGAGATACTTTAAAATCTTTATATCAGTACGGAGTAGATGTTAAAATTTTAACTGGGGATAATGAATTAGTTACTCAAAAAATATGTAAAGATATTGGAATTGAAGTTACAGGAGCTATTGATGGAAGCTATATGGAAGCTATTGATGATTTAGAGTTAAAAAAACTTCTAAAAGATACAACTATATTTTGTAAACTTTCACCACTTGATAAAGCTAGAGTTGTTAGACTCTTAAAAGAGATGGGGAATACTGTTGGTTATATGGGTGACGGAATAAACGATGCTCCTGCTCTTCGACAATGTGATGTTGGAATTTCAGTTGAAAATGGTATGGATATCGCTAAAGAATCTGCTCAGATAATACTTTTAGAAAAGGAACTTTCAGTTCTTTTAGAAGGTGTTATAATTGGTCGAAAAATATTTACTAATATGATTAAATATCTAAAGATGACAGCATCTTCAAATTTTGGAAATGTATTTAGTGTTGTTTTAGCTAGTGCCTTTTTACCATTTTTACCAATGCTTCCTATACAGATACTTTTTCAAAACCTGCTTTATGATATCTCTCAAATCTCTATTCCTTGGGATAATGTTGATACAGAGGATATTTTAAAACCTAAAAATTGGAGTGCTGAAAGTGTTGGGAAATTTATGGTTTATATAGGTCCTTTAAGTTCTATCTTTGATATTATTACATTTTTGGTTATGTTTTATATATTTAAGGCTAATTCACCTGCCACACAAGCTCTTTTTCATACTGGTTGGTTTATAGAGAGTATTTTATCACAAACTCTTATAATTCACCTTATTAGAACTAGAAAAATCCCTTTTATTGAATCTAATGCCAACATAAAAGTTATTCTCTTAACTTCTACCATTATGATTTTTGCTTTATTTGTTCCATATTCTAAAATTAACGGAACTTTAGGATTTATACCAATACCTATTTCTTACTTTATTTGGGTTATTTTAATACTTACTGGATACTTTTTTACTATAATTTTTGCAAAAAAATATTTTATTAAAAAATTCAATAGCTGGTTATGAATTTTGAAGACAACTTAATGAAAATGTGCTATAATTAAGGAATGAAAGCAATTTCAAATACATACGAGGAGGGATTTTAATATGAAAAAATTAGTATTAGGAAGCATTTTCTTTAGCTTATTCTTAGTTGGATGTTCAAGCACTCAACCTCAAGAAGAAGTAGTAGTTCAAGAGGCAGTTGTTGAGGAGGTTGTAGTAGCTACTCCTGAGCCAGTTGAAGCTCCAACTAAGCCTTTACCAAAGCCATTATTAGACAAGTAAAAAAATATAAGCTGAGTTCATTGAACTCAGCTTTTTTAGTTTTACTATTCTTTTATATATTTAGCTTTTAAAAATATTTTTTCTAAAACATGACCATCTATAGCGTCATATAATTCATTTAAATAAAATCCTTTTTTTAAATCTATCTCTTTGTCTAAAGCATATAGTGTTATTGTATAAGTATGTGTTTTATTAGGTGGAACAGGCCCTTCATATCTATCTACTTCCTCTTTTGGCAAACTACCACCAATTAAAGACCAGCAGCTATTTTCACCTTGAATTAATTTTGAATCTGTTGCACTGGCATTTTCAGATAAAGCCTTTACATCTCCTGGTATTAAAGCTACCTCCTATTTAAATTAAGTTATCAAGTTATATGATAGCTTTAACCTCTTTCTTAGTTAATTTTAAAACTCTATTTTTATTTTTTAAAAATTAAAGCTTAAAAACTAAACAAATTATACAAGTATATTAATATATTTGTATTTTAAAAGAATTCATCAAAATTAAGCTTTTAAAAACAAAAGCAAAAAACGAACACATTTTAATCTTTAAAAAGTTATTTATTAATCTTATTTTAAAATTGACAAAAATATATTTTTAAATTAAAATCCTGAATATAAATAATTCTTTTCAAATTAAAAACATATTAAAAGTATCAAAAGAAAACATTTTATAACATTTCAAATGAATAAAAACTCAAAATAAATATAAGCTATGGTCTACCTTTAACGGTGTTTAGTTATGAAGTATAAACTTTTTTTAGTTTATAAAAATATATTTATTAATAATAGTACAAATAATTTTTTTACTATATATTTATATTTTCATTTAAAAAATACTAGTATATTTAAAGGGCGGAGGATAGCATGGATAAAATTTACGATTTAATAATTGTTGGTGCAGGACCGGCTGGACTAGCTGCAGGAGTCTATGGAGCTAGAGCCAAAATGAAAACTTTAATTTTAGAAAAAGGAACTATAGGTGGGATGGCTTCAAAGACTACAGAGATAGTTAACTACCCTGGAATTCCCAAAACTTCTGGAGAAAAACTAGGAGAAGTTATGTCTGAGCATGCAGAAAACCTAGGCGCTACAATTGTAAGAGATAGCATAAAAACTGTAGAATTAAATGGTGAGATAAAAGTTTTAAAAAGTAGAAGAAAAGAATACAAAGCTAGAAGTGTGATTTTTGCAACAGGAACTAGACCTAGAGTTTTAGGAATTCCTGGAGAAGTAGATTTTAAAGGTAGTGGAGTGGCTTATTGTGCTACTTGTGATGCTGAATTTTTCTCAAATCAAGAGGTTGTTGTTGTTGGAAGTGGAGATCAAGCTATTGAAGAGGGAATGTTTATATCCAAATATGCTTCAAAAGTAAAAGTTATAGTTCTTCATGATGAAGGAGTATTAGATTGTAATAGATTAAGTGCAGAGGAAGCTTTTAAAAATCCTAAAATAGAGTTTATTTGGAATTCCACTCTTGATGAAATCATAGGAGATGAATCTGTAGAAAGAGTAAAAGTTAAAAATTTAAAAACAGGAATTATAACGGATATTCCTTGTAAAGGTGTATTTTTCTTTGTTGGAATGATTCCTAATACTGAATTTTTAGAAGAAACAGAATTAAAACTTGATAAGAGAGGTCATATCGAATGTGATAGTTTATTAAATTCATCAATCTCTGGAGTTTTTGTAGCTGGAGATGTAAGAGAAAAATATTTAAAGCAAGTTATAACTGCTGCTGCCGATGGAGCTATAGCAGCTGTAGCAGCTGAAAAATATTTAGAGGAGATGAATATTTATCTAAATAGAATTAAAGATAAAAATGTAGCCATTGGATTTTGGAACTCTTTAGATAGCGATGGGCTAAAATATCTTTCTGAAAAAGAAAAAGAGTTAAGAGAGAATAACATAGATGATTTTATATATGTTGATATTAGAAAAAATAAACACTTAGCAAAATTTTTTAACAAAGAAAATATAGATAGTCCAGAGTTAGTAATAAACAAATAAAATAAACATAAAATAGGGAGGTTACAAAATGGGTCATCCAACTATTTATCCAACAGGAGCAACGATTTATAATCCAGAAAAAGCATGGAGTGGTTACACAGTATTTAATTTAATTGGTTTAGGAGCAATGTTAATTGATATGAATGGACGTGAAATACGTTTATGGGAAGGATTACAAGGGTTTCCAAATAAAATTTTCCCTAACGGTCATATATTAGGGAGTAGAGGGGAAAGAAGTCCTAAATTTGGAATGCAAGATCAAACAGATTTAGTTGAATTAGATTGGGATGGAAATATTGTTTGGAAATTTGATGAGTTAGAATATATAGAGGATGAAGGAGAAACTCCTAGATGGATGGCAAGACAACATCACGATTACCAAAGAGAAGGAAACCCAGTAGGATACTATTCACCTGGAATGGAACCTAAATTAGGTGGTGGAAAAACTTTAATTCTAGGTCACATCAATGTTAGAAATCCTAAAATTTCAGATAAACTTTTACATGATGATATTATTTATGAAGTTGATGAGAATGGAAAAATAATTTGGAAATGGATTTGTAGTGAGCACTTTGATGAGTATGGTTTTTCAGAAGAAGCTAAAAATGTTTTATTTAGAGATCCAAATTTAAGAGCTACACATCCTGAAAAGGTTGGAGACTGGATGCATATAAATTCAATGTCAGCTTTAGGTCCAAATAAATTTTATGAAGCTGGTGACAAAAGATTCCACCCTGAAAATATTATATGGGATGCTAGAGAAACAAATATAATTGCTATTATCAGTAAAGAAACTGGAAAAGTAGTTTGGAAATTAGGACCTGATTACAACACACCTGAACTAAAACATTTAGGATGTATCATAGGACAACATCACGCTCACATGATTCCAAAAGGATTACCTGGCGAGGGAAATATATTGGTATTTGATAATGGAGGATGGGCTGGATATGGTGCACCAAATCCTGTATCTAAATTTGGAGAAAAAAATGCCAGAAGAGATTTTTCTAGAGTTTTAGAAATAGATCCCGTTACATTGGAAATTGTATGGCAATATACACCAAAAGAGGCTGGATTTGTGATGCCACTAGATGCTTCAAGATTCTATAGTCCATTTATAAGTGGAGCTCAAAGATTGCCAAATGGAAATACCTTAATAACAGAGGGATCTGACGGAAGATTAATCGAAGTAACACCTGATTTTGAAATTGTTTGGGAATATATAAATCCAAGATGGGATAAAGAAATTATGAACATGAATATGATATATAGATCATACCGAATTCCTTACGAATGGATTCCTCAACTTGAAAAACCAGTTGAAACAAAAATAAAAAAACTAGATGTTTCAAACTTTAGAGTTCCAGGAGCTGCTCCAAGTGGTGGTGCTTTCAAAATCAAAGTAGAGGGTGTTACACCATATGTTAAAGCTGATGCTATCAGTGCTTGTGTTGCAGCAGGGGATGAAGTAGAACAAAAACCAAAACTATTTGATATAAATGAAAAGTTGTTCCCTGGAATAACATCTGCAAAATTAAAGGAAAAAGTTGCTCAAAAAACAGATATCCTTATATTTGTAGGAGCTGAAAGATGTAAAAACTGTAGAGATTTACAACCTATACTAGAAGAGCTATTGCCTGAATTTGAAGGAAAATTTGAGCAATATCATCTAGATGCCGACAAAGAAAAACCATACTTAGAAGAGAATAAGATTAAATCAATTCCTACTTTAATAATATACAAAAATGGAGAATTAATAGGAAGATTAATAGGGTCACATTCAATTGATGAGGTAGAGGAATTCTTAGAACAGTAATATTAATTTTAAGAAGGTTACCTTATATATTAAGGTAACCTTTTTTAAAGGAGGTTTCTATGGAAAATGTTGCACAATTAAATGATATTGCAATAGAACGAGGCTTTGATAGAAAAAAATTAATAAAATGGATTATTTCTATAATGATGATGTTTACCCCAATGCTTATGCAAGTTAATGAAAACTATACTATAAATATAAGAACCTTTTTCATGATTACAATTTTAATTATTATGATTTGGGCCTTCGAACTAATGCCTTTAGCTGCACCAGCTTTAGTTTTGCCGATTGTTTATATTAGCTTTGGATTAGCAACTCCAGCTCAAGCATTTTCGCCTTGGACAACAGAGATGCCTTGGTTATTTATAGGTGGAATGGTTATATCAAGTGTTTTTGAAAGAACTGGTTTAATGAAAAGAATGGCTATAACAGCTATAAAAACTGCGGGTGGAACATATAAAGGGATACTATTTGGTTTTCTAATTGTTGGATTAACATTATGCATAATTATACCCAGTACTGCTGCGAGAACAACTTTATTTTTACCTTTAGCTTATGGAATAATCACAGCTTTAGATTTAAAGAAAAATTCAAAAGAAGCTATAGCAATAATGGCTGGAAGTTCATTTATGGCTTTAACTCCTTGGACAATTGTAGATGGAATAAATTTAATTTCATACTCAATAGCAAGAAACCTTAACGTTCATTTAAGTTGGATAGAATATATGAAAGAGATGGGAATAATGACATTCCTTTTATCTACGGTTTATATAATAGCAATTCTATTTTTTTACAAAGGAAATGCTAGTATTTTTAAAAAAGAGAACCATTTTAAAACAAAAGAATACTTTGATAAAGAACATTCAAAACTTGGAAAAATGACCATAAGTGAAAAAAAAGTAATATTTGTATTAGCAATTATGGTTGCAATTTTATGTACTAGTAGTATTCATAAAATATCTGCTGGATGGGTTTTTGCTATAGGAGCTTTTTGTTTTTATCTACCAGGGATAAATGTAGCTGAAGATAAAGATTTAAAAAGTGTAAATATGCCTATGATAATTTTAATGACAGGAGCTATGACAATAGGAGCTGTATCTATGGCTACTGGAACTGGAGCATTTATAGGCAAAATTCTAACAGGATATTTAACAGGAAGTAGTTTTGCAATAGTTTCTATAAGTTGGTTAATAGGAGTTATTGTTAACTTCTTACTTACACCTTTAGCTGCTGCTAGTGCATTAACACAACCTTTAGTAGAAGCTGCTATTCAAAATGGGATTTCACCAACTGTAATCTTAAACTCTTATGCTGTTGGATTAGAACAAATCATATTTCCTTATGAATATGTTTTACCTCTAATGATGTTTAGTTATGGTGTTATGAGTCTAAAAGAGTTTGTAAAAATCTATCTATTAAAAATGATACTAAGTATAATTTTTCTATTAGTTATTTGTGTTCCTTACTGGGGAATACTGGGATTGCTCTAAAAAGTAAAAGCAAAATTAGCTAAAATGTAAAAAAGGTTGATTATTTCTAATCAACCTTTCAAAATATCTTAATCTATATTTTTAAAAAAATTCTTAATCTCTCTTGTGCTTGTTTCTACACTATCAGAAGTATGAACAATATTTCTTAAAGTATCAATTGAAAAATCTCCTCTTATCGTTCCAGGAAGTGCATCAACTGGAGACGTACTTCCAGCCATATGTCTCACTATACTTATGCAATCCTTTCCTTCTATAACCATAAGCACAACTGCCCCAGATGTGATAAATTCTATGAGACCGTTATAAAACTCTTTCCCCTTATGAATTTCATAGTGTTTCTCTGCCTTTTCCACAGTTATATTTTCCATTTTCAAAGCCTTGATTTCCAATCCTTTTCTTTCCACTCTTTGAATTATCTCTCCAATTAGTTTTCTTTCTACAGCATCAGGCTTTATAATCAGAAGTGTTCTCTCCATGCGTCCCCCTTAGTATAGTTATTTTCTATTATATTTATACCAATTTATTAAACACCTTCCTTTTAAAAAAAAATACGATTAACTTAAATTTATTTAACTTTACTCAAATAATCTATAAAGTTTCTTAATTCTAAAACCTATTCTCTTAAACTACTTTTTATAAATCTCGTTAAATAAGTAATTTAATTAGATATTAATTGAAATTTAGTTACATAAACATAACACTAAATTTCTACCTATATTCCTATATTTTCTTTGACTTATACTTAAAAATCCTCTATAATTTATTCTGGAATTAAAATTTTAGGAGGACTTTTATTAATGGAACAAACATTATCAACTTTTATTAATGAATTTACTGCTGCTCTTGCAAAATCAGCACCTATTTTCATTAAAAAACTAATCTTTTTAGCTATCCTTTGGGTAACTTACAGACCTGTTCAAGGGTTTATCATGAAAGCTTTTAATAAGTTTTTATCACTTAAAAAACTTGATGAGCTTTTAATACACTTTTTACAGTCATTTTTAAATATTTTAATAATTATCTTTTATGCTTTAAATGTTATTCAAATACTTGGTATTGAAATGACATCTATATTAGCACTTCTTGGATCTATCGGTATCGGTATTGGACTTGCCCTAAAAGGAAGTTTATCTGACCTTGCTGGTGGTATGCAAATTCTTGCTTCTAGATATTTCACTAAAGGTGATTATATAATTACTTGTAGCGTTGAGGGAACTGTTCAAAGAATCACTTTCCTTTATACTGTTTTACACACTGTAGACAACAAATTTGTTGTTGTTCCTAATGGTAAACTTTCTGGAGAAGTTATTGTAAATGCTGGAGCTAATGCTGAAAGAAGAGTAGACTGTGTTTTCTCTGTTTCATATGACACATCTATTGACCAAGTTAAAGAACTTTTAACTGATATAGCTAAAAATCATCCTTTAATTCTTCAAGATAAAGATATCTTTGTAAGACTTAGTAAACATAACTCAAGCTCTTTAGATTTTACTATGAGAGTTTGGACTAAAAAAGAGAACTACTGGGATGTTTTCTTTGATTTACAAGAACTTGTTAAAAAGAGATTTGACCAAGAAGGAATTGAAATTCCATACAACAAACTTGATGTTTATTGTAAAACAACTGGTGAATAATAATATTTTAATAAAAAAACACAGGATAGAACCTGTGTTTTTTTATATTAATAATGATCTATATCTCTCTAAAGAGTTATATAAAGTTAGTCTTATATTTTCATACTTCACTCTCGATGATGTTAAAATTTCTTGAGAAATAAGAAAATCCAAAATAGATATCATCCCTTTTTGAAATTTAATTTTATCTCTATTATAATTCTCCTCTGCTTCCTCTAAAGCTTTAAAATAAACTCGCTCTAATTTTGTTAGCTTTACCATATCTAAATACGCCGATCTAACATTTACTCTAATATCATTTTGAACCAATCTCTCTTGAGATTTTAATTTTTCTACCCCTATATGTGCTGCTTCATAGTTATCATAATCTTTTCCAAATTGAAATATATTCCAATTTACAATTACTCCACCTCCCCAAGAGTTCTCAGTTCTATGGTCTTCAGTGACATATTCCTTTCCTACAAACCCCTTTACATGTGGTAACATCTCAGATCTTGCGAACATCTTTTCCACGTCAGCTTCGTTTACATTTAACTGAGCAAAATTTGCTGCTATCCCTAACGTTAAAGCCTGATTTAAATCACTGTCATAATCTATATTTTTTAATATATTTCCATCTATATAAAAGTTTTCCACATCTATACTCTCAGAGTTTGATAGATTTAACTTTTGTTTTAGTGTTAAAAGTCCAATCTCTATCTGGTTATGAACCTCTAAAATAGATGCTTCCATATCTAAAAGTTGATATTCAGCTTTTAAAAGATCAGCCTTTGTTGTTTTTCCAACTTTTTCCTTCTCTTTTTCATACTTTAAAGCCTCATCTAATTGCTCTTTTGAAATATTATAAGTCTCTAAACTATTTTTAGCTGAAAGTATCCCTGTATATATAGATATCACTTCTAATCTTGTATCTCTTATATTTTTTAAAAGAGCTAATGCGGCTCTTCTTTCCTCTATTTTAGCTTTTTTTATCTTTGCTGTTATAGCTCCTCCTTGAAATATAGGTTGAGATATACCAATAAAATTGACATATCCACTTTTAGCTGTTTGTATAGGTGTATTCTCTAAAAATGCACCATCTGTTTTTAAATAACCACCTACATAAAAAAGATTTGGCAGTGCTGTTTTAAATGCAGAGTTTAACTCCTTTTGAGATATATTCAAGCTTTTTGTGGATATACTTACCTCCTCTCCCTGTTTTATAGCTAAATCTATAGCTTTATCTATTGTTATAACTTTAGCAAACAGAGAGACTGTCATTGTAAACATCATCAATATTTTTAACTTCATTATGCTCTCCCTCCCATTAATCTAGTGTCTTTTTAAACTTTTTTATTGAGACTATAATTATTACAATAATCAAACCCATAAGAGCTGCTATTGGTTGAAAAAGTTCTTTAAATCCAACACCTTTTAAAATTATTCCTCTCAATATCTCATTAAAATATGTTAATGGAATAAAGCAACTTATAAAATATATTATTTTTGGCATAGCTTCCCTTGGAAACACAAAACCTGATAATATAACGCTCGGTAAAAGATAAGCTAGTGAAAGATGCATAGCTTCAAGCTGAGTATTAGAAATTGTAGATATAAATATCCCAATAGCTAAAGATGAAGTTAAAAATATTGTTCCTAAAGTTATTAACAATATTAGGCTTCCCTTTATATCCACACCAAATATTATTTTTCCAAGAATTAAAGTCATATCTAGTTCAAAAAAAGCTATAAAAACATATGGAATTATCTTTCCAATTACAAGTTCTAAAGGAGTTATTGGAGTCATAATAAGTTGCTCCATAGTTCCCTTTTCCTTCTCTCTAACTATGGAAAAGGCTGTAAGCATTATTGTTATATTTTGTAAAATCAATCCTATTATTCCTGGAATATTAAATTTACTACTCTCTAAAGTTGGATTATATAATAGTAGATTATATGGCTTTATTCCTTGACCTTTTTCCTTTTGTTTTATCACATTCTTTTGCAGTTCTTGAGAGTGATGGTTTACAATAAGAGCTGAATATGATGATGCAGTTTTAGCAATATATGGGTCTGAACCATCTATTAAAAACTGTACATCTGTAGGTTCTCCTCTTCGTAACCTAGTTGTAAAATAATCTGGGATAATAACTCCTATTTTTGTTCTTCCATAATCTAAACTTTTTTCAACTGCATCTGGAGTGTTAACATACTCATAAACTTTCAGATACGTTGAGTTATTTAAACTATTAATAAGCTCCCTACTTTCAATACTTTTACTTCCATCATAAACTGATAGTTTTAAATTATCCACATCTGAACTAACTGCAAATCCAAATAGTAATAGTAAAAAAATAGGAAGTATTAAGGCTATTACAAGACTAGCTCTATCTCTTTTTATGTGTATTACCTCTTTTTTGGCAATAGTTAGAGTCCTATTTATATTAATCATAGTTTCTCCTCCTTTTTCCCACTATCTTTTTTCAATTGATCAAAGGATGAGATAACCTCTTTGTGTGAAAGCTCTTTTACATATATTATAAATACATCTTCAAGATTATCTGTATTATACTTTTTATATAAGTTTGCAGGTGTATCTATTGTAACTAGTTTTCCCTCAAAAATAAAACCAATTATATCACAAACAGAGGCCTCATCCATATAGTGAGTTGTTGCTAAAACCGTTATATCGCCATCTTTTATCAAATCTTTTATAGTTGTCCAAAACTCCCTTCTTGCCACAGGGTCAACTCCAGCTGTTGGTTCATCTAATATAAGCAACTCAGGCTTATGAATTATTGCACACCCTAGTGCTAATCTTTGTTTCCAACCACCAGAAAGATTTTTAGATAAAACCCCTCTTTTTTCGTTTAAATTTAACATAACTATAATTTCTTCAATTCTATCTTTTAAACGCTCCTTTGGAATAGAGTATATCTCTCCATAAAAAGTTAGATTCTCCTCTATTGTTAAATCTTCATACAAACTAAATTTTTGAGACATATACCCAATTTTAGATTTTATCTTCTCTGGATTACTTTTTAAATCATACCCCAGTACCTTTCCCTCTCCAGAAGTTGGAGTTAAAACACCACAAATCATTCTAATAGTTGTTGATTTTCCACTACCATTTGGACCTAAGAAACCAAATATAACTCCTTTAGGTATTGAAAACGTAAGATTATCTACAGCTACATATTTATCAAATCTTTTAGTTAATCCTTTGATCTCAATAGAGTATTGATCTTTATTTACCTCTTCGTTGTTCATAGTCCTAAGTCCACCCCCACAAGCATTCCACTTTTTAATTTTCCATCATTATTTAAAACTTTAACTTTTATTTCATAAACTAGTTTTAACCTATCTTTTTTAGTAACTATATTCATTGGTGTAAACTCTGAATCAGAAGCTATATAAACTATCTCCCCCTCATAATTTTTATCTATAAAATCACTTTTAACAGTAACTTTTTGATTTAATTTTATTAAAGGTAGAATTTTTTCAGGAACATATATCTTTGTCCAAAGATTATTCATATCTAACATTGTCACAACTGCAATTCCTGGATTAACAACCTCTCCAATTTTTAAATTTACACTTTCAACTAATCCATCAATTGGTGATACCAGTTTATTTTTATCTGCATATACCTTAGCTAACTCCAATCCCTTTTCAGATGATTGAATTTTAAGTTTATCTGATTCTATATCTCTTTTTGAAAATCCATTTATCATATATCTTAAATTTTCATCTGCTGCCTTTTTCTGTGCTTCATACCCCAATAGAGCCTCTTTTCCATTTTCTAAACTATTTTGAGCTGTAATAAATTGGTTTTGAGCATTTTCATAGTTTAATCTAGCTACATCTAAGTTATACTGACTTTCAAATTTTTTATTAAAAAGGTCTTTTGTATCAATGTATATCTTCTTTTTATTTTCTAAATTTGAAACTGCAAATTTAAAACTACTTGTTAAAGTTACTAAATTTTTTCTTCCTTGATCTACTTGAGTTTCTAACTGTTTAACAATCTCTCTTTGAGCAGCTATTTGTTCCTCTCTTGTTCCATCTAAAGTTTTTAGTAGTTGATTTTCTGAAGATTTTAAATTTATCTCACTATTTTCTACCTTTAATCTATTCTCTTTATCATCTATAGCCACAAGTTCCTGCCCCTTTTTTACTACATATCCATCATCAACATACAGTATCTCTATCTTTCCAGGAATTTCAGAAGAAACATTTATCTTATCCATCTCTAAAACACCATAGTATATCTTCTCCTCTCTCTTGGCAACTATATAATCAACTATAAAATATAACAAAATAGCTATAACAACACCTATACCCACATACTTCGCATCAACTTTTTTAAATTTTTCCATTACTTTTTCCTTTTCCACTGCTCTCACCTCATGTTTTTTTATTCTTGAACTAACACTTTATCTACTTGGCTTTTCTTTTACTCTCATTTACTCCTTGTTGTTCTTTTTTCCTGTTTTTATAACAAAATAGTTATTTGACTTTAATATTTCCTCTGAGAAAAAATGAAAGAGTTATTGTTCACCGTATTTACTAAATAATAACTACAGATTGGAGGAATAAAGTGAAAAAGAAATGGATTATGTATCTCACAGTTTCAACTATTTTAATACTGGTGTTTCTATATTTTTACTTTAGAAGTACTAAAATAGATGCTGTAAAAGTAAAAAAACAAGATTATACTGAAAAAATCCTAGTTACTGGAACTATCCAAGCTAAAAACTTCTCTATTCTTACCTCTGGTATCAATGGAGTTATTGAAAACATATATATTCGTGAAGGACAACCTGTAACTAAAGGAAGTATTGTAGCTAAACTTAACACTCAAGAGATTGAAGCTGATATAGCTAAAGTTAAGGCACTTTATGAAAAATCTAAATATGATTTAGAAGTAGTTAGTAGCGTATCTTTAGAAAATGCAAAAGCTCAATTAAAGTCAGCTCAAATTAACTATGATATTAGTAAACGTGAATTTTTAGACCATGAAAAACTTTATCAAAAGAAATATATAAGTCGATTGGAGTTTGATTCAAAAAAACAGGAGTTTATTAACTCTGAAAAAACCTTAAAAGATGCTCAAATTAATTTTAATACCTTTAAAAACGATGGTGCTTCTTATAAAAGTGCACTAGAAAATACAAATTCAGCTGAAAATAACCTAAAATCTTTAGAGAATAATCTTTCAAAATACTATATATGCGCTCCTTATGATGGTTTTATAACTGTTAGAAATGTTGAAGTTGGTCAAACTGTAGCACCTTATACAGAGATGTTTCAAATATCATCTAGTGATGAAAAAATAGTTAGTATAAATTTAGATGAAAAATATATAAATAAAGTTACCTTTGGTTCACCTATTAAAATATATCCCTATGCTGATACAAGTAAATTTTCCTCTGGAAACATCTATTATATAGGTATCAATGTAGATGAAATAAATGGTACTCTTGAAGTTAGAGGAGATATTGATAAAACTCTACCTGAATTTCTATTTAATAGTACTGTTAATACAATAATTCAAGGTGAAAGCTTTAAAGATGCCGTTCTTTTGCAAGGAGTGTATACTGTACAGAAAAAAAATAAAACTTATGTATATATATTAAAAAATGATAAATCTAAACTAGTTGAAGTTCAAGGAGTTCCTGTAATTGATGGCTTTGTTGTAATAAGTGGATTAGAAAATGATGATATTGTTTTATCCCCTAAAAATATAACTGAAAATATTCGAGTGACTCCAATTTTTGAATCTTAAATAAAATACAAACTTAAGGAGTGATGAAAAGTGAGATATGAGTTTAGAGTTAGTATCAATTTTATGACTCACAATAAAGGGCAATCTCTTTTTATAATCTCCGCTATTGCCCTTGGAGTTGCCATACAAATTTTTATAGCTTCTCTTATAACCTCTTTACAAGCTAGCCTTATACAAAGAATTCTTGGAGATTCTCCACATATCTATATTGATGATGGAAATATGAGAGACAAACTTCTCCTTATAGAGGATGGTCCCATTGTTTATGGGAACTTTCCAACGACTAAAAATAAGATTGAAGAGTTTCAAGGGATCATTGATTATCTCAGTACTTTTGAAAAGATTAAAGTTATTGTTCCAACTATTGAGGGAAATGCTCTTTACACTAGAGATGGAAAAACTACCTCACTTATGATAAAGGGAATGGATTTAAACTCTGGAGATAGACTTTATAATATAATAGGAAGAGTTACATCTGGTTCGCCACTAGTTGACTCTGACAATATTTTAATTGGAACTCGTTTAGCTAAAAACTATGAACTTCAAGCTGGAGATGTTATGCAACTCACTCTTCCTAGTGGAAAGTTAGAGACTGTTCGAATCTCTGGAATCTTTGATTTGGAAAATGTCAGTTCAAATACCTCTCTTGTTATAATGGACTTTAATAAAGCTCAAAGGATTTTTAATAAAAAAGGAAATGTTACAAATATAAATATTCAAATTGAGGATGTTTTTGATGCCCCTAATTTAGGAGAAACTATCCAAAAGCAATATCCAAACCTTGAGGTTGTTCCTTGGACTAGAGATGCTGATAATATTTTAAAAGCTTTAAAAGCTCAAAATGATACTAGTTTTATAATTCAAGTTGTTGTAACACTTGCTACATCTATGAGTATTGCTAGTGTCCTTTTAGTTACTGTTTTACAAAAGATGAAAGAGATTGGTATTCTTAAAGCTATGGGAGCTTTAGATCGCTCAACTGGTTATCTATTCATTATTCAGGGAGCTTTAATCGGCTTTTTAGGTTCTATTTTAGGTTTGTTTTTTGGCTTAGGTGTAATAGAGTTCTATGTTAATTTAGCAGAGCCTAACTTTAATATTTATTTCAACACTCTCTGGTGTAATCTCAGGTATTATTCCAGCACGAAAATGTATGAAACTTAGTCCTATAGAGGTGATTAAAGGTGAATAGAGAGGTTTTGCAACTTATAAATATTGATAAATCTTATGGGGAAAAAATAGTTACTAAAGTTCTTAATAATATAAATTTAACTTTTTATGAAGGGGAGTTTACCGCAATAATAGGTCAAAGTGGTAGTGGAAAAAGTACTTTATTAAACATAATAGGGTCTCTTGATAAACCCACTTCTGGAGATATACTTTTTAGAGGAGATAATATCTCACACTTTACTAATAATGACATGGCTAACTTTAGAAATAAATCCATTGGTTTTATATTTCAGTTTCACTTTCTACTTCCTGAATTTACTGTTTTAGAAAATGTTTTAATGCCCACTTGGATAAAATATGGTTATGACACTGAAAAGGATAAAGAGAGAGCCCTTGAACTTCTTGAATATGTTGGGCTAAAAGATTTTATAAATAGAAACTCTAATAACCTCTCTGGAGGACAACAACAAAGAGTAGCCATTGCCCGAGCTCTTATGAATAACTCTGATATTATTTTAGCAGATGAACCCACAGGAAATCTAGATTCTGAAAGTAGTAAACAGATTTATAAACTTCTTAGAGAAATAAATCTTAAGTTTAAAACAACTTTTATTATTGTAACTCATGACCCACGTATTTCAGATATGTGTGATCGTGTTATAGAGATTATGGATGGTAGAATTATTAGAGATGATAATAAAAAGTAAATAAAAAATGGTAAAATTTTATTTTACCATTTTTTATTTTCTATTACTTTACAAGATACTTTTTTTCATAATCATCATATATATCTTTTAAAACTTCTATCTCCTCTTGAGAATACCCAGATTCTACTAATCTATTAAGAATATCATGGTTTAATTCATCCATATAACAGATTGTTTTTTCATTTAATATATTTACAACTTTTCTATATTTTGAGTAAATTTTTGTAATTTTTTCGCCTTTTAATAGATTAGTCTTTAGTTCCCAATTCATAATACCATTTAAAAAGTTTTCATACCTTTTTATAATCTCATTTTTTAATTTTTCATCTTCAACTAAATTTTCTATAATATAGTTATTTAAGCACTGAACATAAAGTACTCCATTTAATTTTAAATTTTTTACTGACTCTGAAAATCTAATTTCAGATAAAAATTTTTCTATCTTAATAAGATAATGATTTTCTATACAATTTATAGATAATATCTCGTTTATTTTTTCTAATTCTTTCTTTAGGACAAGATTTTCTTCATGATACTTTTTTAATTCGTCTCCCATTTTCTCCCAATCATAAACTTTTTTTCCAGCTTTTTCCTTAGAGATAAATAAATCATTTTTACATTTTAAAAATCCATCTTTTTTTACAATTTCTAAAGACAATCTTTTTATCTCTTTCTCCAAAATTTTTTGATCTTTTTCAGCTTCAACAACTTTTTTGCTTTTAAATAGTGAACTAATCATAGTATCTCCCCCTCCCATTTAAATTCTTACATAGTAACTACAAGCAATTGTTCGTTTTTCCTGTTTTTTATTAATAAATATTTTGAAATAAAAATAAATAAGCAGGTACTGGGAATGTACCTGCTTATTTTTAAATTAGAAAATTTTTTCATCAATTTGAGAGAAAATTGATGAGCATTAAAAGTTCAGTAATTGAATTATATATTAAATCCCTTATTTTGTCGAACTTTTAACTGGTCAACTTGTGTTCGTTATTTGATTATTTTTTATATTTTTCTTAACTTTTGTATACTTTTTACTAGTCTTTAATTATAGTTCCTTGATAAATCCTTTCACTTCTAACTCCTGGTTTTATCTCTCCATTTATTGAATAGATTGTATCTCCAATTTTTACAAGACCTTCTCCACATGGAGCCATAAATGGTACTTGTCCTATTGATTTCCAAGTATTATTAGTTGCATCATACACTAACATATCCTTATTCCAATTGAAATCCTGAGGATCTTTAGTAAAATAATCATGTCTATATTTTTCTAATTCTTTACCTTTTAATGACCCTAACTTAAGATTTGCATCATCCCAAATTTCCTTATTAAATCCGCCTATTACTAACATCTCATTATTATTTAACTTTACAGAGCTTGCTCCTAAAAGAGATATTCCTTTATTTTTTAATTCTACATCTTTTACTTTTACCCACGTATCTTTAGTAAAACTATACGCATAACCATCTGTAAATGCTACACCTGTTCCACCGCCAAATACATATAAAAGGTCCTCTGAACCATTATTTAAAACTTGTCCAACTGATTGACTTCTTTCTGTTCCCGGGAACATTTTTAAAGCTGTTGTTTTACCAGTTGTTAAATTATATTTATAAAAATTCTTACTATTTTTTCCATCTTGTTTTCCAGTTACAATATATACATCATCTCTATATAATGCTGCTACTCCACTATGATAATCAAATGGTAATGTTCCTATTGTTTTAACTATAACATCTGTTTTATCAGCATTTAAAGTTATAAATAGTATCTCATTTGAAACACCTGTTTGATATGTTCCTCCAATATAATAGATTCCCTTATCTGTAGATATTGCTGTACCATATCCTATCTCTTTTGGAAGATGAGTGTGTTTAACTAACTCTAATCCATTCTTTGTCTTTTTCATTAAATACAAATCTGAATAAACTACTTTTGGTCCTCCTTCAAGAACTGACTTATGTGGGAAATTTGCTCCACCAGCAACAACTACATACTCGCCTATGTTTCCAGCTAAAGGTCCAGCTACCCCTTTTTGTATCTCATAACCTTTTGGAACTGGTAAATCTTTAACATATTTCCAAGCTACATCTGTATTCGAACTAGTTTTTGCTGTAGCTCCAGAACATCCGGTTAATATTAAAGTTGCCAATGATAAACTTAATATAATTTTTTTCATAATACCCCTCCTTATTATTAGTTTCAATTCTTTTATATACTTTATCCTTTTTATTTTGTCAAATTTTTTCTGGATGTTTTTATATTTATCTTGGTTTTTTTATATTTTTGTAATATAATTTTAAATAGTTTTAAAAATTTAATAAGATTTTAGGAGAGTTTAATGAATTATTTTTTACATAAAGATTTTATAATTTCTGAAAAGAATAAAATTAGAATAAATAGATATTTTCAAAGTATAAAAACTGTTGAAACTGTTGTTTTTTTAAAAAATAAAGAGTTTAAAGCCATTGTTGATGTTGATAGTTTTCTTCATTTAACAAATTTTGATTGTTTTAACTGTTTAACTAACTGCTGCGTACAATTTCCATATGAGTTTAATAAGAAATCTCGAAAAGTTATAATAGAAAACTTAAAAGAGTATGATACTTTAACAAAAGCTGTTTCTATATTAAAGGCTGAGGGCTTAATGGAAATAGAAATTATTTCCTCAATAAAAAAGGATAAAATGCTTATTCCAGAAGAGCATGTAAATACAACTTTTGATAGATGTACTTGCTCATGTGTTCACGGTGATAGACATCTTTGTGCTATTCATAAAATATGTATTGACCAAAATTTCTCTTTAGAAGAGATTATTGATACAAAACCACTTTGGTGCTCTATATATCCATTAGAAATTATTCAAGAAGAGGATACATTATATATCTTTGTTCCAACTAAAAAGAATAACTATTTAGCTATGAATGATTCAGATTTTCCATGCATGGATGTTGAAAAATCTACATCTCCATACTTTCGAAGAGAAAATCCTATCGGTTTCAAACTTGAAGAGTACCAACCTTTCGTGTTATCTTATTACTCAATTTTAAAATATATTTTAGGGGATATATTCATCCAAGACCTCACTAAAACTCTTAATTTGAAAAATTCCAAATCAGATGAATTTCAATATATACAAAAAATATAAAAAGACCAGATTAACTCTGGTCCTTATATTTTTTCAAGAAACGGTTTTAACTTTAACTTATCATATTTTGTTATAGGAAAATTAAACTCTACCAATTTCTCCTCTATGTTATACCTAGAAAAATCTATATCTTCAAATGTTATAATAATTTTAGGATTTTTTTCATTTAAAAATTCTTCTAAATCAAAATATGAAACCAATTCATATTTTCCACTTCCTCTTTTAAGCCCTATATCTTCACACAAATCTACAATCATATCTCTATGTAAAAAATTATACACTATTGCAAAATCTTTTGTTTGTTCAATTTTACTTTTATTCTCTATATAGATACTACTTAAAAAGGTCATTGTCAAATTAGCTAAATCAAAACTATCAATCTCTTTAAAATAATTTTTTAATAATTCTGATATTTCTTTATAGGGAATTAAATAAGCTTTTCCAATAGCATTATTAAATATATAAAACTCATTTATATTAAATTCTTGTTTATAATCTCTGACTATAATTATAACCATAATTCTTATTAAAAAATCTTTTGGTATAAAAATATTAGTTTTCATATTTTTCTCAATATATTTAATTAATTTTTTTGCCTCTTTAGCTTTTTCAGGATATAATTTTACTAGGTTTCCTTTATATCTTTTTTTATAAGTATCTATTATTTGATTAATCTCAAAATTACTATATATTAGTGTTTTTTTCAAAAACTCTATAAATGCTTTATCTCCTTTAGCTTCTTTTAAATTAATATCTATACTAAAATCTTTATAATTTTTTCTTAAAATAGCTATATAAGATTTAACTTCTAAATTTAAAAAAGCAAAACTATTGTCTGGAATCTCCATAAAATTAAACATTTCTTTTATTAATTTATGTATTTTATATTCTCTCTTTAAATGTTCAAACTCTAAAAATATGATATCAAATATTTTTGGAAGATATCTTTGCTCAATAAATATTTTTATTAAATATAATTTAAAAAAACTTCTCTTATCACTCTCTTTACCTTCCAACACAATTCCATATCTAGTAAGATTTTTTATCTCTAAGTGAAATTTTTCTAAAATCTCTTTAAGTTCATTTAAATCATTTGTTAATGTTCTTCTTGTTACACCTATCTCTTCACTTATTTGGCTAAGATTTATTGTATCTGTTTTTAAAAATTTTAAAATCACATACATCTGCCTTTCCTCTGGAGTTAAACTCTGTTTTTTTCTAAGCTTTTCTATTATTTTAGGTATACTATTTAATTTATTATGAATATTTTCTATAGATTCCTCTTCAACTAAACACTCTAAATCTTTTATATATCTTTTAATTTTAAATTCTGAAATACTAAGAATTTCTGATAACTCTCCAATCGAATAAATATTTCTTTTTAAACAATACATAATTTTAAAGTGTATTGATGTTACATTCATAAACTTTCCCCTCTTTCTACATACCTAAATTAAACTACTTAATCCTTTCTCTATAGCTTTTTTATCTATTTTCTCTAACACTCTCAAATAATTAAATGAAGATATTTTTTCAACATTTGAATCTTGATATTTTTCATCACTTAATATTAAATCATAATGATTAATGCAATTTGAATAATTGAATCTTAAGTGAAACGATGGTTTTATATCAATTTTTATGTGGGGTATCTGTTTTTCTAAATTTTCTTTTAAATAAAAATCATGTGGTAGTATTATTTCATTAAAAAGAAGTAAAATATTATTTATATCTTTTCTATTCTTTTCTATCAAAATTTTTTTTATTATACCTAATACAACAATTTTATCATAGAAATATATTTTAAGATTTGTTTTTATTAAAATTTCATCTAGGATTTTTAGTAATCTCTTATCATCATTATTAAGTTTAGAAGAATGTACTTTTAAAATATTATTTTCATATTTAAATAAAGACATATATAGCTTTTTCAGTAGAAGTTCTTTAAATCCTTTTTCTATATTTTCTATATTTAATTGTTTTTTTAACTCTTTCATTAATATCTTTGCTCGCTCTATTACTCCTTGCTCAAAAAAGTTTTCTTTATTTTTTAAATTTAATAAAAATGAGAAAATCTGTTGTTTGTAACTCTCTGAATAGTTTCCTAACTCTTTTTCTACCATATTTTTTATATTTATATATTCATCTAAATTATTATAAGTATTTCCAAATGAAAATCCCTCAAAAGTATCCACACAAATTTTTAAAGCTAAGGAAAACGCTATTATAAATTTAGTTGATGCAACTTCTGAAAAAGTAAATATTTTATAAAGTTTTTCTGAAAGTTCATTAATTTGAGAGTCTTTAAAAAGATTATAATAAATTGTCGATGAAGATATTGAAAAATCAGTTTTTACAAACAGTTTTATAAGTTTCTTACAAAATAGATTTTTATCTTGAAGAGACAAATGAATTAAACGAAGTCCTTTTGCATTTTCATACTTATAACTACTATTATTTTCTGCTAAAATATTTTTTACAACTAAAAAATATCTATTTATGGAACTTCTCGATATTTGAAATTCATTTTTTTCAGCCTCTAAATTTATGAAACCTTTAAAAATAAATTTTAAATATAAATAATCAATAATATCTTCTGAGCTCATAAACTCTTTTCCATTTAATATATATAACCACTGTTCATTATTTAGACTTAACTGATACTTTCCGTCTTTTAGCTCTATTTGATTTAAGTTTAAATCTTTTAAGCTTATATTTAATTGTGATATATTTTTAGATAACGTTTTACTATCTACATCTAAATACAACGCTAAATCATTTTGTGAAAAACGCCCATGATACAATAAGTTTAATATTCCTACATTTGTAGTATTCAAATTAATCACCTCCCGAGGGTAAATTTTAACACAATTAATATAAAAAAAATATATGAAAAATTTAAATATTTATAACACAAAAACTTCTACATAGTCTGTTTTTTAAGTTTTTAAGTAATAAAAAAAGATCCAAAACTGGATCTTTTAAACTCTTACTTTATTTAATATATTTTTTGTAATGGGATTAAAAATATTATTTATTTCCTCTTTATTTACATCATATCCCTCAACTGAAAGATTACAAATACTTGATATCATAGGTAGTTCTCCTAATAAATCTAATCCATTCTCTTTTAAGAAGCTATCTGTTGACTCTCCATTGAATAACTTAATCTTAGTTTCACAACCTGGACAAACTACATAACTCATATTCTCAACTACTCCTAGAACTTCTACATTCATCTGATTTGCCATTTTAACAGCTTTTGCAACAATCATAGATATCATATCTTGAGGTACTGAAACCATCACTATTCCATTTAAAGGTATAGATTGCATAACAGTTAAAGCTACATCTCCTGTTCCTGGTGGCATATCTATTATTAAATAATCAAGTTCTCCCCAGATAACATCTTCCCAAAACTGCTTTACAGCTCTACCAACTATTGGTCCTCTCCATAGTACTGGATCATTTTCATTTTCAACTAGAAAATTTAAAGAGATTACTTTTATTCCATCTTTTGTTACCACTGGATATATATCATTACCTTTTCCTCCAGCTCTCTCTCCACTTAGTCCTAATAATCTTGGTATACTTGGCCCTGTTATATCAGCATCCATAATACCTACTTTATATCCCTGATCAGCTAACTGTTTTACTAATAAAGTTGAAACTGTAGATTTTCCTACTCCACCTTTTCCACTCATAACACCTATTACTTTTTTTATTTTATTTGCAGGATTATTAACAATTCCGCAACTTGTAGATTCCTTTGAGCATGACCCTTGAGATGGGCATGAATTACAACTTGACATTTTGTGTCCTCCTTTTAAGTACATAGATTAAGAAAAATTGCATTTTCTTATATATGCACATTTTAGTATAGTTTAATTCATTTGTCAATTTCATTTTATAAATTAAAATAGCTAAATAAATTTGAATCCATCTCATATTTTAACTTTAGTTCATACTCTACTAAAGGTTCGCCTTTTTTTCCTAATGTTTCTTGAGCTTTTAAAACCTTTTCAACCTCTCCTAAATAGAAGAAATTCTCTCCTGATTTTTTCTTTAGAAATACCTCGATTGTATAGTAGTTATTCGCAACCTTTCCCTCTCCTGTTAAAACACCATTTCTACTAATACATCTATTACTCTTAGAAAACCAAGTGAATCGTTGCTCATCATAAAACACATTGTCATATGCTACAAATGGCAGCGAATCATCTAATGTTATAAATATTATCACTTTTTTTTGATCTTCAAATATTGTATAACCACTTACCTGATAACCATTATTAAAATCTAAGTTCAAATTCCAAAAAGCTTGTTGCTTTGTATACTCTTTATATCTTAGTATAGTTTCTTTGCCTTGTTGTTTATAATTTTTTAAAACATAATTTAAATTATAATCAATAAGATCATCTATTAACATCTTAAAATAACTATTTTTTTCATAGCTACTTTTAAAACTCTTTTTTAAACTATATTTTTTTTCTGATTCAACTATAGGTTCAAACTCTTTTATTGTAGATAAGCTTGTAAAAATATCCTTAGATAAATGTTTCATAGCATTTTCAATATTTTTTCTTTGTTCTACTAAAGAGTAATCTCTTTTTAAAATAACTTCTATATCCTCTATAGACACATCTTTATTTGATAGTAACGTTCTTAAAATAATCATCTCATGAACTCTTTTACTTGGAGTAAAGATACTTGATAAAAATGTCAGATAATTTTTTTCAATTTTTGAAAGCTCTCCTAAAAATAGTTTAGGTCTCAACATCTTTAAAATTTCATCATAATCTTTTCTAAATTTTAATATAGCACTAGGTTCTATCATATCTCTTTGGAAAAAATCATTAAGCAAAGGTACTCTTCCAAGTTGTTTTTCTAAAAGATTAAAATCATGTTCTATATTTTTTTTAGTTGAGAAATTTGTTTTATTTATATTTTCAAAAATTCTTTCTTTTACAATAGTTTCAAATGTTATACTACTCTCTCCTGGAATCATATTTGTTCCATTTATTAGAAATCTTTTCATAAAATCTCTATCAAAGCTATTATTTTGTGATATAGCTGTCGGGATTAAAAAGTTTTTCTCATAGTTTCCTATAAAATCTAATATTACCACATACTCTTTATTTTCACTCTTTCTAAGACCTCTACCAAGCTGTTGAATATATATTATTGAAGACTCAGTTGGTCTTAAAAAAATAACTTGATTTACACATGGGATGTCTACACCTTCATTGAATATATCTACAGTTACTATATACTCAAGCTTTCCATTTTCTAAATCCTCTATAGTGCTCTCTCTTTCTAAATCACTACTTTTTCCACTTAAAGCTTTACTCTTTATACCTTTTTCAGTTAACTTTTCTGCTAAAGCTACAGCCTCTTCAACTTTTGATGCAAATATAAGGCCATGAAGTTTCTCTCCACTATAACCATAATATCTACTTTTTTCAATTATATGATTTACTCTTTCATCTATCACTAAATTTTTAACCGACGTTTTTTCATCAATTTCTTTACCATCTATAGATATATCCGAAATTCCAAAATAATGAAATGGACATAAAAGTTCCTCTTTTAATGCATCATGAAGTCTAATCTCATAAGCTATATTATGATCAAACAAAGCATATATATCAAAATCATCACTTCTTTCTGGAGTAGCAGTCATACCTAATAAAAATTTAGGTTTAAAATAGTTTAAGATTTTCTGGTAACTCTTAGCTCCACTATGATGCACTTCATCTACAACTATATAATCAAACGCCTCCTTTGAAAATAACTCTAAATGTTTATCTTTACTCAATGTTTGAACCATCGCGAAAATTATATCTTTATCTATTAATATATCTTCACCATATATACACATATTTTTATCTTTCATTATAAGTTCAAAGCTTTTTTTAGATTTTTCAAGTATTGTTTTTCTATGTGCTAAAAATAGAACTTTTTTAGGATTTGCTACTTTTATATCAAAAGCACTTAAATATGTTTTCCCTGTTCCAGTAGCACTTATTAGTAAGCCTTTATTTTTGCTTTCTCTTAAAACTTTAAAGGCTTTCAGTGCTTGAACTTGCATTGAATTGGGTTTAATCTCTATTTTTTTTATAGCTCTTTCTTTTTGAAGTTTTGTCATCTTTCTATTTAAATCGTATATCTCTTCATATTCTTTAACCATATCTAAAGTCAATTTAGGTAAAGTATTAAAGGTTCTATTAAACTCATCTAATATCTCGTTAGCAATTTTTCCCTTTTCTAAAGAACTTACTTTTAAATTCCATTCAAAATTTACAGTTAAAGCTGTTTGAGTTAAATTACTACTTCCTACAATCAGTGTCCAAATATCATTTTTTCTAAAAAAATAACCTTTAGCATGAAATTTTTCATTACTTAAAAGTTTTACCTCTATATTATTATATGAAAGCAGTTTTTTTAAAGCTTTTGGTTGGGTAAAGTTTAGATAATCACCTGTTAAAATTTTTCCTTTAACACCTTTCTCCTCTAAAACTTTCAATTGTTCTAATATAAGAGAAAGCCCACCTTCAGTTATAAAAGCTACTGAAATTATAAATTCATCACAATTTTCAAGCTCTTTTCTTATATCTGTAACTATCTTTTTTTCTTTATTTGATAAAAGCTTATGTTGATATTCACTTTTTGACTCTATTCCAAGATTAATAGAGCTCGTTTTTAAACTTTCCACTAAGTATTTTTCCATCTTTCACCTTTTATTACATTTAATTTGTATAGTATATTATATCATATTTTTAAAATATAAAACGACTAAACTTTTTAAGTTTAGTCGTTTACTTATTTATATTATAAAAATTCTAAACAATACCCCGCTACTACCACAGAAAGTGTTGTCACAGAAACTAATCCTGAGACTACATATGCTGGTCCTATTTTTTCCATAATAGCTTTATATTCTAAATCTGTTTCAGCTACTGCTAAAGATATCTCTTGAGCTACAAGTAAGGTTGCTGGAAATCCTAAAAGCTGAGCCATAGCAATTCCCATAGATATATTTCTAGATCCAATTATTTTCCAAGTTGGTAAGATATACATAGTTATAAAACTTCCTATAACTAGAGCTCCAAATACAACTATTAAATGCCATCCTAAAGAAAGTAAATCTGTTGTTGTTATTTTTGCTAAAGAGGGAATTATTCCAGCAAAAACAGCTATAGTTATAAATCCAGAAGCTTTTCCATGATCTAAAATTTTTTCTGGAACAACCCCATAGTGAGAAAGTGTAGCACCTATAATTAGACACCATATTGTATTATTTATACTAGTTAAATCTTGTAATAAAAACCCAATGTAAGCTCCTAAAGTTGTTATTCCAAAGCAAACAAAAGGGGTAAAATATGCTTTATTTTTTTCTGAAAATCTTATCTTTTTCCTTACGTCATCTATTTCATCTTTAATCTCATTTTGTAAACTAAAGTTTTCTCTATGTTTTTCCACTATATTTTTCGCTTCTTTTAATCCATAGTAAGAAGCTATTGGTGTACCTACAAATTTTTGTAAAGCATATATCAATGTACCAAATGCAGCTGCCATTGGAAATCCTTTTTCTAAAGCTCCGCTAACCATTATATTTGTGGCAACAATTCCTCCATTTATTATAGGAACTGCTACTAAAGTTGAATTTTTACCAATTATCGGTATTGCTAACATCATAAATCCAATAGCTCCAAACATTGAAATCATTGAAACTAAAACTGTTCTCCATTCTGATTTCAATTGCTTGAAATTTACCATTGTTCCCATTCCAAAAACTAAAATAGGACTAGCCCAACGACCAACTTTTGTTAAACCAGATATTTCAACAATATCAATAGGTATTATTTTTAACATAAATAATATTAAAAAAATAAGTAAAGCTACAAATATTGATGATAACTTAGCTTTTGTAAAAACACTTAGCACATCTCCAATAGCAAATATGCACACTATAATTGCTAACATTAATAACATCTCTTTCATTTATTACCTCTTTTTCTATTTTAGAAGTTTTTAAAATTTATAGCCTTAATTGTCACCATATTTTGAGTGAATTTTACAGTATTCTCTTCTAGTCTTAAATCACTCCCCATTGAAATTCCCTTTAAAGCTAATCCTTTTAATAAATTAAATAATATCTTGTCACTATCTTCAAAATTTGCCATTTTTATCCAATCTTCATAATTTCTTTTAACCTCAAACTTTTCCACTTCAAATCCACCAAAATCAAAATCTTTTAAAAGTTCTTTTAACTCTTTTAATGTAAAAAATTTATTATGAGAAAAATCTCTAATTTTTTCACAAGTATTTTGTAAAATCTGATCTCCCTCATTTGATGAACTATAGATATCAACTACTATAATTTCTCCAAAAGGTTTTAGTATTCTTTTTAGTATTTGCATAACTTTACTTATATCATGAAAATGATGAAAGGAAAGAACGCATACTATTGTGTCGAAAAAGTTATCTGGAAATTCTGTATTATGAATATCCCCCTTTATAACATTTATATTTTTTATCTCTCTTTTTTTTACTTTAACTTTTAAACTGTTAATCATACCATTGCTTATGTCCAAAGCGAATACTTCTTCTGCTTTATCTGCAAGACTTAAAGATAACAAACCTGTTCCACACCCCAAATCTAAAACTCTTTTATTTTTAAATGGATGTCCTATATTTAATATTCTGCTTAAATATGTATTATCTGTTAAAAGAGTATATTCATTATAACCGCTTGCTTGTTTATCAAAAGATCTTTTCACTTTTTCTAAATAAAGATCTGTATCTTGTAAAAAATCATAACCTAATGCTATATATATCTTTTTTTCTGAAGAAACTGATATTGTTTCGCCATTTTCAAAACGACTGATGGTTCTTATATTTAATCCAGTTATTTTAGCTAAATCTCTTTGTGTCATTTTTCTTTTTTTTCTAAGTTCAACAATACTTTCAAAATCTTTTTCAATCATATTATCCCTCTCTTTACCAGAGATCAATTAAATTAATAAAACTTCAATATCACTCTCATTAAAAGCATTACTATGACTGCATCAATAAGAGGAATCATTAGTAATAACTTATGGTATTTTTTTGCTACATCTGAAACTAGAACTATTCTAGCAAAATGCCCTACTAAAGTTCCCATTATTATAACCGTTGGAAATAATATAGTCGCTTGTTCTTGATTTATAAGCCCTTGTTCGTAAAGAAGTAGTGCACTTGCTGCACCTGCTGCCTTAGCAAAAAAGGCTGCTATTAGAGCTACTGTTGCTTCTCCTGGTAATCCAAAGATTGCCATTATAGGAGATAGATATTTTCCTATTATTGGCATCATTCCTGTTACTGTTAAAATTGCTATTAAAGCATATGCCATAACCATTGCTGGAGCTATTAATTCTAATCCTATATAAAGACCTTTTTTCGCTCCTTTCATAAATGTTTCTACTACACTAACTTGTTTTGTATTTGATGTACTCACTAAATTTCCTCCTAAGCATATACTTTATCTTTTTTCGCTTCTTTTTGATTTAATCTCTTACAGTAAAGTCTTACTATATTTGCTCCTATAATTTTTACTATAATTTGAATAAGAATAATTAATCCAACTGGAACAATTGAAACTGCTATAAGTGGTGCCCCTCCAGTTAAAGTATTATTTATTACTCCTGATCCTGCATATTGATAGGCAACAAAAATTGCTCTCTGATCATCTGTTATTTCATTATTTTCAAAATGTTCTTTTGTCATTACAGCTCCTACATCTGAAGATGTAAATGTACTTACAAATGTTAATCCAACTACACCTGGTAATCCCATTAAAGGTTTTAAAAGGGGAGTAAAAATCTTTGAAGCCACTCTTAAACCACCTAATTCTTGTGCCACTTCAATAAGTCCCAAAGCTAACATCGTTGTTGGTATTAATGTTAACGCAAATAAAAAACCTTCTTTAGCTCCTGTTCCCCCAGCTCCTCTAAAATCTAGTTTTCCAGATACCTTTCCAAAACTTCCTGCTAATGTATTAAAATCTAGTGCTCTTAACGGTCCTTCAGCTTTTTGAAATACTCCTGAAAATATTATTATCAACATAACTAATGATAACCACGCTATTATATTTTTTTTAGTATTATTATTGTTCATTTTTTATTTCCTTTCTTTAATTTAATTTTTTATTTAAAATCCTTTGGCATATTTAAAACTGTCGCAACTAGTAACTTTGCTCTCTCTTCTAAAGAACTTACAAGGGCTCTTTCTTCTAAAGTATGGTTCGCATAACCTCTAACTCCTATCGCACAAACTGTTGGTACTCCTGCCATAACGCTGTATGCTGCATCAGATGCTCCACCCAATACACACTCTTTTGGTTCTACAAAACCTAATTCTAAAGATGCTTGTTTTACTAATTCAAATAGTCTCATATTTCCATCATTCTTCTCCATTGGATGCATCAAAGAAACAGTTTCTAAAGTTGCTGTAGTTCCTTTCACATATGATGTACTTGTAATCTCTTCTAAAACTTTTTGGGCTATCTCTACATCACTATTTGTTCTAAATCTTACATCTATTTGAAGTTCACAATCAGCTGGAATGCTATTTGCAACTGTTCCACCTTTTATAACTCCAACATTATAAGTTATTCCTTCATAATTTGTTAACTTTTCTAAATTAATAGTTTTATGAGCTGCTTCTTTTATAGCACTTATCCCATTTTGTGGCTCATTTCCTGCATGGGCACCTTTCCCTATTATTTTTATTTTATAAACTGCTCCGCCTTTACGCCCTACAGCTATTCTTCCATCAACAAATCCAGTTTCACAATCAAAAGCAGCAGCAAATCCTTTTACTTCATTTAAAAATACATCTGCACCTTTTCCTAACGATGTAGAATGTTGTATCTCCTCATCCCCTGAATAAATAAGTTTTATCTCTCTATCTATCCCAATATGTTTTAATGCTTGAGCAGCTAGAAATCCAACTATAACACCACCTTTACAATCTAAAACTCCTGGTCCATAAATAATTCCATCTTCTATCCTAATTGGATTTTCTCCAAATCTTCCTTTTTTATGAACAGTATCAACATGTCCCATAAAAGCTACACCAGGAAGAATATTTTCTCCTTTATAAGAAGCTACTAAACTATTTCCACTTTTTTCAAAATCATATATTTTTGTTTCCATTCCTGCTTTTGAAAATTCCTTTTGCAAATATAATTGCACTCTGTCAATTTCTTCAAAATCATAAGAATATGATTCCATTTTACAGATATCCTCCCATAATTTTCTCATTTCCTTACTTTTATTGTCTATAAAACTAAAAGCTTTTTCTAAATCATTTCCCATTTTTACCCTCCACTTTCTATTAATTTTTACAATCTTATTATATTTTCAAAACAATAATTGTCTACTTTTTTTTTTAAAGTCTCATTTTATAAGCCATTGTCTTATATATTTCTATTCACTGTCTATAAAATGTCTATATAAAATAAGATAATTATTATACTAACATTATCTTTCTTTTCCTTTTTTATTTTATTTTTTATCATTATTTTTCCAAAACGATATTATACATAAATAGTATATTTTTAGTTCGCCTTATAAACACTAGTTTTCCGTTTTTCAAATTTTATGTTTATATATCAAAAAATAAA
Source organism: Cetobacterium somerae (assembly GCF_022430525.1). Taxonomy (NCBI): domain Bacteria; kingdom Fusobacteriati; phylum Fusobacteriota; class Fusobacteriia; order Fusobacteriales; family Fusobacteriaceae; genus Cetobacterium; species Cetobacterium somerae. The sequence goes on along the minus strand of NZ_CP092519.1, from coordinate 875,813 downwards.
TTTAAAAAGAAAAATTTGGAATATTTATTTTATTTTACTTTTTTGATATCATTACAGAGTAAGAAACATATCAAAAGAAAGTCGGGGGACGAAAACCATGATAGAAATTAGAGACATTAAACTAGCACAACAAGGAGACGAGGAAGCTACTGAAAAGATTTTCCACGAATACCAAAGTTCAATCTTAAGAAACAATCGTAAATTTTTCTTAAAAGGTGCAGAATCAGATGATTTACTACAAGAAGGTTATATCGGCCTTATGAAAGCGATTAAATCTTATGACGAAACAAAAAATGCATGTTTTAACACTTTTGCAAACCTATGTATTAGAAGACAGATTATAACAGCTGTAAAAACACATAGTTCTGCTAAATATCAAAATTTAAACTCTGCTGTTATGGGAGAAGAGTATGTCGGATTTGAAGAAGTTACCAAATATAACGCTCCATCTATAAACTTCTATAATCCTGAAGAGATTGTTTTAGGAAAAGAATTAGTTAAACTTTTAGAAACTTTCTTAGTTGAAAATTTAAGTGATTTAGAAAAAAAAGTGTTCTATTATTTATGTAAGGAGTATACATATATTGAAATTGCTGAAACATTAGATGAAACTCCAAAGAAAATAGATAACACTATTCAAAGAATTAAAAAGAAAATACTAAACTATTTAGGAACTTATGTTGGAAAATAGTTATTAAAACAAAACGCAACCCACAATAAAAGTGAGTTGCGTTTTTTATTTTATTCTTTTTACAATTATTGAAATAAAGGATAATAGGAACATCCATAGAATATTATATCCCCAAACATATAAAATATCTCTTATAGTTATTGATTCAACTAGCCAACCAAAATATGTCATAAATACAACAAAAATTTGAGTTAAAACTATTGCTAAAAATAATTTCCATTGAGGGAATGGTCTTGTAAAAAACCATCCTGAACGTCTTGTTATAAATAGTAACAGATGTCCTCCAACAACTAATTGTAAAAATACCAATGTTTGTAATTGACTAAAACTTATTATATGACTCCAACTTTTATCAGCCCATACAACAAGAGCAATACTTTGAACAACAGATATAATTCCTAAAACAAAACTAACTGTGAAAACTCTCTTTTTATTCCAAATAGATGGACCTGAACTTATCTCTGCATTATCGTAAGCTATTGTCATTATTGGGATATCATCTAATAAAGCTAAAGATACAAGCATTATTGCTGTTAATGGAAAAAAAGAATTTCCATCTATTGGAGTAACTCTATGAATTAAATACTTTCCAATTAATGTTACAATAACAGAAAATATCATAATATTAATTGTCATTGCTATACGATAGTATATGTAGCTCATCATTCTTGAAAATATTTTCTTAGCTTCATTTACTGCATTCTCTATTACACTTAATCCTGGATTAGTTAAAATTAATGCTGCTGCAGCTCTAGCTGCATCTGTCGCTCCTGAAACAGCAATTCCACAATCAGCTTGTTTAAGTGCTGGTGAATCATTAACACCATCACCTGTCATTGCACAAATATGGCCTTTAGATTGCAAAACTTTTACAATTTCATATTTATGTTGTGGAAATACCTCTGCAAATCCACTTGCTTCTTCTACTTGCTTTTGCATCTTTGATGTTATTATCATATTTTTATCATCTGTTCCAAAAACATCTGTTGCCAACAGAATATTGTCTCCTATTTCTAACTGATTAGCAACTTCCTTTGCAATATTTTGACTATCTCCTGTTATCATTTTTACATCTATTCCTTCAGCTTTTAGAGCTTGAACTGTTGATTTACTATCAATTCTTAAAGGATCTGCTAAAGAGAATGTTCCCATATAATTCCATGTTTCTCCATCACCGCTTGCAAGTCCTAAAGATTTAAATCCATGAGATGCTAATTCATCTATTTTATCTCGGACATTTTTTAAATTATCTCCAGTTAATTTACACATCTCAACTATAACTTGTGGAGCTCCTTTTACTATATGAAATGTTTTTCCATCCTTTTCTACTACTGCTTCTACTCTCTTTATAACGGGATTAAATGGTATAAATTTATTTATCTTATAACTAGATAAGGAGTCCTTAGATTTTAAAAAGTTTTTAATGGCTAAATCTATAACATCCTCTCCTTTAGGATCAGAGGCTAAAACTCCGTATATTGTCATAAGTTCACTTGTTATTCCCTCAACTGGAAAAACTCCAGCTACACTTAATTTATTTTGAGTCAATGTTCCTGTTTTATCACTACAAAGAACATTTACACTTGCTAAGGCTTCTATAGAATTTAACTTAGAAACTATAGCTTTCATCTTTGATAGTTGTAAAGCTCCTAGAGCTATTGTTACAGATATAACCGCTGGCATTGCTACTGGGATAGTTGCAACCATTAAAACTAATACTGTTTTTACTATTCTTAAAATAGTTACCTGATCTAAAGGTCTTATTAAAATCAATTGGAATGTCACTAAAATTATTGAAAGAATTATAGCTCCAATTATTAAAAAATTACCTACAGATGTTATTTCTCCTGTTAGTTGACTCTTAGCTCCTGCCTCAGATACTAATTTTGCTGTTTTACCAAAATACGTATTTACTCCCGTTGCTGTTACAACAACTATTACACTTCCCTCTTTAGCTATAGATCCTGAATACACTACATCTTGAATGTCTTTTGTAACTGGTAAGCTCTCACCTGTTAGTGCTGATTGATCAACTGTTAAATAATCTCCACTTAATATTTGAGCATCGGCTGGTACAACGTTTCCTAAAGCTACTGCAACAATATCACCCACAACTAAGTCTGAAGCTGGAATATCCTGCCATTTAGAGTCTCTCAATACATTAGCTTTTAGTGCCAAGTCATTTTTCAATGCTGCTAATGCATCTTGTGCACTTTTATCTTGTCTCCATCCAATAAAGGCATTTAATAATAGTAATAATAATATAATTATAAAATCCTTTATATCCATTGTTACTAATGAAAGCACAATTGCAGCTTCTATCATCCAAGGAATCGGACCCCAAAAATATGGCATTAATTTTTGTAAAAGAGTTACTTTTTTTTCTTCTAATGCATTTTTTCCATCTCTTAATAATCTTTTTTGTGCTTCTAAAGTATTTAGTCCTTTTTTCTCATCTGTTTCTAATTTTTTTAATAAATCTTCATTTGAGATTTTATCCATAAATTTATCCTCCTTTTCTAAAATTTATTATCTAAATAATAATTTTGATATGAGAACTCTTTTTCATCTTTATTAGGTTTTATTACAGAGTATGTTCCATCTTCGTTTTCTTTCCATCTTTTCATATTATCCTTTAGTATATTTTCAAAATATAAATCTAGTTGTTGTCTATTTTTACTATTTTTTACAGGAAACATAAGCTCCACTCTTCGCTCTAAATTTCTAGTCATCCAATCTGCACTTGATAAAAAGTATTCTTTCTCTCCATTATTTTCAAAAATATAAACTCTATTGTGCTCTAAAAATCTTCCAACTATACTGTAAACCTCTATATTTTCACTCATATTTTTAACTCCAGGTAATAAACAGCATGCTCCTCTAACAATTAAAACTATTTTTACTCCTGCATTTGAAGCATCATAAAGTTTATCTATCATACTTTCATCTGTTAATCCATTCATTTTAGCAATAATTCTTGCTTTTTTTCCTTTTAAAGCGTTACTTCTCTCTCTATCTACAAGTTTTTTAAATCGGTCTTCTAACTCTTGTGGTCCCACTCCAATCTCTTTCCAATTTTTTCTTTCTTGGGGACTTATCAAATTAGAAAATAGATTGGAAATATCTTCACCAATTCCTTCATCAGCTGTAAATAAAGAGATATCAACATAAGGTGCTTTATAGTAGTTTCCAGTTCCTAACTGAACATATCTTCTTATTTTTTCATTTTCTTTTCTTAAAATTAAAAGAGTTTTTCCATGAACTTTTAAATCTTTTATTCCATAAATGACATGACACCCTACTCTTTCTAATTTTTTAGCCCACTCTATATTATCCCCCTCATCAAATCTAGCTTTAGCTTCGACTAATACCGTAACTTGTTTTCCTTTTTTACAAGCTTTTTCTAATGCATCAATTATTGGTGAATCATGATGTTTTACTCTATATAAAGTTTGTTTTATACCAAGTACATCTGGATCATCTGCAGCTGTATCAATTAGCTCTGTAACTGCTTCAAAAGATTCATAAGGATGTAGTAACAATCTATCTTTTTTCTTTAAAGTTTCAAATATATTTTCTCCCTTCATCTTTTTTAAAAACTTTTCATTTAGTGGCTCATACTTATATTTTTCATATCCCTTTAATCCTTCTATTGTCCATAAAAAATCTAAGTTTATAGGTCCTGATATTTCATATATCTCTGTCGTTGAAAGACTAAAGTTTTTTGTTATAAAATCCTTCATTTCTTTAGATAATTTTTTATCATATTCAACCCTAATAACTTCGCCCCACTCCCTCTCCTCTAATTGATCTTCAACTTCTTTTATAATATCTGCATTTACTTTTGAATCCTCTAAAATCTCAATTCCTTCATCTCTTGTTAATCTAAAAATTCCAATCTCTTTTATTTCAAAATCCTCTAGTTGAACACTCAAATTCCCTTTTATTAATTCCTCTATTAAAATAAAATGATTTTTATCCTCTTCAAGCTTTATGATTCTTTCAAACTCTCCTCTTAACTCAATCATAATAACTTTTTTTTCTTTTGTTTTTTTCTTTTCAATCATTCCTAATAAAACTAAATTTCCAGAAGCTATTCTTGGTATTGGATGAAATGAATCAATCTCAATTATTTCTAATATCGGCTGAATCAATCTATTAAAATAATTATCTGCTAACTCTTTCTCTTTTCTACTTAAATTTAAATACTCTTTTATTTCAATATCTGTCTCTTTTTTCAAATCTTTTAAATATAGATTATACTCGTTGTAGATATTATCCACCATTTTTTTTATAGAATTATAAATTTTTTCTCTCTCTTTTTTTTCTCTTTTTTTAGGTATTCTAACCATGAAAAATTCATCTAAATTTGTTGATGCTATTGCTAAAAACATAGCTCTTTCTAGAAGTGGGTTTCTTTCATATTTTGATTCATATACTACTCTACTATTAAACTCTAACCAACTTAAGTCCCTATTATAAAACTCTTTTTTCTTTTCTTTCATAAGTAAGACCTCCTAACTCTTTATTTAAACAGATATAGAAAATATGTCTTACCTTTCCTTGTTTTTAATAAAAAAGTGCGAGATTTACTCTCGCACTTTTTACTTTAATATTTTATCTTTTTCTAATTCATTTTTCATTTTTTCTGCTAGTTTTAAATAGTTATCCCAAGCAGTATTTCTTCTAGTAAATCCACTTTGCTTATAATTTCCTGATTTTTCTGTAGCTGGTAAATCTGTTAAATCTAAAAGATTTTGTGTTTTTACCACTTTATCATTTAAAGCATCCATCTGAACGTTAAATCCAATACGTGAAGGTTCATCATACATAATACTCCAGTATTTCGATTGTCTATAAAACTCTTTTAACTTTTTATCTTTTATCTCATCTTTACTATCTGCAAAAATTTCATCATATCTACACTCTACTATTTTACCTTTTTCAATAATAACTTTTAAAACTCCAGTTAAACCATTTCCAAAGTTTTCAGAAACGCTATAATATTTAGAGTTAGATTTTTTATCCATTTGAGTGTTTAATTTTTCTGCTAGTGGAACCATAGATTGCTGAATACTATTTGATGCCCCTGCTACCATATCAAAAGTTCCAGTTAATCTTTGCTCTTTTATCATTTGATTTTCAGCAACTAAAACTCCCTCTATCCAAGCTACTCCACTTTTTTCTGCCATTGAAAAATTGTATGGTGATAATCTTTTTGATACATTTTGATAAAAACGATTATAATAGTTAGGTCTTGTTAATTCATTAAACTCTATATGGACTAACTTACCATTATTTTTTACCACTTCTAAAGTGCCTAAATGTCCTTGACGAAATCTCTCTTCAATTTTGTAATAATCCCCTTTTACAACTCCCTCTTTAGGTTGAACTGTCCAATTAGGTACTTTTGTTTCACCCATAGAAAGTGACGATACAAATGTTAACATACTTAATAAAAATATTTTTTTCACTTTACCCTCCAAAACTTTTTCTACAAATAGTATACTTGTATTTTAAAGTAAGTCAAGATTTTAATTGACAAATGTAAAATTTTCGGATATTATTACTGTGTAAATTGAATAAAGTTGTACTTTAGTGCAACATGGCGCCCACAAGAGACTCATTAGGTTGTTTTATAACAGCTCATCTTGCTAGGGTGAAGTGTATCGTTAGCAAAGGTAATCCTAGGATTACCTTTTTTTATTTATTATTTTTTATCAGGAGGAATTTTATTATGGATCACAAACTTTACTTACGAAGATGTATTGAAATTGCAGATGAAGCAGTTGCTAGTGGAAATAATCCATTTGGAGCACTTCTAGTAGATTCTAAAGGAGATATTATCGTAGAATCTGGTAATATCGAAATTACTGAAAAAGATTGTACAGGTCATGCTGAAACAACAGTTATGAGAAAAGCTACTAAACTTTATTCTAAGGAGTTTTTACGGGATTGTACTCTTTACACAACTGCTGAACCTTGTTGTATGTGTACTGGAGCTATCTATTGGGGAAATGTTGGAAGAGTCGTATTTGGAATAACAGAAAAACAACTTCTTGAGCTTACTGGTAGCCATGAGAAAAATCCTACCTTTGACGTTCCATGTAGAGAAGTTTTAGCTAAAGGACAAAAAAATATCGAAGTTATCGGTCCAATTAATGATGTTGATTTACAAGAGGAGATAGTTAAGATACATAGAACTTTCTGGAAATAGATTGTTTAGTATAAAGTTGATAATAGGGATCAAATGTTTCTACAGGCAGCCGTAAATTGCCTACTACTAAAAAAATCGGAGGAATTCAAAACAATGGAAAAAGTATTAAATCAAAATGTTAAAACTAGAGCTTATGATAAAATAGATAGTTATTTTCAAATAAGCGAAAGAGATAGTAGCTTAAAAAGAGAGATTCTAGGTGGATTTACAACATTTTTAACAATCTCTTATGTTATTTTTGTTAATCCAACTATTCTTGCATTAACTGGTATGGATAAAGGTGCACTTGTTACTGTTACATGTTTAGCTACAGCTATTGGATCTATTTTAGGGGGAGTTTTAGGGAATGTTCCTATCGCTCTTGCACCGGGTATGGGATTAAATGCCTTTTTTACCTTTACTCTTGTTATGGGAAATGGTTTAAGTTGGCAAGACTCTCTTGGAATTGTTTTTCTATCTGGAGTTTTCTATTTAGTTTTAGCTTTTGGAGGAATAAGAGAAAAAATAATTAGTGCTATTCCTAAAAGCTTGGGTATAGCTTCTACTGTTGGAATTGGACTTTTCTTATCTTTAATCGGTTTAAAAAGTATGGGTGTAGCTATTCCTAATGCTAGTACTCTTGTAGCCTTCGGAAAGATTACAACACCTGTTGCATTATCTATTTTGGGATTATTTTTAATGTTTATATTTGATTTAAAAAAAGTTAGAGGTGGAATGCTTATTAGTATAGCTATTGTTTCACTGTTAGGAGTAATCTTTGGAGAGGTTTCTCTTCCTAGTATGATTTTATCATCTCCACCTAGCATAGCTCCTGTTGCAATGAAACTTAATATTATCAATGTTTTAAGACCATCTCTTCTTGGAGCTATATTCTCATTTATGTTCATAGATCTTTTTGACTCTTTAAGTGTTCTTTTATCTTGCTATAAAGAGATTCCTTTTAGAAATGAAGAGGAAAGAAAAAAAGGTCTTGGAAGAATGCTTTATGCTGATGTTATCTCAACTATGATTGGTTCTTTACTTGGAACAAGTACAGTTACTACTTATGGTGAGTCTGTTGCTGGTATTACAGCTGGAGCTAGAACAGGTTTAGCTTCAATTGTTACAGGTTTCTTATTTTTACTTTCACTTTTTGTTTCACCTTTAGTTGAAAGTGTTCCTGTATTTGCTGTTGCTCCATCTTTAGTTATTGTTGGAATTTTTATGTTTAGAAAAGTTTCATATTTAAACTTTAAGGATATGAAAGAGGCTATTCCAGCTTTTATGACAATTATTCTTATGCCTATGACTCACAGTATTGCCATTGGTTTAAGTTTTGGATTTATTTCTTACATTATCATTAATGTAGCTTGTAAAGAATATGATAAAATTTCTAAAACTCTTTGGATTATTGGAATTTTATCTTTCATTAATATAATTTTATAATTCTAAATTAAAAGCAGTTAGTTAAAACTAACTGCTTTTAATATCTTCTTATTTTTTTGAAAAACTTTTTTCAATATTTTTAAAATTAAAATTTTACTTTTTATTTATAATGTGATAAAATTAACAATATAATTTTATAAATAGGAGAAAAAATTTTATGAAGAAACTTAGTAACAGTACAACTATAATTATTTCTATGTTTTTAGGTATAATTGCTGGAATTCTTTTACAGGATAAGGCAGCTATATTTGCACCATTAGGAGATATATTTTTAAAATTAATTACAATGCTTATAGTTCCACTAGTATTTTTTAACATCATTCTTGGAGCTATATCTTTAGGTAAAACAAAATCTGCTGGAAAAGTTGGACTTTTAACTTTAGGATACTATCTATTTACATCGTGTATCGCTGTTGTTATTGGAATTGGAGCTGGATATATATTCAATCCTGGAGTTGGAGTTATAGTTCCTGCATCACTGTTAGCAAAAGAGGGTGCCTATGCAGGTGCAAACTCTGGATTAGATTTTTGGGGAACTATTATCAATATAATACCTGATAATCCTTTTAAATCATTAATCGAAGGAAATATTTTACAAATTATTTTCTTTTCACTATTCTTTGGACTATGTTTATCTAAAGTATCTGATGAAAAACAAAAACCAATTATAGATCTTTTAGAAACAGTTAATGAAACTTTAATAAAAATGATTGAAAAGATTCTTCTTTTAGCTCCACTTGGTGTTTTTGCACTGATGGCTAACTCTATTGCGCTTTTTGGTATTAATATACTTTTATTAGTTACAAAATTATTTTTAGTATTCTCTTTAGCTCTTGGTTTAATACATTTTATTATGTTACCAGGATTTGTTAAATTGTTTACTGGAATATCACCAATTAAATTTATTAAGAAAACTGCTCCTGCACAGATTTTAGCATTTTCAACTGCTTCATCTATGGCTACACTGCCAGTTAATACTGAGTGTTGTAAAAAGCTTGGAGTAAAAAACTCAACTGCTTCATTTATATTACCTTTGGGAGCTACTGTTAATATGAATGGAAATGCTATGCTTTATGGACTTGTAACAATGTTCTTTGCTCAGATGTTTGGAGTAGATCTTGGACCAAGTGAATATGTAGCAATAGTTCTTACATCTGTTCTTGGGGCTGTTGGAACTGCTGGGGTTCCTGGTCCATCACTACTTGTTGTTGCTGTTTTAGCTGCTGCTGGGGTTCCTGTTATAGCTCTTCCACTGGTATTTGGAATTGATAGAATAATGGATATGATGAGAACTTCTACTAACATCTTAGGAGATGCTTCATGTGCAGTTATTATGGAAAGTATCTTAAACAAAGAAAAAGAGGTTATATAACCTCTTTTTTTAATCTGATAATATTTTTGTTATATAATCCTCAATGTTTTTCTCTGTAGATAACTCATCTAACTCTTTTATTTCATCACATTTTTTAGAAAAATTTGTAATTTTTTTTACAACTTTAATTTGATTTTCCTCTTCCTCCCTTGAAGTTAATATTAAAAATATATTTTTAGTTAATTTTCCATCTAATGAGTTCCAGTTTATAGGATTTTCCAAACGTGCATATATTATTTTAGTTTTAGTTTCATCCTCCATATTTCCTTTGGGAATAGCTATACTATTCTGTAATCCAGAACAAACAATATCCTCTCTATCTAAAACATTTTCTAAAATATTAACTTCTCTATATTCTAATTTCAATAAATCTAAGAGTTTACTAATTACTTGCTCTTTATATTGAGCTTCTAACTTTATACCTGGATACACTAATACTTCGAAACTCTCTAAATAATTAAAACGCTTAGATGCAACTGCTAGCCAAGGACCATTAATTATAGATGATAAAATTGCTGCAAAAACTATGGCTACAAAAAGTTCTTTATTTAATAACCCAAAGCTTAAAGCTATCAAACTTACAACTATATGCATCTCTCCTCCAGGAGTATGAGCTATTGAAATTATATTTCTATACTTTATATTCTTCGATAAAGTTGAGCCAATCCATGCTCCTAAATACCTTCCTATAATACCTACAAATGTTATAAAGAGAGCTAAAAACAGATTAAAACTTTCAAAAAAATTAATCTTAAGTCCTATATTTACAAAGAACAGAGATGCAAATATAGAGTAGACAAAATTATGTACAGTATTTCTAGCACTTTTTGTAAAAATTGGTGAATCTCCAGCTACAATTCCAGCTATAAAAAAACCAAAAAGTGTATGAATTCCAATCTCTAAAGTTATCAGTCCAAAAACAACTCCAGTTGATATTAAAACAGCTAATACTCCTTGAACTCCATCACTATCTTGATTTACAACTTTTGAAAAAAGCCAATTTACAACTTTTTTCCCTACATTTAAAGCTAAAAATGTAAATACACCTGTGTATAGAGTTATTTTTATAGCTATCTCCCAATCAAAAAATTTCATTGAAAAAAGAGAAAGTAAAAGAGTAAATATAATCCAACCTATAATATCGTTAATTGTTAGTGCTGATATTATTAAAAATCCCAAATCACTTTTCATTATTCCAACTTCTCTTAAAGCTCTAATAGCTATGGGCAAAGCACTTATAGTCATAATAACTGAGATAAAAAATGAGGTTATAAACTTATTATCACTAAATTCAAAATACCTACTTGGTAAAAAATATATGAAAGCCATTGAAAATATTATAGGTACTATTATATCTAAAGTTGAAATAACTAGAGCATTTTTCCTTTGTTTCCAAATACTTGAAAAATCTACCTCTATTCCAGTTGATAAAAGAACTAAAAATAGTCCAAACCATCCTAATGTATCTAACATAGCTACTTGAACAAGATTTCGGGGAAATATAAAGTTATATATTTTAGGAAAAAATGACCCTAATATAGTGGGTCCTAAAATAATACCTACCAATAAATCCCCCGTTATAGTTGGCTGATTAATTTTTTTTAAAAAACTATTTACAAAATTTGTTAATATAAAGATTATTGATAACTGAAGTAGTAGATAAAATATATTAGTCTCATCAATTCCTATCATATTTTCCTCCTAACTTATAAATATATTAGTCTTTACTCTCTCTAAAATTTGGACTCCTAATTTATTCATAACTTTTTCTAGAAAAAATCTTTTACTTAAATTTCCCATTATCAATAAATCTTCCCCATCTATTTTTTCAATAAATTCATTTAAACTATTCTCTTTTGGAAAATACTTATAAAGTTCAACTTTTATATTTTTACTCTCTATTAGCTCAATTAAACTGTGATCTAATTCAGTATAATTCCATGTTAACACATCTATTTTTTTTATATCCTCTTTATAAAAATTTAAATAAAAATCATGAAAACTTTTATTTATCTTTACTCCATTATCACTTGTTAACACAATATTATCAAAGCTTAACTTCTTTCCCTTTAAAATAATCATTGGTTTATATAGCTTCTTTAAAATTTCTAATATAAAGTTATTTAGTCCAGGTTCTTCACTGATTAGGATAATATCAGTAGTTTTTAACAACTCTTTTACTGAATTACTATTTTCATCTATTAAAGATATATACTCACCTGTTAAATTTTCCTCTCTTAATTTTATGTTTAAATTTTTAAAAAATTTATCCTCAACTTTATTAACTATATCTTTTAAATTATCTTTACTTAAATCAATAATTGCAGGATTTACCATATATACTGGTTTTATAACATAACCATAATTTTCTTTTAAAAATTTACAACTTTCTATTAGATAGTTTAAATCATTTGTATTTTTAAAAATAACCATCGCTTTTTTCATTTTACCCTCCCTGCTATACATTTTAAAAGTATACTTATTTTATTTATTACTTTAGAATAGATAATAATCTTTTTTTATTTAGATTTATTTACAAGGATTTTTATTTTTTATTTGAAAAACTATATCAAGAAAAACTTTTAACTAGATACTTACTATAAAATAAGTTTTGGAGGAGGATTTTATTTGGATAATATTTTATTTTCCTTTCTTTTAACACTAGGATTTTCTGCTGGTGTTATGATTTAGGTTTCATTTATAGAGATTTTTCCTAAAGCTCAAGAAGCTCTTATTAGTGGTGCTGGAGAAAAAAATGGAGAGCATCATTTGTCTATTTATGGGTTGATTAGTGGAATGATTGTTATGGCAATTAGTTTATTATAGAAGAAGAGGTGCGTATGATTTGGGCTATTTTAATTGATTTCATAGGAAGTTTAGGGATATTTTTATATGCACTAGAATTAGTGTCAAAGGAAAGTCAAAAAGTTTTTGGAGAAAATATAAAAGAATATTTAAAAAGATTAACTGAAAATAAATATAAGGCTATTGCTACAGGAGCTATTGTAACAGGTATAGTTCAGTCCTCTTCAGTTGTATCAGTTTTAATTGTTAACTTGGTAAATTCAGGAATTTTAAATTTAAGAGATTCAATAGGATTAATTTTAGGAACGAATATAGGAACTACAGTAACAGGATGGATATTTAGCATTAAAATAACAGCTTTTTCAATACCTCTAATATCTGTGGGTAGTATAATTTATTTTTTCTCAAATAAAGAAGTAAAGAAATCAAAAGGAAAGTTTATCTTTGGATTTGGGTTGCTACTTTTAGGTCTTCAATATATGAGTAACTCTATAAACCCACTGAGAAATGATCCTAACTTTATAGCTCTTTTTACACTTTTCAAAGCTGACACATATTTTAATATAATAAAAGTTGTTGCCATAGGAGCAGTTGTAACAGCGATAATTCAATCATCATCTGCAGCAGTGGGGATTATTTTAGCACTAGGTCTTCAAGGGCTAATAAACTTAGAAACAATATTAGCTTTAGTGTTAGGAGCCAATATAGGAACAACAATAACACCAATTATATCAGCTTTAAATAGTAATTATGAAGCTAAAAGAACAGCTATGCTTTGTTTTTTTATAAAATTTATTTTGGCGATATTCTTTATTTTGATATTTCCTGTATATGTAAAAATTATAGAGACTTTAACAGTATCTAGTGGAATAGCAATAAAAACAGCAGTGGCAAATACTTTTGTAAATGTAATAAATACTGTTATATTTTTACCTTTTTTTGGAACGATAGAAAGAGTATTTTCTAATATTTATAAAGGTAAGATTGATAAAGTATCCATTTCAGAGACAGAATTAAATACATTTTTAGAGATAACATCAAATACAATGATAAACATCTTTAACAAAGAGATAGTAAAAGTTATGAAGATTATTGAAGATATTTTTTCAAAAAATGAAGAGAATGAAAGCTATAAAAAAATAGTGCTAATAGATAAAGAGATTACAGAATATTTTATTTTAAAATCAGGTACTTTAGAAAAAAATATAGATAGTTTTAAAATATATCGGTATATTAAAATTTTATCTGAATTGAAAACCATTGCTAAATATTTACTAAAAATAAAGAAAACTTTATCAAAAGAGAATCAAAAAAAAGAAATTACAAATTTTTATAAAATCTTAAATATTATCTTTAATGATATTAGAGAATCTTATGAGGATAAGAAAACTAATGGATTAGATGATACTTTAGAAAATATAACGTTTTTAGAAAAAGAGATAGTAGCTTTTCAAGAGAAAGAGACAAGTTTAGAAAATTTAAAAATATTAACACTATATAAGCGAGTAATAATTCACTTTAGAGATTTAGTAAAATTATATATAAGAAATTAAAGATATCAATTTATAAAAAAGAGCTTTAGAGTTTAGTCAACTTTAAAGCTCTTTTTATTTAATAACTTTCTTATCTCACATTTAAATTATGAATTATTCAATGATAACAATAATAGTTCTAAGGGGTTTAACCCACTCGTAAACATATTTAGCATGAGATGAAGCGTTCCTAACACACATTCTAGATCTAGGTGTTGACCCTAAAGTTGGAGAGTATTCAATAATCTCTGTTCTAGGTAGCTCTACTGGTATTCCATGAATATATCCTCCACCTGAAAATCTAGTTGCATATGGTGCAAATCCAGCAATTTCAGATGAACTTCCTAGTTTTAAATAATTCATTCTAGGTTTTTTATCTTGAACAACAAAAGTTCCTAAAGGTGTTGGATAGTTATGAGGTAACTTATCTAACCCTGTAGTAGCTGGATTCATACTTCTAATTAACCAAACATCATTATTGTTCTGTAAAGTAACTATATTTTGATTTCTCCTATCTATAAATATTAATTTATCTGTAGGTTCATTTAATATCTGTTTTACATACCTCTTTGGTGTCCACCACTCTCCATCTATACCCTTTATTTTTATTTTTACAAAACCATCCTTTTCTTCTATAATCCCCACTAAAGATCCATCCCATCCATATCTTAATGGTTTTTTATCTAACGATTGATATAGTGGTATACCTTGATATCTTCTAACACCATATTTATCTCTTTCTGGAGATGTTAAAAAACTTTCTAATTGAGCTGGATTACCATTTGAATTTTTAAAATTTCTTAAAGTTCCTATTTTAGGATATTTACTTTTAAATCTCTCTATGGCTGATATTTTATTCTCAATTTTTTCCCATTGAAACTCTCTAGATGTATTTTTATATTTATAAAAATTTTCTAAAGTGTATTTATTATAAGTTAACTCTTTTTTTAAAATAACTTCATTTGAAAAAGTTAAACTAAATAAAGTAAAAAGACCGATGATTATTTTTTTCATAATACCTCTCCTTCTAGATAGTTATTCTTCAATATATCCCAATGCTTTTAATATCTTTTCTCCTAAATTTCTATTTTTACCCTTATATGGATAGCAGTGGATATGTATTGCTGGATTAAAATTTAACTCTATTATAGCGTAATTTTCCTTTGGATTTGGATTTTTTATATCCTCTATCATCATATCTACACCACATATTCTAGCCCCCACGGCTTTAGAAGCCTTTATAGCAATCTCTTTATACGTATCTAAAATATCATCTGTGTAGTCTAAGCTATCCCCACCTGTACTTATATTTGAATTTTCTCTTAGGTATACAACTTCATCCTTTTTAGGAATATATTCCATCGTTAATCCCTGTCCTTTTAAAAATAGTTTTTCTGGATCCTCTAATTTTATCTTCTCTAAAGGAGTTTTATACCCAATACCTCTCAACGGATCTAAATTTTTTTCTTCTACGAGCTCTTTTATGCTTCTCTCTCCATCTCCTCTTACATTGGCAGGAACTCTGTGTAAAATACCAACTACTTCATCTCCTATAACAAAAATTCTATACTCTTTTCCTTTTACAAATTTCTCTATAAGAATTGCATTATCCTCTTTAAAAGCTATTTCCAATGCTTTTTCATAATCCTCTTTTGAAAACTCCTCTTTAAATATTGTAATACCAAGTCCAAAATTTGTAGATTTAGGTTTTATAACTGTTCCAGCTCCATATTTTCTATAGTCACTTTTAGCTTCTTCAATATTAAAATAATCTTTTCCTTGAGGAACTATAATATTCTCTTTTTCCAAAACTTTTTTAGTTACAACTTTGTTCTCCATAATAAGCATAGTCACATATGAATCTAAAGATGTCTTAGTAGCTTGTTTCACATATTCTACTTTCCCATTTTTTTCTAAATATACAAAATTTTCATCTCTATCTAAAATTTCAAATTTAACTCCATTTTTTATAGCTGCTTTTAATAGTATCTGAGTAGATAATTCCAAATCTTCAAATCCTTTAAGAGTATATGGAGTTTTTTTCATCTCAAGTAAAAACTTTTTAGCTTTATCTATATGAAATTTTACAAATCCTTTTGTTCTTACTCCTTTTAAAACTAAATCTGAATATAAAGTATTAGATAAAACTTTATTCTTTTGGTATTGTAAAGTACTCTCATCTTTACTTGTAAATACTCCTATATTTTTTAAATGTCTTTCTATCTCTTCTAAAATAACCATAGAGTATTCTTTAGGTGAAACACTTTTATCCTCACAGCAAATTAATCTAAATTCATCTGAATTTCCTCTATTTGCAAGTATCTCTTGATTTTTTAAATATCTAAAATAATCTTTCTCCTCAAAAGGCTCATCATCTTTTAAGAATAAAAATAATATAAATAGATGTAAAAATTCTAAATCTACTTTCTCTATTCCTATCTCTGAAAATGGATTTAAATCTATTGATCTAAACTCTAAATACTCAATTCCACTATTTTTTAACTCTTTTAATATCTCTTTAGGGTTTTTTGTTTTTAATCTAATTGGACTATAGTACTCTTTTGCACTTGAAATACTCTCTTTTTCTATTAACTTCTCCAAGCTTTCAACATATTTATCTACATTTTCATAATTTACAAAAAAATCTTTTTCATTTCTATAACCACAGCTACCATTTCTAAAAGAAACTAAATTTTCAAAATAGTATGTATCATCAGTAAATTTTTTCATTTTGTCTATACATTTTTGAAGGTATGTCTCATGAATAACAGGGCTTGCACCTAATAGATATATAATCATCCAACCATATTTAAAGTAATTTCTAGATATTTTTAAATAAATATTATTTTTAAACTCTTTAAATGATATTTTCTCCTTAGATAACTCATATAGCTCCTTTAAAAATTCATCGTCAAAAGAAAAATTAAAATGTATTCCTGATAAAAGTTGTTTTTTTCTACCATATTTTAATGCTAACTTTTCTCTATATCTCTCTAACTCTTTATTTTGAGGAAACTTTCCAAGTGGAATTAACTCCTCAGATGGTAATATTGGAGGTACACTTTGAGACCATAAATATTCATCTTTTAAATTTGTTGCAACTATCTCATGAATATTTCTTAAAAAATCATAAGCTTTTTCTACACTATTTACTGTAGGAGTAATCATTTCAATTTGACTTTCAGAAAAATCAACTGTTATATAAGGATTTTCTGTTTTTTCTCCAAAAATCTCTGGATGAGGTGTTGTAGCTAGCTCTCCGTTTTCATTTACCCTCACACTTTCTTTTTCAATTCCAAATCTTCCCTTTTTTATATCTGCCCCTAAAGAATTTTCTTTAATAATTTTTTCTATTGTATTCATTTTTTATCAACTCCTTCATTTAAGTATTTTTTAAAAATCAATGGTGATAAAATTCCTTTCACTACACTCGATAACGCTATACTTATCCATACTCCATTTAATCCAAAATACTCTTCTCTTGATAAAATCAAAGCAGCTGGTATTCTTAACGATGTAAATATTATACTTATTATTGATGGTACTTTTGGTTTCCCAATTCCACTGAAAGCTCCATTTGTTACTATCTCATAACACATAAATAATTGAGATAATCCTATTATTCTCATATAATTTATAGAAATCTCTACTGTTTCAGGTTTTTCTACAAATATTTTAACTAAATATCCAGGAAAAAATATAAATATTCCAGTAGTTATCACTCCAATTCCTGTACAAAGATACATAGCTGTCTTATATCCAGATTTTATTCTATCGTCTAGACGTGCACCATAATTTTGACCTATAAAACTTGAAATAGCACCTTGTAGACCAGCTATAGTCATAAAAGTTATAGACTCTATTTGTAAACCAATTTTTTGAGCCGCAATAGCATCTGGTCCCCACTGAGATATTATTTTTGCTATAGCTATTCCAAATCCTGTAAATAAAACTCTTTGAATAGCAATTGGAGTTCCTAAAATCATCATCTCTTTCATTTTATTCCAACTTTTTGATATATAACTTTCAAGTCTAAAATAATCTTTTGATTTTTTTACAAATAAATATGTATTTATTCCCTCAGCTAAAACTGTAGCTATTGCAGCACCAGCTACTCCCCAATCGAACACAAAAATAAATATAGGATCTAAAATTATATTTAAAATAACTCCCACACTACTTATTTTAAAAGGTAACTTACTTTCACCATAACTATTTAAAATTCTTGTATATAAGAAATTAAAAAACTTGAAAATCAATCCAACTCCACCAATAATTAGATATATTTGAGCCATTTTTTCAACTTCATTTTCTAAATTAAAAAATTTTACTAAATTTTTAGAAAAAATTACAATCGGAAGAATAAATAATATTGCCATTAAAAAATTTAAGGTACATGATGCTTTTATATACTCTTTAGTACTTTCAATATCCTTCGCCCCTATTACATGAGAAACTTTTATTCCTGCTCCTATTACAATCATTGAGTTAATTGCATATCCTAAATTTATAAAAAAACTTGCAGTTCCAACTGCTGCTACAGCATTACTACCTATTTTACCCACCCAAAACATATCTACTAATCCATATATCATCTGTAAAAATGATGATCCCATTATTGGAAAAGCTAATGAGAGTAGTATTTTTTTTATGTCTCCTGTTGTTAAATCTACTTTTTTCATAAAATCTCCTTCAAAGTATATTAGTTTTTTCTAATATGACTTTAACACTTTTCATATATTTTGTCAAATTAATTAGATAAAAAAAGATGTGATCTCTCACATCTTTACTAACTATCTAGTTCTTATCCTGCTTTGGAAATGGTATATAATCAACTAAAATATCCACGAAAGATTGAATGTTTCTCGTTTGAATAATTACTTTTCCTCTCCCCTTAAATGTATTTAATAATCCCTCTCCTGATTTAAATCCAAATAAACCACTTGCTATTTCTAATCTATAATCTAGTGTTTCTTGCCAACAAACTACATGACCATTGTCTATTTGAAAAGGTTGTGAACCATCTAACTCTATCTCAATTAAATCTCCAAATCCATTGACTAAAAGTTCACCTTCCCCTTTAGATTTTAAAATAAAAAATCCACCTGTTCCTCCTAAAATAGAGTTTAAAAGTCTTTTTTGTCTTGTCGATGTATAATCAACTGAAGTATTACATGCTAAAAATGCTCCATCATTAATATACCATTGATTTCCTGAAGATACATTTAAAACTTTTATATTTCCAAATCCTTTTGGAGCAACTGCAACTCTTCCCGAAGATTTAGCTGTAGCTACAGATGTAAAAAAGCTTTCTCCTCCTAAAAATGCTTTCCCTATAGCTGCAAAAAAACCACCATTAACTTTCCCCTCTAAATTTATACATCCATCTTTATAAACCATACAACCTGGTTCAATTCGAATACTTTCTCCCTTTTCTAACTGAAATTCAACAAGAGATGCACTTGTTGATGATGTTTGAACTATTTTCAATTTTCTCACCTCGTAATATTTTTATAAAACTACACTAAATTTAAAATTATAATAAATTTATTATAATTTTAAAACTTTTTTAACTATTTTAATAGTCTAAAGTTTATAAGTGTTAAAAGATAAAAATAATTAATCCCTAAAAAAGCCTCTAATTCATAGAGGCTTTTCTCCTTTTTAAATGATTTTCTAAAATATAATTATTAATTTTTTCAATAATGTCATTTAAATCTAAAATATTTATAATATTTGTATTATTTTTTAAACTCGCTTCATCACTCAATATTAAGTCAAACTTATTATTATAAATTTCTCTATTTATTTTATAAAAAAATGATGGTTCTATTGTAAACTCACAATTAATAAAATATCTTTTCAATTCATTTCTTAAAAAAGTATCATCTATTATATTTACTTCATTAAATAATAATAAAATTTTACTAGAGTTCATTTTATTTTTATCTAAAATGATTCTTTTCAATATTTGAATCATCTTAACTTTATCACTAAAATATATTTCCATATTTTCTTTCTTTAAAATATCATTAAAAATATTTAAAAATATCAAATCAATATTTTTTAAATCAAATTTTTTAACTTTTAATATTTTTCCTTCATATTTAAAAATAGAATAACATAGTTTTTTTAATAACATTTTTTTATAATTATCTTCTATATATTCTAAATTAAATATTTCTTTTATACTTGGTAAAATTTTTTTGGCCTTGGATAAAATTTCTGGCTCGAATGGTACCGCACTACTTAAATTATTCGCTAAAAAATAAAAAACTTGTTCTTTATATTTTAAATCAAATTCTTTCAAATGATTATTTAAACTATTTCTAAGATTATCATATTTACGATAATCTTCATCTAACTTTAAATCAATATTTTCAAATACTTTAACACAGATATTTAAAGCAGATAAAAATGCAATTAAAAAACTACTAAAAGAAATTTTATTCTCTTTAAAAACTTTTCCTAAATTAATAGTCAATTCTGTTATATTATAATTTTTTAAAACTTCATCTAAAAGATTGACTCTATTTAAAGAAAAGTCAATTTTAAAAAAATATTTAACTAAAGTTTTAAAAAAAATATGTAAATCTGTAGGAGAAATATAATATAGTTCCATTCCTTTCCCATGAACATATATATACTTTGATCCATTTTTATTTAAACTATCTTTTACTTTTGTAAAAATTCTAAAAATAGTACTTCTTGATAAAGCAAGTTTATCTCTCTCCTCTTCTAAATTTATAAATCTATTATGAACAAATTTTACATACAAATAATCATGTATTTCATCTGAAGTCATTAATATTTTTTTATTAAATAACTCCTCTTGTTGTTGTTTTGATAAAAAAATAATATATCTATCCTCATTTAATTTTATTTTTGGGTAGTTTTTCTCTTCTAAAAAATTATTTATCTGCTTTATTGATTTACTTATAGAACTCTTCTCTAAATCTAAATACATTGAGAGTTCTTCCAATATAAAACTATCTTGTAATAAAAGCATTAATATTCTAATATTAGTATCATTCATTTTATCCCCCTATTACTAAAAAAAAAATCATATATATTCTATTTAAATAATACTTTTTAGTATAATTTTAATAAAATATATATGATTAAAAACTTATTGGTGCCTGAGGGGGGACTCGAACCCCCAAGGTGCAAACACCGGCGGATTTTGAGTCCGCTACGTCTACCAATTCCGTCACTCAGGCCTTTCGTTGTTATTTTATACCAATTAGAGAGCTTTGTCAATAACTTTTCTATTTTTTTAAAGGAATACTTTATCTTTATCCGTAAATAATTTAAAGTTTAGTATCCAAATTTTTTTAATAATTTTAAGGAGGTATCTTATATGCTTAAGAGATTTATTTTTTTATCAGTTTTAGTCTCTGCTTTAGTTGGATGTGCAAATAATGGTTTTTATAACACTCCAATGGTTAGAAGAGATGCACTTGGTGGAGCTGCTGTTGGTGCAATAGCTGGTCAACTTATTGGTAGAAATACTGCTGGTACTTTGATTGGTGCTGGAGTAGGTGCTCTTGCTGGAGCTGCTATTGGAAATGAAAGACAAAAAAACTATTATAGAAACAGATACTATTATTAATTAGGAGGTTTTCAATGAAAAAAATATTATTATTTTTATTCTCTCTTACTCTTTCTGCAAGTATACTAGCTAGTAGTGACAATTACAACTTTCCTAAGCTAAAAGAAAAAATGGAAAAAGATGGTTATAAATTAGAGTATGTGAAAAAAGATGAGGGATTCAGTTTTAAAAAAGGGGATTCTCATGTTGAAGTTACAGATTATAAAAATTATGCTAAGTTAAATGATGCTATAGCTAACTCTATAAACTTATTAGAAGAAAAAGGATTTAAACTAGTTCCTCAAGAGTGTGACTTTGGAAATGGTATATTAGTTTTTACTAATCCAACTATAAAAAATTACGCTTTTGTTCTTTCTGCAAATTATAAACAAAATATTATGTTAAATACTGGTGGAGCACCAAAAGAGGTTGAATTCTCTGTAAAAACTTTACAAGAAACTTTAAAACCTACTAAAAAATAAAAATATTTTTTTATTTTTTCTTGACATATTAAAAATTTAGCAGTATTATTATAAAACATAAAACAAAAAAAATTTAGGAGGAAGATATGTCGCAATTGTTCGTTGTTTTAAACTCATTACATCATCATCATAGATATTAGAGTTTGTTCCTGTGAATTTTTCATAGATACAGACTCTTGTTGTATTGCAAACTTGAGTCTGTATCTATGATGACAACGAAAAAGAAAAATATCTCTTCTTTTAAAGCCATCTAGATACGTTCTAGGTGGCTTTTTTGTTTTTAATAATCTATTAAGGAGGAATTTTATGAAAAAAATATTTAAACTTTTATTATTGACTTTCACTATATTTTCAATATCTTTTGCTAAGGATAATGCTTTAAAAAATCTTCAAGAAAAAGGAGAGATGGTTATTGGTCTTGACGATACTTTTGCTCCTATGGGATTTAGAGATGAAAAAGGAAATATCATTGGCTTTGATATTGATTTAGCTAATGAAGTTGCTAATAGAATGGGAGTTAAAGCTATCTTTAAACCATGCGAATGGGATGGAATAATATTTGATTTAAGAAGTAAAAAGATTGATTTAATTTGGAATGGTCTTACTATAACTCCTCAAAGAGAGCAGCAAATAGCTTTTTCTACACCTTATTTTGATGATGATCAAATTGTTATTGTTAGAAATCCTAATATAAAATCTTTTGAAGATTTAAAAGGGAAAAATATTGGTGTCCAATTAGGTAGTGCTTCATACTTTGCCTTTGAAAATTCGCCTTTATCTAAAACAACTGGTAAAGTTAATAAATACTCTACAAATGTTGAAGCTCTTTTAGATTTAGAAGCAGGTAGAACTGATGCTGTTGTTATTGATGCTGTTGTCGGTAAATACTATGTTGCTAAAAAAGGTGACTTTGTTGTTTTAAATGAAATTTTAGATAAACAACAAATGGGAATTGGTATGAGAAAGCAAGATTTATCACTAAAAAATAAAATAGATGAAACTTTAGCTAATATGAAAGCTGACGGTTCATTTAATAAAATTTACCAAAAATGGTTTGGTAATAACTAAAACTTTATTTTAAGGAAGGATTATTTATGGAAAACAATTTATTTTATATACTACAAGGATTAACTCTAACTTTAAAACTTTACTTCTTTACTTTGATTTTATCTTTACCTTTAGGAATTTTACTTTCTCTTGGAAGAGTTTCAAAAAATAAAATATTAAATGTTGGAATTCAAATATACACATGGATATTTAGAGGAACACCTCTTTTATTACAACTTTTCTTCGTTTATTATGGTTTACCTGTTTTTGGAGTTGTTTTAGAACCTTTTCATGCAGCACTTATAACTTTTACAATTAATTATGCTGCATATATATCTGAAATTTTTAGAGGAAGTATTTTAGGAGTTGATTCTGGGCAATTTGAAGCTGCTCAAGTTTTAGGTTATAGTTATTGGCAAACTATGTTTAAAATAATTCTTCCACAGAGCTTAATTACAGCTTTACCAGCTCTTTCAAATGAAGCTATTGCTCTTATTAAAGATACCTCTTTAGTTTCTGCTATTGGAATGGCTGAAATACTAAGAAATTCAAAAGAGATTGTTACAAGAGAGTTTACAATTACGCCATTTATTATATGTGCTGGAATCTACTTAGGATTATCAACTGTTATCATTTTAATTTTAAAAAATATCGAGAAGAAGGTGACTATATAATGGCTATTCAAGTTAAAAATTTAAATAAATCTTTTGGAGAGAACAATGTTTTTAATAATTTAACTCTAGAAATAAAAAAAGGAGAGATTGTCTCAATTATTGGACCTTCTGGAAAAGGAAAATCAACATTTTTGAGATGTCTAATTGGCCTTGAAGAGTTTGGTTCTGGTGAAATTATATGCAATCGAAAAAGAATGGGTATGGTTTTTCAAAATTTTAACCTTTTTCCAAATAAAACAGTATTAGAAAATATTACTGAACCTCTTATATTAGTTGATAAAATTGAAAAAGCTACTGCCATTGAAAAAGCTAAAAAACTTCTAGAAAGAGTTGGATTATCTGATAAGGAAAATACTTATCCCAAATATCTTTCTGGTGGACAAAAACAAAGAGTCGCTATTGCTCGTGCTCTAGCAAAAGACCCTGAAGTTTTACTTTTTGATGAACCTACTTCAGCTTTAGACCCTTTTATGACTGCAGAAGTTTTAAAAGTTATTGAAGAGTTAAAAGATAATAAAGATATGACTATGGTTATTGTTAGTCATGAAATGGATTTTGTTAATAAAATCTCAACTAGAATAATTGAGTTTTAAGCTTTGCTTAAAACTCGCTCCCTACATATATCTTACCATCAATAACTCTACCTGTTATTTTAGAACAAGCTCCATAGTTTTCTCCTTGAAAAAACTCCAAATAATCACTTTTATATCTTTCAATTGTATTTAAATATCCAAAAAGTGCTCCATTTGAACTTCCAGTTGCTGCTTCCTCATCTATTCCATAAAGTGGTGCAAAATTTCTACAATAAACTCTATTGTTTTCAATAGTATATACGTGATATCCCACTGCATTATAATCTTTTGATATATACTTTATTTTTTCTAAAACAATCTTTAAATTATTTAATACCTTTCTATTTTTAACTGGAATCAATATATCTCTTAATCCACTATATCCAATAACTATTTCTAAATTTTCATGTAACTCCTCTTTTTTTACTCCTATGGAGTTCAATATTTTCTCTATTTCTGATATCTTCTCTATTTTTATACTATCTTGTTCTAAAAATATCTCTCTTTCTTCTACTCTAACTTTTAAATCCTTAAAATCCAACCTTTCTATATACTCCCCCTCTCCAATAATGCCAGTTTTTTTCAAAATATAAAAAGCTCCTAAAGAAGCATGACCACAAAACTCTATTTCACACTGAGGAGTATAAAATTTTAATTCAAATATTTTTTCAGATATTTTTTTTACAAAAACTGTCTCTGAAAATCCCAAATCTTTAGCTTTTTTTTGACACTCCTCTTTTGAAATATCCTCTTTTAACATTACTACTCCAGCTTTATTCCCACCTTTTCCATTATGTGTAAAAACATTAACTACAAACTCCATAACTCTCCTTTTTAAAAATAAAAGGGTATACATAAGTACACCCAATTCTTTTTATTTATTCAGTCTTTTTGCTAACTCTTGAACAGCGTATGAAGCTACATCATCTGCATATGTTCCAGTTCCAAATCCAGCATCATATCCCAACTCTTTAGCTAACTCATGAGTGATTCTAGCTCCACCACAAATTACCAACATCTTATCTCTTAATCCCTCTGCCTCTAACATTTCAATAAGCTCAATTAAGTTTTTAATATGAACATCCTTTTGAGTAACTGTTTGAGAAACTAAAAGCACATCAGCACCTATTTCAATAGCTTTAGCTATAAAGTCCTCATTTAAAACCTGACTCCCCATATTTAAAGCCTCTATCATTTCATATCTTTCTAATCCATAGTGTCCTGCATAACCTTTCATGTTCATTACAGCATCTATTCCAACAGTATGCGCATCTGTTCCTGTACTTGCACCTAATACAACTATTTTTCTTCCAATATTTTCTTTTACAAACTTATCAGTTTCCTCCATTGACCAAGTTGTTGATTCTACTTTTGGAACATAGATAGACTCATAATCAACTGTATGAGTACAGTTTCCATAACAGTTAAAAAATGTAAATCCATCTGTTAACTCTTTAAAGTATGAAACTTGTGGATTTTCAAATCCCATTTTCTTCATAAGTTGTTTAGCTGCTTCAACTCCCTCTGCTCCTGCTGGAACTGGTAAAGTAAATGAAAGTTGAGTTTTTCCATCGTTCATTGTATCTCCATATGGTTTAACTGCTTTTAAATCTAGTGTTGTATCAAATGTTCTTTCTTCCATTGAATATAATCCACCACTCATTACTTAACCCCTCCTAACATTTTTGGAATAAACAGATTCATATAGCTAGAACCCTTTTCTACAACTCCAGCTAATCCTTTTCCACCTGTTCTACTTCTTTTTATATCTGCAAAAGTTCCCTTTTCTAGTGAATTAAATAGTCCATCTTCAACCATTTTCTCAAGTAGCTCCACTGATTCATCTAAAACAAGCTGAGCTCTTTTTTGAATTATTCCATCTGCTTTAAACTCAATTTCAGATCCAAAATCTCTCATATTGTTAAATATATATCTTGCATTTTCTATTGATAAATATCTATCTGACATAAATGGTGTATGAATAGCCTCTGTCATCATTCCTAACAGTTGAAGTCCTTGTCCTGTCATTATTGCAACTTGATTAAATAGTGCATCTTGAATGTGCCCTTTAAATATATTTCCTGTCATAAACTTTGTAGGTGGCATATATTTTAATGGTGCCTTAGGGAAGATCTCTCTAGTCATTTGTGCTTGTGCTAATTCTAGTAAGAATCCATTTTCTAACTCTGGATCCATTTCAAATGCATGTCCTAATCCCATCTGCTCTTCAGGAAGACCTGCCATAAATGCTAATTGCTCATTTATTAAATCTGATGCTAAAACTGTATGAGCATTTTCCACTGCATCAGCTGTTGTTAAGTAGTTGTCCTCTCCTGTATTTATTATAACTCCTGCAAATCCATTTATTACTCTTGAGAAGAACTGGTCAACTAATGTTCTTTGCATATTTATATCTCTAAACAAAATTCCATATAATGCGTCATTTAACATTACATCAAGTCTTTCTAAAGCTCCCATAGCTGCAATCTCTGGCATACAAAGACCTGAACAATAGTTACAAAGTCTTATATATCTTCCTACCTCTTCTCCAACTTCGTCTAAAGCTTTTCTCATAATTCTAAAGTTTTCTTGAGTCGCAAAAGTTCCTCCAAACCCTTCTGTTGTGGCTCCATAAGGAACATAGTCTAATAAACTTTGTCCTGTAGTTCTAATAACAGCTATTATATCTGCTCCTTGTCTTGCTGCAGCTTGAGCTTGTATAACGTCCTCATATATGTTTCCTGTTGCAACTATTACATATAGATAAGGTTTTGGTCCCTCTCCAATAGTTGTTAAATACTTATCTCTTTGCTCTCTATTTGATTTGATTCTTTCTACAACTTTGTTTACAACAGGTTCTACTGCTTTTTGAACCTCATCTTTACTATGTTGTTTAATCTTAGTTAGATCCAACTCTCCAGAACTTACTTTTTCAGCTATCTCTTGAGGAGACATTCCTGTTTCTAGCATAGCGTTTCCTATAAAATACATTACCCCTTCTGATAAAACACCCTTATCTTTTAAATGATCTACCACAATGTTTGGTAATGGTACCTCGTCACAATCTACTCCATCTATCTCTAACAATCTACAAATTGTTCTTTCAACTGCAACAGTTGTATATGAGTCTACAAATTTTTGCACATCTACTGCTATATCTTTAGCTAGTCCTCTAGCTTTATCTACCTTATTAAAATCTAAACCTAACTTACTTTTAAACATTAACGTCCTCCTTATAAATACTTATATGCGTTATTTATAATATCTTCATCTATTTTTAATAGTTTTCCTATTGTCAATGCTTCTTCTGGAACACTATCATCATCTACTTCAATTAGAGAGTAATCTATATAATCTTCAATATTTTTACAGTTTACATCCTCTTCTATTTCTGTTTTTTTAATCCCTTTAACTCTTAGCTTTACAACATCTTCTCCAACTTGATCATAATGAGTTGTTATTACAGACTCTATAAAATAATTATTAAGAATCGTTATTACACTTTTTAAAAGAGCTCTACCTTCTTGTGGATTAGTCGTTCTTGCTAATTCATCTATTAAGACAAGAGGCCTTACACCTTTTTTTATCTTTTTAACTATTCTATCTATCTCTAACATCTCTGCTGCAAAAGATGATAGTCCCTCTTCTAAAGATTGAGTATCTCCAATTGATAAGCATATCTCATCAACAAGTTGTATTTTTCCCTCTATTGCTGGAATATAAAATCCCATTTGTGCCATATTTTGTACCAATCCTAAAGTTTTCAATGTAAGAGTTTTTCCAGACATATTTGCTCCAGTTATAACTGTCACGCCATTGTGCAATGTTATATCAACCTTTTGGTATGTCTTGTCTTTATCCTCTAATATTTTTAAAACCTTTGGATTGAAAACACCTTTAATCTCAGTTTTATTTGTAAATATAGGTTTCACTAAATTTAATTTCTGAGCTTGGTGTGCTTTTGCTAAAATTAAATCTAAATATCCTAATCTTTTTATAGAACTTTTTAAAACTTGATTATAGTTTGATAATTTCCTACTAATAACCTTTCTTACATCATCTTCCAACTGCATCTCAGTTTCATATAATGTCTCATCTTTAGTTTCTTTTATTGCTTTTCTAACTTCAGATAATTCTATGGAGTAGGAACTATATATATGAAAACTTGCTATTCTAAGTTTATCTGGATCCAATATATCAATTACTTTTTCCAAATTTTGAGGAGCTAAAAATTTATAATTTTCACTCAAAATTTCATATATCTCTTGGGAGATCATGGAAAAAATTTTAATTTCAAAAAGTTCAACATCATCTAATATATATCCATTAGACAATCTATTTATAATACTCTCAATATCTTTTAATGCTGATAATTTTCTCTTTAGTGTAGTATAAATCTTGGGATTATTTTCTAAAAGAGTTATTACACTTTGTAAATTTTCAAACTCTTTTTCCAATTTCAAAATATCTTTTGAAAACTCAACACTTTTTAATGTTCTTTTTCCCAATCTACTAACTATATCTAAGGTGTCAATTATATAATCAAATCCTATTTTTTCAAAGTTCATAACCTTCCTCCCTTAGATTAACAACAGGTACCTCTGTAAACTCCTCTATAGCTTTTATGAGCTCCTTTGAATCTAATATCTGCCCTGTTGGAGCCACTGGATTAACTGTTATTGCTACTAGTTTTGTTTTTAATAATACCTTTAATTTCCCACCTTTTCTTATAAATCTACTTAGTATCTCTCCAGATACAAATACTTTGGTAAAATCTTTTACAACTATCTCTATGTTTTTTAAAAAACTCTGCTTTGTTAAGCTCTCTATAAATCTTTCTGTTAAAACTCCTGTTATATAAAGAGAACAATTCTCTTGAAATATATTTTCTTCCAACTGTGAAAAATTTAGTATTGATTTAATTGGTAGTTTATTTATAATATCTTTTTCCCATATAATTTTATAAATTCCATCCTCTAAATCTATTATTTTCTCTTTTCTTTCCCTCTCTAAACTATCTAATTTTAAAAGATTTATAACATGCTTTGTTTTTTTTATAACCTCTTTACTATTAATAGAAACTGCCGCTCCTGTTGATAGAACTATTCCCTCTGTAATAATAGGAGACCCCACACTTAAACGTGATAGGGCCCCATCTACTAATACACTGTCTACACCTTTTTCTAGAACTTCCTCTATAATATCTTTTACCCAAGTTCCATTAGATGGTCCAGATAGTAAAACTTTTCCCTCTCCTAGGGCTCTTGCTGTTACAAGACGCCCTAGAGCAGTGGATTTTTCACTAACATCTAAAATTTCAGCTTGAAATCTCTTTTTTATATAGTGTTTTTCACTAGTTACAAAAATCATCCCTTCATAGATTGTTATTTCAGGTTTTGATGTATCTGTCACTATGTCAACTGTTTCTCCATCTATTCCTATTGAGGTAACGGCTGTTGTAACCCCTTCATCCTTCAATCTTTTTAAGATATAATTCATAGTTTCTGTCTTACCAACATTTTTTTCTAATCCAATAGTTGCTATGCTTTTATAATTTTTTATATCTTTTATAAAGGGCATGATTCTCTCCTTTCAAGCTTTCTATATATTAATGAGCGTTTCTTTGTTTTCTATCAAGTTGTCTTGGCTCTAAAGTCTCTTCACATCCACTCATAAGTCCTGCAACTCCAACTTGTTTTTTCTTTGTTTCACCTTTACAAACATCACATTCACAAGTATTCTCATAGTTTGTAGGTTGAGTATATGTTGTGATTACTCCCTCAAAGTTTCTAAGAACAACTTTATCTGGAGATTGAGAGATTATGTAGTTTGGCATAACTGGAGTTTTTCCACCTCCACCTGGAGCATCTACAACAAATGTAGGCACTGCATATCCTGATGTATGACCTCTTAATCCTTCAATGATTTCAATACCCTTAGATACAGGTGTTCTAAAGTGCTCAATTCCCATTGATAAGTCACATTGATAGATGTAGTATGGTCTAACTCTCATTTTAACTAAGTTGTGAACTAAATCTTTCATTATATGCACACAATCGTTTACTCCTTTTAATAAAACTGATTGATTTCCTAAAGGAACTCCTGCATCTGCTAGCATATTACAAGCTTTAATTGCTTCTGGAGTTATCTCTTTAGAGTGATTAAAGTGAGTATTTAACCAGATTGGGTGGTATTTTTTTAACATGTTACAAAGTTCTGGAGTTATTCTTTGAGGCATAACAACTGGAGTTCTTGATCCAATTCTTACAATTTCAACGTGAGGAATCTCTCTTAATTTACTAATGATATGCTCTAAGTTCTCATCAGATAAAAGTAATGGATCTCCTCCAGAAAGTAGTACATCTCTTACTTGAGGTGTATTTCTTATATATTCAATAGCTTTTTCAATTCTTTCCATTGGTAAAGCATGGTCTGTTTGCCCTGCAAATCTTCTTCTTGTGCAGTGTCTACAATACATCGAACACATATCAGTTACTAAAAGTAATACTCTATCTGGATATCTATGAGTTAATCCTGGAACAGGTGAGTCCCCATCTTCATGAAGTGGATCCAATTGATCTGCCGCTGATTTATGTAGCTCATTTATAGATGGTACTGCTTGCATTCTAACTGGGCACTTAGGATCATTAGGATCCATTATACTTAAATAGTATGGAGTAATTCCCATTCTAATAGTTTCTAAAGACTTTTTAATCCCCTCTTTCTCTTGCTCTGTTAATGTCATTAAACTTTCAAGTTGCTCTAAAGTCTCTATTCTATTTCTAACTTGCCATCTCCAGTCATTCCACTGCTCATCTGTTACGTTAAATCTTTCTCTCAAATTCATCATTGATAAACTCCTCCAAAATTTTCTATCGAAACCTTTTTTATTTTTTAATAAATTTTTTAATTAAACGTATAGCTTTTCAAACAACTCTCTAATTGATTTTGATTCTCTTATAATTTCTAAAGTTAAATTAGCATGTCCTTTTGTATATCCATTTCCAACTATCATAGTTACATCTTTACCTACACCCTCTGCTCCTAAAGCAGCTTTTGTAAATGATGTGGCCATTGAGAAGAAGTAAACTACTCCATCATCTTTTGTTATTAATATTGATGACATCTCTGTTCCAGGAACATTTACGTTATTTATTACAACATCACATAACTCCCCATTTGTGATTTCATTTATTTTATTATAGATTTCTACTGGCTTTGTTGCGTCTCCTACTAATACAGCATGAGCAAGTCCTAAGTCTCTAATTCTTTGAGCATTTGCTTCTGAATATTCAAATACTATAACTTTTCCAGTTTTCCCTACATTTTTCATAGCTTGATAACAGCAAAGGATTCCTGATTTTCCTCCTCCACCAATTATACAAACTGTATCTCCCTCTTTAACTAACTTTTCAACTTGAGCAGGTGCTCCAGCTACATCTAGTGCTGCAAGTGCTAATTTTTCAGGAACATCATTTGGTAAAACAGCATATATTCCACTTTCAAATAAAATTGCTTTTGCATCTACGTCTACTTGATCATTTGAAATATTAATCTTTTTAATCTTCTCTATTTTTAAAGGCGTTAACGAAAGAGAAACTAAAGTTGCTATTTTATCTCCAACCTTTAAGTTTTTATCCGGGAAATCTGGTCCTATTTTTTCAATAGTTCCAATTAACATTCCTCCTGACCCTGTAACAGGATTTTGCATTTTTCCTCTCTCTGCTACGATACTTTCAATCATCTCTGCCATTTTTTTCTCATCTTTATTACATGCTTCTTTAATTTGTGTAAAACTAGCTGAATCAATATTTAGAGTTTGTACATTAATTAATACTTCATTTGACATAATCTCCATATCATTAGATATTTTTAATGCTCCTTGTGGTAATGATCCAACAGGCTCTATTACTCTGTGTGTTCCAAATTTGCATCCCTTTTTCATAATATCCTCCTTAATTTAAACCTAATATTTTTCTTGCCTCAGTTGGATTTGCAATCTCTCTTCCAAACTCCTTTGCAAGTCTTACAACTTTTTCAACTAATTCACCATTACTTTTTGCTAATACACCTTTTTCAATATATACATTGTCTTCAAATCCAACTCTTACGTGACCTCCTGATATTATAGAAGCCGCCGCAAGAGTGAATTCAAATCTTCCAATTCCAGCAACTGAATATGTAGATCCACAAGGTATGCTCTCTTTTAAAAATATGAAATCTCTTAAATCTCCAGAAATTCCACCATTTACTCCCATTACAAAACTAAAGTGAATCGGCTCTTTAATAAATCCTTTTTTGCACAATCTAATTGCCATGTCTATCATTGATTTATCAAAAACTTCAACCTCTGGCTTAACACCCAAATCTATCATCTTTTTTCCAAACTCTTTAATCATATTCTCAGTGTTCACAAAAATTTCGTCGCCACCAAAGTTTAATGTTCCACAATCTAATGTTGCCATCTCTGGTTTTAAATCAACTGGCTCCAATCTTTCAGCTGAGGTCATCCCCACTGACCCCCCTGTAGAAGGTTGAACTATTACATCTGGACATCTCTCTTTTATAGCTTTTATGCACTCATCATATCTTTCTTTTCTTTGAGTTGGAGTTCCATCGTCCTCTCTAACATGAAGATGGATAACACTCGCTCCCGCTTTATATGCACTGTAAGCTTCTCTAGCAATCTCTTCTACTGTATACGGTACAGCTGGATTGTGTTCTTTTGTTACTTCAGCACCACAAATTGCTGCTGTTATTATCAACTTTTCCATAGTCTACCCCTTTCTCTGAACAGCTTTTGGAACAACACAAGTACCAACTGCTTTACACACTACAATAGGTTCTTCTAAAAAATCTGCTGCTGAATCACAAATATCAGCTCTTGGAATAATTACTTTTCTAGCTTCAAAACTCATAGCTCTTGAAGTATTCCCAACTTTTGTAATCTCTCCTACAACCTCTAAATAATCTCCAGCATATACAGGAGCCATGAACTCTACCTCACTATAAGCCTTGAATAAACCTTCATCCCCATCATGCTTTATAAGTAGCTCTGTTGCTACGTCTCCAAATAACTGTAAAATTCTTGCTCCGTCTACTAAATTTCCACCATAATGAGCATCTGCTGAACTCATTCTTAATCTTATCATTGATTTTGTCATAACTCCTATCTCTCCTTCACATGTTTTTTATTATGCTAACTCTTCTGTTTCTGCTGCTACTTCTACCTCTTCGTTTTCTCCTGCTAACTGCACATTTGGCTCTGATGGTAACGCAAATCTTGGAATAAATCTATCAAGCCCTGTTAAAGTAAGTATTAAAATACTTCCAACAGCTATGTAAGCCATAAAGTTAAACTTTATAATACTCATTGCTGTAAATGATGCTAAAGGATACACTGCATTTGCAATTCCTAAGTAGAACCCTATGTAAACGTGCCATGGAATTAGTTGAGATCCAAAAACTCCTAATGCATCACTAAATGTTGCGTTTCTAAGTCTTAAAGTCTCAATATCTTGTGGACTTCCTTTTACATTTTTTTCAACAAGTTCTTTTATAATT
Organism: Cetobacterium somerae; assembly: GCF_022430525.1. Taxonomy (NCBI): domain Bacteria; kingdom Fusobacteriati; phylum Fusobacteriota; class Fusobacteriia; order Fusobacteriales; family Fusobacteriaceae; genus Cetobacterium; species Cetobacterium somerae. Next base: position 841,841 of record NZ_CP092519.1, on the reverse strand, counting down.
GGTCCTATAGTCACAATTTGTGCCATTTCATCTGCTAAAGCAGCGTTTCCTAATACTGATAAAACACCATTGTAAAACATAAGTTGTCTAACATTTCCAGAAATCCTTTTAATAAGAATCGATACCGGTCTGAAGGCATCCATAATTTTCATTATTCCACCAAATGCTGCAACCCACATCATCATTACGATAACCCAAGATCCTGCTCCTTCAAATCCTGTGTAGATTAGATCTAAAAACGCTGATGGACTTTCAACAGTTCCAGCAAAAGTTCCACATACAAAAGATGCAAAAATTCCAAGGAATAAACATAATAGTGTATTTACTCCTTTAAATGCTGAAACTAAAACTAGAATTAGAGGAATAACCATATAATAAGGTACTCCACTTTTAACTTGATTAAGCAATGCTACTGCACTCTCTCTTTTTTCTGCTAGAGCGGCCCATGCTGATTCAGGTATTTGATTTATAGCCTCAACTGGACTTCCAACCTCTGTTGGTAATCCCATAGCAACACTCACTACATAGAAAGTTATTACTGCACACACAAGTACTAAACCTGACCAAACCCCTTGATGTCTTATTCTTTTTACAACTTCAACTCTTTGAATTCCAGAACTTACTATTGTTGTATCTGATATAAGACCAATGTTATCTCCAAAACATGCTCCGCCAGCTATTGCTGCTAAAGTTAAGAACATATTTCCTTGAACTATATGGTTTAGCCATAAGAATATTGGTGCACATGCTGCAAACGTTCCCCAACTTGTTCCTGTAGCAATTGATAGAATCGATGTTACTATAACTCCAACTACTGCAACAGTTCTAGCTGTTAATCCAAACCCTAAAGCTATGTTAATTATAGAAGCTCCAACTCCTGTTGACATAAAAGCTTCTGCCATTGCATATGCCATCATTAGGATAAAAAAGGCTATTTGCATCTCTCTTGCATTTTTTATACAAGCATCTATAATATCACTTATTTTTTTCTTTGCCACAAGTGATGCTACAAGTGCTGCATATACTGTTGCTAAAGGTGCTGCTAATAATGCATCATACCCACTCATCATTAGTCCTGCCAAAACTAAAACTGGACTAAGCTTTATTATCGCCGTTACCGTTCCCATATTTTCCTCCTAGAATGTTTAATTTCTCATAAATTTTTCAAGTAGGATGTAAGTGAGTGCTTACTTTAGTTTTGTCAGTAGCTATATATACCTCACGTTTTTTTCTAAGTCAATAGTAATTTAAAACTTTTTTCTTTTACTAAGTTTTGTTTTAGTACTAAAACTTCCTATTGCAGACACTTCTGGTCATTAAAAAATTTTTTTAAAATAAAAAAATTTGACAAATTTAACTTTTATGAGGTAATAAGGGTCTCGTTAAGTATTTTTTAACTACAATTTGTGTAACAAGGAGGAAAAAATGGTATTTAAAAATCTTTTAACTGAAATTCATGGAAAAATCTGTATAGTTAAAATTAACAGACCTGAATCTTTAAATGCTTTAAACGAAGAAACTTACAAAGAGATTCACCAGTGCTTTTCTCAGTTAGAAAAAAATGATGAGATTGATGTTATTTTACTAACAGGTGAGGGGCGTTCTTTTGTGGCAGGAGCTGACATCTCTTTTATGAAAGATTTAAGTACAAAAGAGGCTAAAGAATTCGGTATTTTAGGTACAAATGCTTTTAATGCAGTGGAAAATATCAATAAAGTTGTTATTGCTGTTATTAATGGATTTGCTCTTGGTGGTGGATGCGAACTTGCTATGTCTTGTGATATTAGAATTGCTTCTGATAAAGCAAAACTTGGGCAACCTGAGGTTACACTTGGTATTACTCCAGGTTCAGGTGGAACTCAAAGACTTCCTCGATTAGTTGGTCTAGCTAAAGCTAAAGAGCTTATATATACAGGTAATATTATTGATGCTCAAGAAGCTAAATCTATCGGTTTAGTTAATCAAGTTATTGAGCATGATAAACTTATGGAATATGCACTAAATATGGCAAATAAAATTAGTTCTAATGCTAAATTGGCAGTTCAGTATTCAAAAGAAGCTATAAATAAAGGAATTCAAGTGGATGAAACTACGTCAATGTTCATTGAAAGCAGCTTATTTGGACTTTGTTTCTCAACAGAGGATCAAAAAGAGGGTATGTCTGCATTTTTAGAAAAAAGAAAAGCAAACTTTATTAACAAATAAACTATACAAAAGTTATAAGGAGGAACAATGAAAGTATTTATTGTAGGTGCTGGAGTTATGGCAAGTGGTATTGCTCAAGTTTTTGCAACGGGTGGTCATGAGGTTTTAATGACAGACATTTGTGCTGAAGCTCTTGAAAAAGCAAAAAAAGGTTTTGTAAAAAGTTTAAGTAAGTTAGTTGAAAAAGAGAAAATTACAGAGGATAGAAAAAATGAGATTTTAGCAAAGATCCATACAACTTCAAATATTGCTGATGCAAAAGATGCTGATTTAGTTATTGAAGCTGTATCTGAAAGAATGAATATTAAAAAAGAATTATTTTCTAAATTAGATGAAATCTGTTCTGAGAAAGCTATATTTGCAACTAATACATCTTCGCTTTCTATAACTGAGATTGCGTGTGCTACAAAGCATCCTGAAAGAGTTATAGGAATGCACTTCTTCAATCCTGCTCCTGTTATGAAGCTTATTGAAATTATTAAAGGCTATACTACAAGTCAAGAAGTTTATGAAACTATTTTAAAACTTTCTAAAGAACTTGGAAAAGAACCTGTTTTATGTGAAGAAGCTCCTGGATTTGTTGTAAATAGAGTTTTAATTCCTATGATTAACGAAGCTATTGGAATTTTAGCTGATGGTGTTGCTACTGCTGAAGATATTGATAACGCTATGAAATACGGTGCAAATCACCCAATTGGACCACTAGCTTTAGGAGATTTAGTTGGACTTGATGTTGTTTTAGCAATTATGGATGTTTTAGCTACAGAGTTTGGAGACCCTAAGTATAGAGCTCACTCACTTTTAAAGAAAATGGTTAGAGCTGGAAAACTTGGAAGAAAATCTGGTGAAGGATTCTATAAATACTAATAAAAAAAGAGAAAACCTGCTTTTAGGGTTTTCTCTTTTTTACTTTTCTTTACTCAGTTTTTTTATATTGATTAATTGAATTTTGATAAAATTTAATTTTTTCACTTAAAAAATGCCCATCCCTTTCTCCTGTGAATTTTCCCTGCGTTAAAATTTTTAAAAGAAAACTACCCATTACACTACTTAACATATCATTTACAAAAATTTCAGGAGAATAATGAATTTTATGTTCGTGAAAAACTCCAATAAAATGATCTACTAAGTAGTTTTTAAAATCAATTGTTCTAAGAAATTTTTGATTCTCACTATCTGACAATTTTAGTTGAAGTCTAAAAATTATCTCATGTTGATGTAAGAAATTTTGATAAAGTAATATACTTTTAGCTATATCTTGTTCTAGCTCTCCCGTTAAACTTTCGTGTAAAGAACGAATAATTTTACTCTCCTCTACAAATTTATTTATTATCTCCTCTAAAACTCTATTTTTAGTTCCAAACAATCTAAAAATAGTAACTTCATTACACTCTGCTTCCTTGGCAATACGTTTTGTTGAAACTTTATCAAATCCCTCTTCTGAAAAGAGTCTTTGTGCACAATCTAAAATTTTATCCCGTGTTTTCATCATTCCTCCAGTTCTGCCCATATTTTTAAATGTTATCCCAATATATACCTTACTTTTGACTCTTTTGTCAAATATTTTTTGGAAAAATAAAAATATTTTTTTATTTTAAAAAACTCTCTCTAATTATATGTTTGTAACACCTTTTTTATGTTCGAAAAAAAATATTTTTTATTTCACTATTGACTTTTACTTTCTATATGAGGTATATATTCATACTGAAAATAGGCAAGTATGTACTTGCTAACTTAAACAAAGGAGTGAAGTTATGAAAAAATTGGTCTCTGTTGATTTTGCAGCATCACTTATTAAAGACGGTTCATCTCTTATGACTGGAGGTTTTTTAAAGTGTGGCTCTCCTAAGGAGGTTATCGAAAAATTATTGGAAAATGGTACTAAGGACTTAACTCTTATTGCCAATGATACAAGTTTTCCAGATTTTGAAAGAGGAAAGCTTGTTGTTAACAAAAGAATTAAAAAAGCTATTGTATCTCACATTGGTACTAATCCTGAAACTGGTAAACAGATGCATAGTGGTGAAATGGAAGTTGTGCTAGTTCCTCAAGGAACTCTTGCTGAAAGAATTCGAGCTGCTGGAGCTGGACTTGGTGGGATTTTAACTCCAACTGGAATTGGAACTGTTGTTCAAGAGGGAAAAGAGGTTATTGAAGTAGATGGAAAGAAATATCTTCTTGAAAAACCATTAAGAGCTGATGTAGCACTTATTTACGGAACAAAAGTTGATTCTTTTGGAAACGTATCATTTCACGGTTCAACTAGAAACTTTAATACTATAATGGCTACTGCTGCTGATACAGTAATTGTTGAAGCTGAAGAAATTATTGATGGATGCTTAGATCCTAACGAAGTGGTTATTCCAGGAATATTTGTGGACTATATCGTTAAGGGAGGAAGATAAATGGAACTTACAAAAGAAAGAGTTAGAGAGATTATAGCTAGAAGAGTTGCTAAAGAATTTAAAGATGGAGACGTAGTTAATTTAGGAATTGGATTACCTACAGAAGTTGCTAACTATATCCCCGATTCTATATATGTTGCACTACAATCTGAAAATGGTTTAATTGGTATGGGGCCTACTCCTTGTGAAGCTGAAAAGGATTGTAGAATATCTAATGCAGGAGGATCATTAGTTACTATTGCTCCTGGGGGATGTTTCTTTGATAGCTTCACATCATTTGGAATCATTCGTGGTGGGCATGTAGATGCCACTGTTTTAGGAGCTTTACAAGTTGATGAAAAAGGAAACCTAGCAAACTGGATGGTTCCTGGGAAAATGGTTCCTGGAATGGGAGGAGCTATGGATTTAGTTGTGGGAGCTAAAAAAGTTATTATTGCTATGGAACATACAGCTAAAGGAGCTCCAAAAATCTTAAAAAACTGTACGTTACCTCTTACAGCCGCTAGTGAAGTTAATATGATTATTACAGAAAAAGGTGTTATGGAAGTTACTGATAAAGGTATTATTTTAAAAGAACTTAGTCCATACTCATCTATTGAGGATATTAAAAACTCTACTGAAGCTACTTTAATTATTGATGAAGATTTAAAAGTTATGGAAGTATAAATTTACTAGGAGGTTTTTAAATAAATGGAAAAAATCTATATTGTAGCTGCAAAAAGAACTCCCATTGGATCTTTTTTAGGTTCTTTAAACAAAATATCTCCAAGCCATTTAGCTGGAGAAGTTATAAAAAATATTCTTGAAGAAACTAAAGTTGATCCTAATAACTTAGATGAAGTTATTATTGGAAATGTTTTATCTGCTGGACATGCTCAAGGAGTTGGAAGACAATCAGCTATTAGAGGAGGAGTTCCTTACTCAGTTCCAGCTTACTCTTTAAATATTATCTGCGGAAGTGGAATGAAAGCTGTTATGTCAGCATATCAAATTATAAAATCTGGTGAAGCTTCTCTTATTTTAGCAGGTGGAACTGAATCTATGTCACAAGCTCCACATCTACTTAATCACAACATCAGAACAGGAATTAAAATGGGAGATTCTTTAGCTAAAGATCATATGATTTTAGATGCTTTAACAGATGCTTTCCATGGAATTCACATGGGAATAACTGCTGAAAATATAGCTGAAAAGCATAATATCTCTAGAGAAGAGCAAGATCATTTTTCTATAGAGTCTCAACAAAAGGCAATTACTGCAATTGATAGTGGACGTTTCAAAGATGAGATTGTTCCTATTGAAGTAAAGGATAGAAAAGAAACAATAGTTGTTGATACAGATGAATATCCAAATAGAAAAACATCTTTAGAAAAGCTTTCTCAACTTAGACCTGCATTCAAAAAAGATGGTTCTGTTACAGCTGGAAACGCTTCTGGTATAAATGATGGAGCTGCGATTTTACTTATAGCTTCTGAATCAGCTGTTAAAAAATATAACTTAACTCCTTTAGTTGAGATTGTTGGAGTTGGACAAGGAGGAGTTGATCCTTTAGTTATGGGGCTTGGACCTGTTCCAGCTATAAAAAATGTTTTAGATAAAACTGGAATGAAATTAGAAGATATGGATATCTTAGAACTTAATGAAGCTTTTGCAGTTCAATCTCTTGGAGTTATGAAAGAGCTTTGTGAAATGTATTCAATAGACCCTGCTTGGTTTAACGATAAAACTAATGTTAACGGTGGTGCAATTGCTTTAGGACACCCTGTTGGTGCTAGTGGAGCTAGAATACTAACTACCCTTGTACATGAAATGAAAAAAAGAAAATCTGAATATGGTTTAGCAAGTCTTTGTATCGGTGGAGGAATGGGGACTGCAATAATAGTAAAAAATGTTCAATAAAATATATTAGGAGGAAATAAATGGATTTTACATTAACTAAATCGCAAGAACTTTTTAAGCAAATGATTACAGCTTTTGCTGAAAATGAAGTTAAACCTCTTGCTGCTGAAATTGATGAGGAAGAGAGATTCCCTGTTGAAACTGTTGAAAAAATGAGTAAAACTGGTCTTATGGGAATTGTTATTCCTACTCAATACGGTGGTGCTGGTGGAGACCAAATTATGTATACTATGGCTGTTGAAGAGCTTTCAAAAGTTTGTGGTACTACTGGAGTTATCCTTTCTGCTCATACATCTTTAGGAGTTGCTCCTATTTTAGAGTTTGGAACTGAGGAGCAAAAGCAAAAGTATCTTCCTAAAATGGCTTCTGGTGAATGGATTGGTGCTTTTGGTTTAACTGAACCAAACGCTGGTACTGACGCTGCTGGACAACAAACTACTGCTTGGTTTGATGAAAAAACTAATGAGTGGGTATTAAACGGTTCTAAAATATTCATAACAAATGCTGGATATGCTCACGTTTATATTATATTTGCCATGACTGATAAATCAGCTGGTTTAAAAGGTATCTCTACTTTCATAGTTGAAGCTGATACTCCTGGATTCTCTGTAGGTAAAAAAGAGAAAAAGCTTGGAATTAAAGGTTCAGCTACTTGTGAGTTAATCTTTGAAGATTGTAGAATTCCAAAGGAAAACTTAGTTGGAGCTATTGGAAAAGGATTTAAAATTGCAATGATGACTCTTGATGGAGGAAGAATTGGAATTGCTGCTCAAGCTCTTGGAATTGCTGGTGGAGCTTTAGATGAAACTATTAAATATGTAAAAGAGAGAAAACAATTTGGAAGAGCTCTTTCTCAATTCCAAAATACACAGTTCCAAATTGCTGATATGTATGCAAAAGTGGAAGCTTCAAAACACCTAGTTTACAAAGCTGCTTGGAAAAAATCTAGAAAAGAAAACTACTCAGTTGATGCTGCTACAGCAAAACTATTTGCTGCTGAAACAGCTATGGATGTAACAACAAAAGCTGTTCAACTTCATGGAGGATATGGATATACAAGAGAGTATCCTGTTGAGAGAATGATGAGAGATGCTAAAATTACTGAGATTTATGAGGGAACTTCAGAAGTTCAAAGAATGGTTATCGCAGGATCATTACTAAAGTAAATTAGGAGGATTAAACAGAATGAAAATAGTTGTATGTATAAAACAAGTACCTGATACTACAGAGATTAGATTAGATCCTGTTAAAGGAACTCTTATTAGAGATGGAGTACCTAGTATCATAAATCCAGATGATAAAGGTGGATTAGAAGAAGCATTAAGATTAAAAGATAAATTTGGAGCTCACGTTACTGCTATAACAATGGGACCTCCTCAAGCTGATTCAGCTTTAAGAGAAGCTATTGCTATGGGAGTAGATAGAGCGATACTTTTAACTGATAGAAAATTTGCTGGAGCTGATACATTAGCTACATCTCATGCAATATCAGCAGCTTTAAAAGAGTTAGATTACGATCTTATTATTGCAGGAAGACAAGCTATTGATGGAGATACTGCACAAGTTGGGCCACAAATTGCCGAGTTTTTAAACCTTCCACAAATTACATATGTAAATGATATTAAGTTTGATGGAAAAGATACATTTGAAGTAAAAAGAGCTACTGAAGAGGGATACATGTTACTTCAAGTTCAAAAACCTTGTTTAATGACAATCTTAGCAGAAGCAAATAAACCAAGATACATGAACGTTAAAAACATTGTAGAAGCTTTCAATAAAGAGGTTGAAGTTTGGGGAGTAGATAGATTATCTGATATAGACGAAGAAAAATTAGGACTTAAAGGTTCTCCAACAAAAGTTAAAAAATCATTTACTAAAGGTGTTAAAGCAGTTGGACAACTTTATGAAGTTGACCCTCAAGAAGCAGCGAAAATTATTGTTGAAAAATTAAAGGAAAAATTTATAATCTAAAATTTTAAAGAAGGAGAATGTCATGAATTTAAATGAATATAGAGGGATCCTTGTTTTTGCTGAGCAAAGAGAGGGAGTACTACAAAATGTTGGATTAGAGTTAATCGGTAAAGGAAAAGAGTTAGCTAAATCTCTTGATGAGAAAGTTACAGCTGTACTTTTAGGATATAACATCCAAAATTTAGCTAAAGAGTTAGTTGCTTATGGTGCTGACGAAGTTGTAGTAGTTGATTCAAAAGAGTTAGCAATATATGATACTGAAGCTTATACACAAGCCTTTTCAGCAGTTATTAACGAAAGAAAACCTGAGATTGTATTAATTGGAGCAACTACACTTGGAAGAGATTTAGGACCTAGAATCTCATCTAGAATTGAAACAGGACTTACAGCTGATTGTACAATGTTAGAAATTGGAGAAAATAGAGAGTTTTTAATGACAAGACCAGCTTTTGGTGGAAACTTAATGGCCACTATCATCTGTCCTGATCATAGACCTCAAATGTCAACGGTTAGACCTGGAGTTATGACAAGATTATCAAAAGATGAGAATAGAGATGGAAAAATTACAGATTTCAAAGTTAACTTTGATTATTCAAAAATGAAAGTAAAAGTTTTAAATATAATAAAAGAAGCAAAAGCAAAAGTAGATATTACAGAGGCTAAAATACTAGTTTCAGGAGGAAGAGGAGTTGGAGCTCAAGGTGGATTTGACAACTTAGAACTTCTTGCAAATGAACTTGGTGGAGTAGCCGCGGCTTCTAGAGCGTTAGTTGATGCTGGAATAGTAAGCCACGATAGACAAGTTGGACAAACAGGAAAAACAGTTAGACCAGATGTATACTTTGCATTTGGAATCTCTGGAGCAATACAGCACTTAGCTGGAATGGAAGAGTCAGAGTACATAATAGCTATAAATAAGGATAAAGCGGCACCTATTTTTGGAGTAGCAGATTTAGGATTAGTAACTGATTTAGGAAAAACAGCAACTTATTTAGTTGAAGAGATTAGAAAAGCAAAAGCTGAAAAATAAACCTTAAAAGTTACCACTTTAAAGCAAAGGATAAAAAATATCCTTTGCTTTTTTAAATAAGATATGGGGGTATGAAAATTGGATAATACAGTTAAAAATAAACAGTTTAATCTTTTTGAAAAATTCACTCAACTTTGTGTTACTATAATGCAAAAGTATCTTCCTGATGCTTTCCTTTTTGCAGCAATCCTTACTTTTATTGTTTTTATTGCTGCAACTATAATGACTAAACAATCACCTTTCCAAATAGCTATGCATTGGGGTAATGGTGTTTGGTCTCTTTTAGCTTTTTCTATGCAAATGGTTATGGTTCTTGTAACAGGTCATACTTTAGCAACTGCTCCTTTTTTCAAAAGAATCTTAGATAAGCTTTCTAATCTTCCAAAATCTCCTATTCAAGCTATTATGTATGTTACTTTTGTATCTGGAGTAGCTTGTATTTTAAACTGGGGATTTGGACTTGTTATTGGAGCAATCTATGCTAAAGAGATTGCAAAGAAAATTAAAGGTGTTGACTATCGTCTTCTTATTGCTTCTGCTTACTCTGGTTTCTTGTTATGGCATGGAGGAATTTCTGGATCTATTCCTCTTACTTTAGCTTCTGGAAACCTTTCAAAAGCTACTGCTGGAGCTTTAGATAAAGGAATTAGTACATCTCAAACTCTATTTTCATCATATAACTTAATCATTCTTTTTACTTTATTATTTACGCTTCCTTTATTAAATGCTGCTATGCACCCTAAAAATAAAGAGGATGTTTTTCAAGTTGATCCTACGTTATTAGAAGATGATGTACAATCGGTTACTTTTGATAAAACTGAAATGACTCCTGCTGACAAAATTGAAAATAGTCCAGTTGTTAACATTTTAATTGGTGTTCTTGGATATACATATATAATTGGATATTTTCTTCAAAAGGGATTTGATTTGAATCTTAATATTGTTAATATGATTTTTTTAGTTACTGCTATAATTGCTCATAAAACTCCTAAAAATCTTCTTTTAGCTTTTGGAAATGCATGTAAAGGAGCAGCTGGAATTATATTACAATTTCCTTTTTATGCTGGAATTATGGGAATGATGGTTGGACAAAATAGTGATGGCGCTTCTTTAGCAGGTATTATATCACAAAGTTTTATAAGCTCATCTACAGCTCTTTCATTCCCAAGCTTAACTTTTTTAAGTGCTGGAATTGTAAACTTCTTTGTTCCTTCTGGTGGTGGACAATGGGCTGTTCAGGCTCCTATTATGATGCCAGCAAGTGTGGAACTTGGAGTTTCAACAGCAAAAACTGGAATGGCTATAGCTTGGGGAGATGCTTGGACTAATATGATTCAACCGTTCTGGGCTCTACCTGCCTTAGGTATTGCTAAGTTAGGTGCAAAAGATATTATGGGATATGGAGTAATTATTACAATTTACTCTGGTATCATTATTATGTTAGGATTAACTTTCCTATAAATAAAAAAAGGTTGCTTTAAAGCAACCTTTTTTTATATCTTATTAATTTTCTCTATAAACAAAAAGACCTGTTAAAGTTAATGCCACTGATACTGCCATATACGTTGGATTTGATATAGCTGCATAAATAAATATTGATGCTCCACCTATTAATGCAAGTATTGGCACAACTGGATAGAATGGAACTCTGTATGGTCTTTCTAAATTTGGTTCATTTTTTCTTAAAATAAATAATCCTAAAAATACTAAACAGTAGAATAACCAAAATAATGCTACTGGAATATCACCAAATACATCTGGATTTCCTGTTATAATCATAGCTATTAAGAAGAAAACTGATAATAGATACATAACTACTGAAGAATTTATAGGTTGTTTATGTTTATCATCTATTTTAGCAAAAAACTCCTTCTTTGGAAGGTGTCCCTCTATTGCTAAAGTATACGGTATTCTTGTTGATGCTAATATCATACCATTTAGTCCACCAAATGCTGATATCATAATTCCTAAGAATATAAACTTAGCTCCCATTGGTCCAAATAATTTTGTAGCTACTCCAAACATTCCAACTTTTACAATCTCCTCTGCTGTGAATACGTTTAATAGTGCTAGGTTTAATGCCACATAAAATATCGCTATAAATCCTAATCCTAATATAATTGCTCTAGGAAGATCTTTTTTTACATTTTTTAAATCTCCTGCAATTGTTCCAACATATATCCATCCATCAAAAGCAAACATAATTGGCACTAATGATAATCCTAATAAAACTAAAGGTGATGAAGATGTAGCTTCTCTTGTAATCTCTGTCATATAAAACATTCCAGATGAATTATCTCCAGATAAAAATCCAAATATAGTTATCAATAATAGTGGTACAATTTTAGCTACTGTAGCTAGTGTTTGAATTTTTCCACCTACATTTTTAGTAAATATATTTATTGCAAATAGGAAAGATATAGCAACAAATGCTGTTCCTCCTAAAAACATAGTATTACTAGGATCTATATTTAAAAAATTTCCTGTAAATACTGCAAAATAATATGCAATTAAACCTATTAAAGCTGGAAAATATATTATTAATTGAGCCCATCCAACTAAAAAGGCTATTCTTTTTCCATAAATTTTCTTAATCCATGCAATCATACCACCTGTTTCAGGAATAGCTGCTCCAACTTCTGCTGCAGTAAGACCTGATAATATTGATATAATACCTCCAAGCACCCAAGCTGCAATTGCAATTTTTGGATTCATATTAGCTGCTACTAAAATTTGACCAGCTTTAAAGAAGATTCCAATTCCAATAACAATTCCTACAACCATTGAAAAAGCTACTGAAAAGCCGTATCTTTTTTCTAAATTTTCACTCATTTCTTTTCTCCTTGTTAATGTATTCTACTTTTTTAGTATTTCTTTACTTATTTTAAAGCACTTTTCGATTAAACATTTTATCACAATTCACCTTTCAAAACAAGTATTTTTTATTTCTTGCATAAATGGAAAAAGTGGTATATAATTACTTTTGTAAATAAAAGGGGTGAACAAAATCAAAATGTTAGAAAAGAAAAGAACTAATAATAACTCTATAGTAGATTATTCAGCAAAGTTCTACTTATTTCCGCTGCTTTTAATTGGTCTCATATTAAGAAGTTTAGATAATCTATTTATAAAGTTAAAATATCAAAGATAAAAAAGAGAGCTTTCGCTCTCTTTTTTTATCTTTGATAGATATTAAATCTATCTGTTATTTTCTTTAGTTTGTCTAATCTTTCAATACTTTCCTCTTTATTTTGTTTTCCAAATTTTAAAAGTAAAGCATTTAAAATAATTATACCTGGAACAAAAGTATAAGCTTTTCCTCCATTTTTTGTGGTGATCACTAAATCAGATATATTACCTAATACAGAATCTTTTTTATCAGTCATAGTAATTATTCTATTTCCTTGCTCTTTAAAAAACTCAGTTACTTGACAAGTAAAGTTTGTATATGGATGGAACGATATTGTAAATAGTACATCATCCGGGCTTGAATAAAGTAGCTTATCTGTAAAATCAGACGCTCCTGATATCATTAACTCTACATCTTCTCTTAATTCTTTTAACATAAAATATAGATAGTATGCTAGAGCATATGATCCTCTTGCTCCTAATATATATAACTTTCTACTAGTTTTTATCATTTCCATAGCTTTTTCTAATTGCTCTTCTATAGCTACAGTATCTATCTCCTCTAAAAGCTCTATGTTCGTAGTTATGATTTCAGATAGTATTCCATCTCCTGACATTGAGTCAATCTCTTCTCTAAACTCTTTCATTTGAGAAGTTGATATTTCAACATCTTTTTGAAAAACTCTTTGGAAATCAGGATAACCTTTAAACCCTAAATTTTTTGAAAATCTTGTTATTGTAGCTGGACTTGTTCCTGTCTCTTTAGCTAGCTCATTTATTGAAATAAATGATACTATACTCTGATTATGTTTTATAAAGTCCACAATCTTTTTAAAACTCTTACTATACGTTGAATAATTCTGCTCTAAATTAGCTAATACCGCCTTTTTCATCTCACACCTCTATATACTTATACGTTTGGATTTAATACAAACTCCGTTAAATCATTTACAAAATTCATAGTCTTCTCATTTTTATCGTTTACTGGATTGTATTCTACTATATCTACTGATGTTATAGAGTAGTTTTTAAATAAGAATCTAAATGTTTTGAACATCTCTTCTGGAGTGAATCCATTTCTAACTGGTGTACTTACTCCTGGAGCAAACTCTGGATCAACTGAATCCACATCAAAACTTATATGGATATTATCAATCTTTAAGTAGTCTCTTATCTCATCTAAAACATTATCTAATCCTTTATGAACAACTTCATCATAAGGAATTACTTTTACTCCTAACTCTTCAATAACGTCTCTTTCTTTTACATCTAAATCTCTTGCTCCTAAAATTACAACATTTTTGCTGTCAATTTTAGCTCCTTCATAGAAACAATTTACTAAATCTCTATCTCCAGCTCCTTGTAAAAGTGCTAACGGCATTCCATGAATATTTCCTGACATTGTTGTTTCATCAGTATTCATATCTCCGTGAGCATCAATCCACACTACCCCAACTTCTTTTTCTAACGCTACCCCTGATATTGATCCTAGTGCTATTGAGTGATCTCCTCCAATAGTTATAGGTCTATATCCATCTCTTACTGCTTCGTTTACTGCTGTTGCTAACTTCTCACAAGTATTAAGTATTGTATTTTTATATTTTAACGACCACTCATTAAAATTCTCTCTTTGCTTTTCAATATCTATATAAGTCATCTCACCAAATGTATCTGGGAAGTACTCCTCTAAAACTTCTGGTCCAAATTCAATACCTGCTTTATTTGCTCCTAAGTTCATTGGAACAGCAAACATTTTATTTTTCATTTTTTCAGTATATAAATATACTGCATCTTCTTCATCTATAACTTTAATATACTCTAACTCAGGGTCTTCCATTCCTTGAACGTGAAGTTTTGCTGCCTTTAAGTTTTGAATATATGTGATTATATCTCTTGTAATTCTTTCTCCTGGATAGATTACTGGAATTCCTGGTGGATATGCCATAATCATCTCAGCACAAATTTTTCCTTCGCTTTCTAAGAATTTAATTTTATTATTTTCACTGTAGAAAGCTTCTCTTGGGATTAAGATCGATTCAGGTATAGTTGGCATTTTTCCAACTGATTCCCCTATTTTCTTTCCTTTTCCAAAGAATCTCTTACTGATATCTTTTAAAGCATCAAGTAATTTCCCTGTACTTACTTCGTCATCTCCTAATGTAATTAGTCCCAATACATTATAGAAATCTGATAACTCAACTTGGATATTATAATCGTCAACAAGTAAAGTTTCTAACTCAAATCCTGTTAATCCTAACTCTCTTGCTGATATAGAAAGTTTTGTTTCATCGAAATCATGTATTCCGTATCTTCCTACAATCTCTTTTCCAAAAGAGAAAATTCCTGGAATTTTATTAACTTCTGCTCTTAAATCTCTTGCTAATTTCAATGTTCTTGTTAATAACTCTCTTCCTTCTGTAGCTATCTGTCTTCTAGCACAATCTAATGATGCCATTAGTGGATATGAAGGTGATGTTGTATGTAGAATACTTAATATCTGCTGTATTCTATTTACGTCTACTCTTGTTGAGTTTACATGTAACATTGACATTTGTGTCATTGCTCCAATTATTTTATGAGTACTTTGACAGCAAATATCTGCTCCTGCATCTATTGCTGATATTGGTAACTCTTCATGGAAGTGTAAGTGAGCTCCGTGAGCCTCATCAACTATTAAAGGAATATCATAGCTATGAACTATATCTGCAATCTTTTTGATATCAGTTGCCGCTCCATAGTATGTTGGGTTAATGATTAATACAGCTTTTGTATCTGGATGCTGCTTAAGCATATTTTCAACAACTTCTGGTCTAACTCCATGAGCTATTCCTAATTCGTCATCTACTTCAGGATTCATATATACTGGAACTGATCCACTTAATATAATTCCACCAGAAACTGATTTGTGCACATTTCTAGGGACTAATATTTTCTCTCCTGGCTTTACAACAGACATAATCATAGCTTGAATCGCTCCTGATGTTCCGTTGACAGCGAAAAAGGTTTTCTTTACTCCATAAGCGTCAGCTGCTAACTCTTGTGCTTCTTTTATACAACTCTTTGGATTGTGTAATCCATCAACCATCTTAAAGATAGTTACATCAATTGAGAAGGGATTAGGTCCCATAAACTCGTAAAACTCTTTATCCATTCCCTTTCCTCTCTTATGCCCTGGAACATGGAAAGGAATTATGTCTCTTTTCGCATATACGTCCTTCAGTGTTGAGAATATAGGTGTTTGATATTGATTTAATTTAGTCATCTTACCTCCTTGTTTAATAAATTTTGTTCTTAAAAATGATATCAAAAAGTTATAAAATAATATATAATTTACATTATTAATTTCTTTTAAAATACGAGATATTGTAGAGCTTTTTGGAAATTAAGTCAACTATTTTTTGAAAGGAACCATAAAATTTATGAAAAAAATTTTAATTTTTGCATCTAACGGCTTTGAAAGCCTCGAATTATCGCCATTTATAGATGTTTTTGGTTGGAATAATATTGTTGGAACTAAAAAAGTTTTCCCCACAATTTGTGCCATTCATGATGTACTTAGCGCCACTTGGAATTTAAAAATTATTCCTGAAGTTAACTTATTAAAAACATCTATTAATCTAAATGAGTTTCATGCCTTAATAATTCCTGGGGGATTTGGTAAAGCTGGATTCTTTAATGATATTCAATCAGAAACACTAAATTCCTTGTTAAATCATTTTATTTCAAATAAAAAAACTATAATTGGAATATGCACTGGAGCTTTAGCAATTGGAATTCATGGATATTTAAAAAACATTCCTGCTACAACATACCTCTTAGATAATGAAAGATATTTTAAACAATTAGAGCAGTATAATGCCATTCCTATTAAAAAAGATATTGTAATATCTGATAACATTATTACTTCTTCAGGTCCTGGTACTGCTATTGATTTAGCTTTTTATCTCCTTGAAAAACTAACTGATCAAGAAAATTGTATGGTAGTTAAAAAAAATATGAATTTTTTTAAATAATTTAAGATTTTTAATGAAATTTCTTGTATTTTATGTTATGCTTTAAAGTGTCAAATAACCCTATCTTGTATAGGGATTTTAGTGAGGTGTTTTATATGAAAATAGAAGAAGGAAAAGTAGTAACACTTGAGTTTAAAGTTTACGACAAAAACAACGGAGAACTTTTAGAGGACACACAAGATGTAGGACCATTTTTCTATATCCACGGATTTGGAAACTTTGTTCCAGCTATCGAAGAAGCTTTAGAAGGAAAAGAAAAAGGATATACTACTACTATTGAATTAACTCCAGAAGAAGGATACGGAGAGTACGACGAGGATTTAATCGTTGATATGGAAAAATCTGAGTTTGTTGAATTTGATGATATCTATGAAGGACTTGACTTTATAGCTGATATGGATGATGGTTCTGAGCAATCATTTATCATCACAAAAATCGAAGATGAAATTATCACAGCAGATGGAAACCATCCTTTTGCAGGTAAAGATTTAAGATTTGAAGTTACTGTTTCTGATGTTAGAGATGCTACTGAAGAGGAGATTGAGCACGGACATCCTCATTTCCACGGTTTTGAAGACTAATTATTACTATAAGAATTAAGGAGTATAAATAGATGAAAATAGCTTTAGGTGCAGATCATGGTGGATTTGCTTTAAAAGAGATTGTTAAGAAACACTTAGAAGATAAAGGATTTGAAGTTTTAGATAAAGGATGTTATTCAACTGAATCAGTTGATTATCCTGTTTATGCAAAAGCTGTAGCTAACTCTATTCTTAATAAAGAAGCAGATTTTGGTATCCTTATTTGTGGTACTGGAATTGGAATTTCAATTGCAGCCAACAGATTTAAAGGAATAAGAGCAGCTTTATGTTCAAATACTACTATGGCTAAATTAACTAGAGAGCATAATGACGCTAACATTCTTGCCCTTGGTGCTAGAATGACTGGAGACGTTTTAGCTCTTGAAATTGTAGACGAATTCTTAAAAACTGAATTCTTAGGTGGAAGACACTTAACAAGAATCCAAGCTATCGAACTTTAATCTTTTATTAAAGGAGTAAAATACAATGGCTACTATATTTACTAAAATTATAAATAGAGAGATTCCAGCTTCTATCATTTTTGAAAATGATAAAGTTATAGCTTTTAAAGATATAAATCCTCAAGCTCCAATTCATATTCTAGTTGTACCTAAAAAAGAGATACCAACTTTAAATGATATTACTGCTGAGGATTCTGAATATTTAACTGCTATGTATCTAGCTATTAAAGATATTGCTAAGGATTTAAATATTTCTGAAGATGGATATAGAGTTATTGCAAACTGCAATACTCATGGAGGACAGGAAGTGTTTCACTTACATTTCCATTTGTTAGGTGGACAACACCTTGGTCCTATGCTATCAATTTAATAGTAATTAAAAAGGTTGCCTATTGGCAACCTTTTTTTATATCTTATCTACCCACTCTTTAATCTCATTAAAGTTGTTTTTTACAATATCTTCAACAGGTAAAGTTTCAGAAGAAACTCTAGGGAAGAATTTTATTTTTACTGTTCCACTTTTTGGCATTTTTCTATGAGCTGGGAATAACTCATATGCTCCTTTTATTCCAAAAGGAACTATATCTGCATTTAATTCTTTAGCTAATATTCCATAGAACTTTTTAAACTCTCTCATCTCTCCATCTCTACTTCTTGTTCCTTCAGGGAATATAACTATATTTTTCCCCTGTCTTAAAGCTGTTGCAGCACACTGTAGTGTTTCTGCTAAATTTTTATTAATATCAATTAACATAATATTAGAATTTTCTCCTAAATAACTCATAAATCCTTTTTTAAAGTGTGCTACTTTTGCTAAGAAATATGTATTATCTAAAGTTTTATTATCTATACTTTGAGTAAATATAAAACCATCTAAAAAACTTTGATGATTTCCAACAAATACTGTTGGCTTTGTAACTTTAGAATTCTCTAAACCTTCTTTTTCTATCTTTATATATAATGAAAATAGTGGTTTAAATAGTGCTTTTACTAATTTTCCCATAGAGTTGGATTTTGGTAATCCTTCAAAATTATCTTTTTCTAATATTTTTTTCCAATCAACATCCTTTATCTCTAAACTTGTTGAATTTTCCTTTAAATATTCTGCAATTTTAATTACTGTAGGATTTTCTGTTAAAACCTCCTCTGTCAAAGTAACTCCGAAGCTACTTTCAACAAAAGCTATAAATTCAACTAAATCCAAAGAATCTAATCCTAAGTCTAACTCAAGATGAGCATTTGACATAACTTTTTTACCTTTTAAGTTCGTTAAATAATCTGAAATAGCCTTATACTCTTCAAAAGTTGGAATATTTTCCTCTTTTTCCTCTTCTATTTTACCTTCTAAAAGAGCCGGAACCATAAATCTTCTTATCTTTCCAATCTTTGTTTTTGGTAACTCTTGTTGTACTATTTTTAAATCTAAAATCTTTTTGTAATTTGGTGTAGAACCATTATACTTATCTATTATACCAGTTTTTAGTGTCTCAGCTATATTTGTAACTCTATGCTCTTTTACCTTAGTAAAATTAGGGTATATAACTGCTGTAAGTAAAGAGTTATACTCTATTACAACCATCTCTTCTATTAAATCTGTTTTTGATAAAATAAACTGCTCAATTTCTACAGGATTTATATTTTTTCCATTTGATAAAACTATCATCTCTTTTTTTCTTCCTGTTACAAAAAGATAATCATTTTTTAACTCTCCTAAATCTCCTGTGTGGAACCATCCCTCTGAATCTATAACCTCTGCTGTTGCCTCAGGTTTTTTATAGTACCCTTTCATTAGGTTTCTACCCTTAGATAAAATTTCACCATCTTCAGCTATTTTTACCTGAACTCCATCCATTATTTTACCAGCTGACCCAGGTACTACTTGATTTATAGGTGTAAAAGATATCATCGGTGCTGTTTCTGTAAGTCCATATCCTTCACATACATCTATTCCTAAAGTTTTAAAATCTCTCGATACTTCTGGATTTAGTTTAGATCCTCCCGATACAAAAAATCTTATATTTCCTCCAAATCCTTCGTGAACCTTTTTAAAGATTTTCTTACTTAGCTCTTTATTATCGAGCTTTTCACATAATTTAAACAATGATTTTATAACTTTATTTGAGTTTATTTTTTCCATTATTTTTTTATGTAACATCTCCCAAAGTCTAGGTACTCCAATCATCATAGTTATCTTATAATTTTTCAAAGCATCTACCATTGCTTGAGATGATAACTCTTTTAAGAATGCTATTGTTGCTCCTTGTTGTAACGGAACAATTCCAGATCCTAAAAGTGGGAATATATGATGCATTGGTAATAGTGCTAAAACTCTATCTGTTGGTTCATACATTTTATATTTATTTAACCCCTCTATATTTACCAATATATTATCAAAAGTTAACATTACTCCTTTTGGACTTCCAGTTGTTCCAGATGTATATAGTATTAATGCCACTGCCTCTCTATCTGGAGCATAAATAATTCCCTCTTTATCTGCTTTTGATAAATCTATCTCATCTACATTTAAAACTATTGTTTGGACTCCAGATAGATCAATCGCTTCTTTTGCTATGTCATAAGTATTATTTGAAACAAATATGTATTTAGGTGTGCAATCCTCTATAAAATATTGAAACTCAGATACTTTTGAAGCAGCATCTAAACATACACACGTTCCTTTTTTATCCCAAATCCCTAAAAAAGCATATAGTAGTTCTGGTCTATTTTCCATAAATATTACTGCTTTTTCCTCTTTTGCTAAATCTAAAAGTGATGCATACTCTTTAGCTCCAGCAATTAACTCTTTATACGAATATTCTTTCCCCTCATAAAATATCGCTGTTTTATTATGATTCTTTACAAATTCCAATTTTTCCTCCCAAATTATTACAGGTGTTTTTTTAATCATCAAGTGATTATAGCATAATTGTGTTATTATTTCAATATCATGAAGTAAGTAAAAAGCTGACATATTTTCTATGTCAGCTTTTATTTTTAGTTATTTATACTTTTTTCTATTGAGTCTCTAGTTACTTTTACAATCTCTTCTACTGATTTATTTCCAGGTAATATTTTATCTAAAATCGTAATACTCATTTTTCCTGAACTTGGAACTCCTTTTCCATATGGCATTAAATCATAAGCTCCATTTATTGCAAAAGGAACGACTGGAATATCAAGCTCTTTTGATAACATAGCAAATGTTTTTTTGAAATCTTGTAACTCTCCATCTCTTGTTCTAGCTCCCTCTGGAAATATCACTAAATTTTTCCCTTCCTTTAAAACTTTAGCTGCTATTTTCAATGTTTCTTTTAAATTTTTATTAACATCAATTAAAATAACATTTCCATTTTCTGCTAAATATTTCTTTATTTTACCTTCAAAATGAATATTTATAGCTAAGAAATATGTATTTTTTAATATATCCTTTGGTAAGGCTTGTCCAAAAGCAAAAGCATCTAACATACTTTGATGGTTTCCTATATATATAACAGGAGATGTTTTTTCCAATTTATTTATATTTTTTTCTAATTTTATATACCAAGTAAATAAAGGTTTTAATATCGTTGTTATTGGAATAACATATTTTGAACTAGGCATTTTTAAATCAACTGGTTCCTCAAATATCTTCTTCCAATTAATCTCTTTCTCTTCAAAATTTCCACCTTTTTCTCTTACATATTGACAAAGAGCTTCTACAGTTTTTATTCTTGAGAAATCCTCTTCTGAAATATCAACACCAAAAGTATTTTGAATAAATGTTATTATTTCAACTATATCTAACGAATCTAGTCCTAAATCAATTTCTAAGTGTGATTCTGGAATTATCTCTATTTCATCATGAAGAGTTCCAATAAATTTTGAAATTGCTTTAAACTCTTGAGTATTAATCTCTTTAGATGTAGATCCTCTTTTTTCAACCTCTTTCTCTGGTACTATTTCATCTGGTATTCCTTTAATTAAATTACTTCCTTTCAGTAAATCTTTTAACATAAATCTTCTAAGTTTTCCAAGCTTTGTTTTTGGCAACTCCTCTTTTACTATAACTATATCTAATATTTTTTTATATTTTGGTGCTGTTACATTATATTTATCTATAACTTCCCATTTAATAGCTTCTTTAGCATTTGCAATTTTCTTCTCTTCTAAAACTTTAAAATCAGGATAAACAATTGCTATTAGATGTTTTTCATCCTCTGTTACAGCAACTTCTTGAATTAAATTAGTTCCTTTCATAATTTCAGCTTCAATATCTGAAGGATTAATGTTCTTACCATTTGATAAAACTATCATTTCTTTTTTTCTACCAATTATTTTTAAATGATCTCCATCAAACTGTCCTAAATCTCCTGTATGGAACCATCCTTCACTATCTATAGCTTCAGCTGTTGCTTCAGGTTTGTTATAATAACCTTTCATAACATTTCTACCTTTTACAACAATTTCTCCATCCTCTTCTAACTTAACTTTAACTCCTGGTAAAGGGGTTCCAACTGTACCAGCAACAACATTATCTATCCTATTGAAAGATATAATTGGTGACGTTTCTGTTAACCCATATCCCTCTAACATTTTAAATCCAAATATATTAAAATCTTCACAAATCTCTTTATCTAACTTAGCTCCACCTGAAACTAAGAATTTTATATTTCCTCCAAAAGCATCTTGAATTTTTTTAAACACAATTTTATTTAAAGGCATAATATTTAAAGATTTACATATATTAAAAAGTTTATAACTTAAAGCACTCTCTTTAATTTTACCTTTAATTCCCTTGTGGAACATCTCCCAAACTCTTGGTACTCCTATCACAATAGTTATTTTATACTTTTGTAAGTTTCTTTTTATCGCTTCTGATGATAACTCATCTAAAATAACAACTAAACATCCAAATTTTAGTGGCATTAATACTGTAAAAGATAGTGGTAGTATATGATGAAATGGAAGTAATGCTAGTAATCTATCTTCAGGTGTTACCATTTTTATCTCTTCTATAGCATCTACATTGGACATTATATTATCAAAAGTTAACATTACACCTTTTGGATTTCCTGTTGTCCCTGATGTATACAGCATAACTGCTACTGCATCTTTTTCTAAACATTCTACAGCCACATTTTCAATCTCTATGTCTTTTGTTATATCTATTTCATCAACATTCAATATATTTATACTTGAATTTGATTCCTCTTTAGCTTTTTTAACTACCTCTATATTCTCATTAGAAGTAATTATATATTTAGGATGAGAATCATTGAAAACATATATCAATTGATCTACATTATAACTTGCATCTAAGTTAGTACACGTCCCTTTCTTATCCCATACTCCTAGTACAGCTCCCATATACTCCGGTCTATTCTCCATAAAAATAGCTACTCTATCCTCTTTTTCTATATTCATTAAACTCGAATATATCTTTGCCATCTTTATAAGTTCATAGTACGAATGCTCTTTATCTTTATAAATTACCGCAGTTTTTTTTCTGTCGTATATAAAATTCATAAATTTTCCCTCCCTAATTTGTAAAAATAACAACTTATTCTATAATAACTTACACCAATTGTCCACTTTTTCCTCTTAACATGTTGACTTTTTAGTATTTATAAAGTAGTATTGTGTTAAAATAATTGAGGAGGTTATCCATGTTAAATGAACTATTAATCAAAACTCGTTCTCACAGAACTTTCGATTCTACAGAAATTGATATTGAAACTTTAGAAAGTTTAATCAATGCTGCTCATCTAGGTGGATCTGCTAGAAATAGCCAAACACTTAGATACACCCTTGTTAGTTCTCAAAGTTTATGTCACAAAATTTTTCCTCATACAGCTTGGGCAGGAGCTATTCCTTGGAGTCCAACTTTAGAAGAGGGACCCAAAGCTTATGTCCTTATTAGTACTCTTAAAGAAAACCTTTTATCCCCAATAACTTTAGGTATTGATATTGGAATTGCATGCCAAAATATTCTTTTAAAAGCTACAGAACTAGGTTTTGGTGGATGTTTAATTGGAGCTTTTAATAAATTAGATGTATCTAAAACTCTTGATTTAGATATGGATACTTACAATCCTCAAATTTTAGTAGCCCTAGGAAAACCAACTGATAAAGTTATTTTAACTAAAGGAAATATTGGTAATTTAAAGTATCATAGAGATGTAGAGGAAAATGTACACTATGTGCCTAAACTTTCTCTAGAAACTTTGATTTTAAAAAAATTCTAGGAGGATTTTATGAAAAAAACAATCGGAACTTTATTTCTTTTAACTTCGGCTTTCTCTTTAGCTAATGAAACGCCTACAATCTCTGTTACTGGAACAGGAACTGTTTCAGGAAAACCTGATACTTTTAGCATAATAGCTACTGTTGAAACAACAAATAAAAATTCACAAACAGCTATTAGTGAAAATACAGATATTATTAATAAAGCCATCGGTTTATTAAAGAAAAGTGGTTTAAAAGAAAATAATATAAAAACTGAAAATTACTCTTTAAATTATAGAAATGATTATAATGTAAAAGATGGAGAGATGAAGTACTTTGTTAGAAATCAAATTTTAATCACTAGTAATGATTTAGATAAAGCTGGTACTGTACTTACTGCTCTTAATAATGGTGGTGTAAATAATATTGGAGAGATTAACTTTTTTATAGCTGATAGAAAAGAGTTAGAGGATAAAGCATATAAATTAGCCTATGAAAATGCTAAATATAAAGCTTCTTTAATCGCAGGCATAGATGACTTTAAAGTTTCTCCTAAAAATATTGATTTAAATTACTCAATGCCTAGACCAATATCTTTTATGTTAAACTCAGCAGCTAAAGCCGATGATACTCCAATTCCTTTAACAGTTCCAAATGATGTTGATGTTACTGCAAGTATGAATGTAATTTTCTATATGGAAAAATAAAAAAAGCAGCTGAGAAATCAGCTGTTTTTTAATTTTAATAATATAAAGTCACTCCTAAATAAAAATCTAATAACACTTGAAAAACAATTGCTATAAATATTATTATTACTACTCCTAACATACTTGTTCCACAATCTCTATCTTCTGGTTCAAAACCTCTTTTTTCAAGAATTTTTTCTGCTTTCATAAAGTAAAAATCATTGGCTTTAAAGCCAATATATATCCTAATAAATAGAACTAAAATAGTTCCTCCCATAAAAAAATTTGTTTTTATTAAAAATAAAAATGTTGCTAAATTTATAAGTAGATTCGTAAGTAAAAGTACAACTGCACTTTTATACATTTTCCGATAGGCAAACCATAGTGTTTCAAATAGAAATGCTGCAAAATTAAATTTAATCTTTTCACTTCTCCAACTTTCTAAGTAATATTTGGAATTTTTTCTTACAAAGTCTTCTAAACTTCCTAGATGTTTTTCTACATATTCTATTCTACTCTCCATAGTCCCTCCTTAGCTATTTAAAGTTCTAAAAATCTTGATTAAAATAGTTTACTCTTCTCATAAATATATTACTTAATATTTGCTCTTTATCCTTATTTTTTATATAAAAACTCTCTATTTTTTTTAAAGATTTATAATCTCTAAATCCATAAGCTAAGGTTGCTAAATCATTTATATGCACACTTAAATCAAACTCTCCCTCTATCTTCTTAACTTCATTTTTATTTATTTTAAATACTCCTGTATTAGATTCTATATATTTGTCTTGTATATATATTTTAATCTCTTCATTCTCTTTTAAACTTTTACTTAATCTTTTTAATACTTTTTCAACATGTAAAATTCTTACCTGTACTTTATTTTTTAGAGTTTTTTTAACTAAATTTTCACTATCTAAATAATCTTCTAAATATGTATTTTCAGGAAGAATAATCTCTATTTTTTTATAGTAATCCTTATATCCATATAAAATAGATAATAATCCTTCTAAAGTATCTTTATCCTTAAATAAAATTTCTTTTACATATATACTTTCAGACTTAACTAAACTCATATAACCATTTATTTTTCCTGCTATATCATAGCTAATATAGATTAAGCCATCTTCACAAAAAATTTCTGATAATATCTTCTTATAGTTCTCTTTTTCCCTAGCAACTTTTATATAATATTCTTGAGAAACTTCTCTATAAAACTCTTTTAATTTTATTAAAATGTTTTGGTCATAACTTTCATCTTGTATTTTCTCAATTTTAAACTCTTTTTTAAAATCACATAATACAGGAAACTCTAGTTCATATTTAGAAAGTGTTGAAATATACGCAAATCCAAATCTTTCATATATTTTTTTATCAATTGGCGTTAAATATATAAACTCTTCACCAAAGTCATATGCTTCTTTTAAGCTTTTTAAAAGTAACTCTTTCATAACCCCCTCTCCTCTTTTTTCAGGAGTTACTCCTACACCTACAAGATATCTTCCCATAAATCTATCTTCACCAATTGATATATGGTAACTATTTTCAAATAGCATCCCATAAACTTTATTATTTTTTAAAAATATCTTTGTATTTTCTTCATTATAAACATTATCAAAATACCAATTTATATAATCTAACTCATCATTAAAAAGATCCTTCCATAAAACTTTCAATTGATTTTTTATCATTTTCCCACCTACCTTATATAAGAAAAGGTGAGAATTTCTCACCTTTTTATTTTATCTATTTTTTACATAGCTATAAAGTGCTTTTACTCCAACTCCTGTAGCACCTTTTTTAAACCATTTTACACCACTATTAAATGCAGTTCCTGCTATATCCATATGTATCCATGGTAATCCTTCAACAAATCCTTCTAAAAACTTAGCTGCAGTTATTGATCCACCCATTCTTCCACCAGTATGTTTTACATCTGCAACAGTTGATTTTAATAATTCGCTATACTCATCGAATATTGGCATTCTCCAAACTTTTTCTCCATATAGCTTACTACTTTTTTCTAACATAGCATATTTTTCATCATTATTTGAAAATACTCCTGTTGTAATTGTTCCTAATGCAACAAGAATTGCCCCAGTAAGTGTTGCTAAATCAACAACTTCTGTCACCTTTTCATTTCTTACAGCATAAGTTAATGCATCTGCTAGTGCTAATCTTCCCTCTGCATCTGTATTTATAATTTCAACAGTTTTTCCATTCATTGATTTTATAATATCTCCTGGTCTATAAGCATTTTCATTTATAGCATTTTCACATGCTGGAACTATTGCAACTACATTCTTTTCAACTTTTCCTTTAGCAATAGCACACATAGCACCTATTACAGAAGCTGCTCCTGCCATATCGCTTTTCATTTCAAACATAGAGTCTGCTGGCTTTATACAAAGCCCACCTGTATCATATGTTAATCCTTTTCCTACTAATCCTATCTTTTCATTGTTATCTTTTCCATTTAGATATCTCATTACAATAAGTCTTGGTTTTGTTATAGATGCTCTACCAACTGCTAAAAGAAGATTCATACCTAATTTTTCAATCTCTTTTTCATCTAAAATCTCAACTTCAAATCCATATTTTTTCCCAAGTTCAACAGCTTTTTCAGCTAAAGTTATTGGATTAATCACGTTTGCAGGTTGATCTACTAAATCTCTAGCTATATCTGTTGCTTCTCCTAAAAGAATTGTTTCTGAAAAATCTTTTTCTTCTCCAGGAATAAATAGCTCTATTTCTAAAGTTTCACCTTTTTTCTCTTTAAATGTATCAAAGTTATAATTTACATTTGACGAAATTTCTCCTAAAACATTATAGTTTAGTAATTTTTCATTCTCTGCTGATATTAAAACTGAACCTTTCTCTTTAGACAATACATCAAACATTACCTCTCTATATATATCTAAATTAAACTCTTCCTCTTTACCCATTCCTACAAAAATCATTGAAATTAAGTATGTTCCTTCTAAAAATTCAACTTTTAAAGTTTCACCTTTTTTCCCTGTAAACTCTTTTTTATTTATTAACTTTTCTATTAAATCCTTGTTTGTTGAAGATATGTGTTCACAAATATTAACTTGTCCCTCAAAACATAATACAATATTTAAATCATAACCTTTTTCAATTTTGTTGATAACTTTAAACATAGCACTCCTCCTCTATATACTGTATTTTTTTATAAATTCAATTGGTTGATAAGAAAGTTTTGCTTCTCTTAATCCTAAGCTTCCAAAATCATCTTCTCTATTCATAAGTTTAACATCTGAAAACTCCTCTTTTGCAACATACATATTTATCATCTGATAACTTCCTTGGTAATCAAATATCCCTTTTTCAATATGGATAACTCCCATATTTTCTGTTAATTTTTCTCCAATAGCATAAGCCACTATTTTCCCATCAACTTTTATAACTCCTCCTCTTAATTCTAAAATTTCGTAGTTATTAAGAAGCTCTTCTATACCCATAGTTTCAGATACTATAATTGTATCCTCTTTTCTATTTTCAGTCCATTTTCTTTGAAAAATTCTTATATCCTCTATATTTTCTCTTGATATTTTTTCATAGGTAAAATTATATGTTTTTTTAAATTTATTTATTTTATTTTTTTTAGAAGAAAATTTTCTTCCTTTAAGTTCTGCTAAATCTTCTTGCAAATAGATATAATCAAAGGAATCTCTCTCCTCTGTCACTATAAAATCCTCTTTTAAGAACTCTTTATATATTTCAGGAATGAAAAGTATCTTCCCATTCTTTTCTTTAATTTTTTTTACAGCATCTATCATCTTATCTTTATTATCATCTTTTGAAACAGGTGAAAAATAGTATTCATTACCTTCATAAAATCCTTTTATATACAGTATCTCATTTTCAACTATATATTGAATGTTTTCACTAAAACTCCATAAAAAAAGATTTGTAAAATTCATATCTGAAGTTTCAAACTTATTTTTTAAAAACTTTTGTAGTTCCTCTCTACTATCTATTGTTAATTTTTTCCAGTCCATTTATTCTACACCGCCTTAATATACTATTGCAAGTATATACCAATAAGGCTTTAGTGTCAAATTAAAAAGAGTCAGATATAACTCTGACTCTCTACATATGTAGCCTAAAATGTCTAAAAAGAAGAATTCTTTCTAATTCATCAAAGGTGTTTATATCTTTTTCAAATAGAACAACAATAAGATAAGTCAATAATATTAATGTAAATATAAGTAGAATTTTTTGAGAAATAACAGTTTTTTCCATAACTATTCCTCCATCTCTTTACTTTTTATATTTACTTCATATTATTGGATTTGTCAAATTTTATTTTATTCCATTTCCTCTAATCTTCTTATTCTATCAGCAGTACTTGGATGAGTACTAAATAAATTTGCCATCTTACTTCCTGCCAAAGGTGAAACAATAAACATATTTTCTGTAGCTGGTGCTGCATCCATGGGAATTCTTGTAGCATATGACTCTAATTTTCTTAAAGCATTTGCTAAATATCTTGGATGACCACAAATTTTCCCACCAAAATTATCAGCCTTATACTCTCTACTTCTAGATATAGCCATTTGAACCAACATTGCTGCTAAAGGTGCAAAAATACTTATTGCCAATAACCCAAAAATTCCACCATGATTATCATCCTCATCTCTTCTTCCCCCACCAAAAATAGCTGCCCACTTTGCCATATTAGCCATATATGCAATAGCTCCTGCTAAAGTTGCTGCCACACTTTGAATTAGTATATCTCTATGAGAAACGTGTCCTAATTCATGTCCTATTACTCCTGCTAACTCATTATCGTCCATAAGTTCAACCAATCCTCTTGTTACTGCAACTGCTGCATGATGAGGATTTCTTCCTGTTGCAAATGCATTTGGCTGACTTTGATTTATCATATATACTTTTGGCATAGGTAATCCTGCATTGTCAGCTAACTTCTTTGTTATCCAATAAACTTTATTGTTTTCTGGTATCTCTTGCGCTCCATACATTGATAGTACAATTTTATCACTAAACCAATATGATACAAAATTCATTACTCCTGCTAAAACTAAAGCTATTGTCATTCCTGTTTTTCCACCAATAGCTCCTCCTATAAATAATAGCAATAAGGTCATTACTAGCATTAATATAAACGTTTTAAAACCTTGCATTTTTTACCTCCAGTCTTTTTGACTTTTTTCTATAAAGTACCATATTTTTTATTTTTTGTAAATAAACAGAGGGATATATTTAATCTAATATCCCTCTTCTTTTAGCTATTTTATAGAGTTTGCAGCCTCTTCACCTGCAATACGTCCAAATACAACTGCTGCACTATATGCTGCACTAGTACTTGTAACTTCTCCAGCTGCATAAAGTCCTTTTACCTTTTCACCTTTTGTATTTATAACTTGTGTTTTTTCGTCAGCTACTACTCCACCTTTTGTCATATGAATAGCTGATTGAACCTTAGCTCCATAATAAGGTCCCTCTTTTCTCAATGTTTTTGTTGAATTTTTTAACTCTTCCACTGGAATATTTAACTTTTTAGCTAACTCTTCAATTGTTTTAGCCTTTGTATGAAGTCCTAAATTATTATGTTTTTGTAAACGATAAAAAGAATCATATAAATCTTGATCATATATATAATAAGCATAACTACCAGTTTGAGCTTCAATAGATTTAGCTCTTTCCATACTCGTTGGTTTATCTTTTAAGAATGTTTTTCCCTCTTGGTTAACTAGTATATACCCGTCTCCTCCTCCTGTTAAATCTCTACTTGGAACAAGTATAAAAGAGAATATGCTTAAAATATCTAAGTTATCCATCTTTAAATTATTCTTTTCAAATACAGGAATAAAATCTCCTGTTGCTGACATTTGATTTGATGTTGCTAACGTCTCTGAACCAGGTGCATATTTTGCAAGTAGTTCTTTATTATGAGAAAATCCTCCTGTTGCAAGGATAACTGCCTTAGCATTTATATCATAAAATTTATTTTTGTTTTGAACCTTAACTCCTGTTACTTCTCCATCTTTTACAATTAAGTCTAAACCTTTTGTTCCTGTTCTTACATCTATTCCTAACTCTTTTACTTTCTTTTCTAGCCCATCTTGAATCTCTTCTCCAGCATATGCATCTTTCTCAGCCATATGATTTCTTAAACCGTAGTTATGGTTTAATTCTATTCCCATACTTCTTAACCAAGCATCAAGTTTAAATGCTCCTTCAGCTTGAGCTTGAGTTCTTTCAATCGTATCCATTTTATTTGCCTTATCTTTTACAAAAGCTTCTACAGTATCAAATGTTCCATTTTTCTTTTGTGCTTCTGAATTTATTAAATCAAAAAAGTTCATATCAAACTTTCCATTTCCACTTAAAATATCTAATTTTTCTATTAATATTATATTTTTAGCTCCAGCTTCTTTAGCTGATATTGCTGCTGCAAGACCTGCAGGTCCCCCTCCTACTATAACTATATCTGTATTTACCGGTTCTAAATATGCTATTTCCTCTTTTGGTCCACCTGTTTTTACTGTAATCTTACCATAGTCTTTTCCTTGAGCTTTTAAAGCTTGTGCTACTGCTCTTTTTACTCCAAAAGATGTGTAAGTTGCCCCTGATACATTATCCACAATAGGACTTTGTGCTTCTATGATTCTCTCCTTAATAACAGGAAATGCTCTTTTTACAACTGGTGATGTTTCTTTATGAGATATTAATTCTAAATCAACAATCTCTTCCCCTTTTGTTTTTACATTTACTTTTAACTCACCACCATAACCATTTCCTTTTCCAATATAAGATTTCTCACTTTGACCAAACGCCAGTACACTCAATGCTGTAAAAAATAATACTTTCCTTTTCATTTTCCCCTCCAAAATCATTTGTATGTTCATATTATAATATTTTTTGTCTTTTCTGCAAACATTTTTTTGGTAAATTTGCTTTTTTTTTATAAAAATATTATACTTTAACTATAGAAAATTAAACAAAAGGAGACCAATATTATGAAAAATTTAGTTATGAAGACTTCTATAAATTCATACGACATTTTTATTGGACAAAATACAATAGATAGACTTAATGATTTTACTGAAAATTATGACAAAATACTACTACTTACAAATAAAACTATAGGTGAACTTTATGGTCAAAAGATTTTAAGTAATCTTCCAAAGAAAAAAACCTATGTCTATAAAATTGAAGACGGTGAAGTATATAAGAATATGGAAACTTCTATGGAAATTTTTTCATTTTTAATAGAGAATAATTTTTCTAGAAACTCTTTAATCATATGTGTTGGAGGTGGAGTTGTTTGCGATTTAGGAGGATTTATTGCTTCTACTTTCATGAGAGGTCTTGATTTTTTACAAGTTCCCACTTCTTTATTAGCTCAAGTTGATGCTAGTATTGGAGGTAAGGTTGCCATTAATCACTCTCTTGGAAAAAACTTAATCGGTTCTTTTAAACAACCTATTGGAGTTATTATAGATATTAATTTTTTAAAAACTCTACCTTTATGCCAATTTAGGTCTGGTATGGGAGAGGTTATTAAACATAGTATCATTGCAAAAGATAAAAGTTATTTTAACTTCTTAATTGAATCATATAGAGATATTTTAAAGTTAAAACCTGAAGTTTTAATTGAAATGATTTATGAATCTTGTAAAATAAAAAAAGAGTTTGTTGAAAAAGATGAATTTGAGAAAGGTGATCGTGCCTTTTTAAATCTAGGTCATACTTATGGTCATGCTTTAGAAACTCTTTTTGATTATCAACATATCTCTCACGGCGAAGGAGTAGCTAAAGGTATACTTTTTGAAATGCAAATCTCTAAGTTTTTAGGTTTTTCTACAGATGAATACATTAATTCTATCAAAGAACTTTTCAGTCTTTATAAAATTGATCCCACTCCTATATATATAGAGGAAGAAACTTTAATAAATGTTATGAAAAAAGATAAAAAAAATACCCATGATAAAATTAAATTTATTATCGATAAAAATGGAACTCTTGAAAATATGCCAATTTCTAAAGAGATTATCTCTGAAGTTAACCACTCTTTTAAAAATAGAATTTTAAAAGGTGTTATAGATATAGGAACTAACTCTTGTAGACTTTTTATTGCAGAGATTGAAAAAACTGATAATAAAATAGAGATTATTACACCATTATATAAGGATTTAGAAGTTTCTAGATTGGGAAAAAACCTTAATCAAACTGGTGTTCTTTCAAAAGAATCTATTGAAAAAACATACTATATTATTAAAAGATTTAAAGAAAAAGCTGATTCTATGGGCGTAACTGAGCTGATTGCATTTGCTACTGCTGCTACAAGAGAGGCTAGCAATGGTAGTATGTTTGTTCAAGGAATAAAAAATGAATTTGATATAAATACTTTAGTTATTCCTGGAGAAATTGAAGCGAAATTAAGTTTTAATGGAAATAGCAACATCTATAGAGAAAAAATAGCAACTATTGATGTAGGAGGCGGTAGTAGTGAAATTACCATTGGTGATTACAATGGAATTGACTATATCAAAAGTTTCCCCATTGGAGTTGTTAAATTAACAGAGATGTTTTTTTCAGATGAAAACTATAATGAGGAAACTCTTTTATCTGCTCGTAACTATTTAAAAGGATTTTTTAACGAATTAATTAAGTTTGAAGGTAATAACTTTAAAATTATAGGAGTTGCAGGCACTGTTACAACTAACGTTTCTATTGTTAAAAAGCTTCCTAAGTTTGATGAAAAAGAGATAAACGGCTATGTTTTAACAAAAATGGATTTAGAAGAAAACTTATATCTATTTTTAAGTAAAACTTTAGAAGATCGTAAAAAAATTATTGGTTTAGAACCTAACCGTGCTGATGTTATTATTGCTGGAAATCTAATATTATTAACTCTTTTAGATATTTTAAATAAAAATAGTATCACAGTTTCAACAGTTGATAATTTAGAAGGCGGTATGGTATTAAATATATAATTGTGGTATAATTTATAGGTTCATTTTTTATGAATAAGGAGGCGCTAAATGAAACTTTTATTAGATAGATGCTCAATTGGTGGTTGAGCAAGCAAAATAGGACCGGAGGTTCTTTCAAGTTTATTAAAAAACCTTCCAAGTGTGGAAGATAAAAATTTAATTGTTGGTTTTGAAAAATCTGATGATGCTGCTATATATAAATTAACAGATGATATAGCTTTAATCCAAACTTTAGACTTTTTTACACCTATGATTGATGATCCATATATATTTGGACAAATAGCTGCGGCTAACTCTTTAAGTGATGTTTATGCAATGGGAGGAGAACCTAGAACAGCTATGAATATAGTTTGTTTTCCTGAAAAGGAAAATATCGAAATTTTAGGCGAAATTTTAAGAGGTGGAGCTGAAAAAATTGCTGAATCTGGAGCTGTTCTAAGTGGTGGACACTCTATTCATGATCCTGAGATTAAATATGGTCTTTCTGTAACTGGACTTGTACATCCTGATAAAGTTTTTAAAAATTACGGTTCTCAAGAAGGGGATGTTTTAATCATTACAAAACCTCTTGGAACAGGTATCATTTCTACAGCTTCTAAAGTTGAAACTCTCTCTGATGAAGTAAAAACTGAGTGGATTGAAATAATGACAACTTTAAATAAATACTCTGCTGAAATTATAAGAAACTACCCAATAACTGCTTGTACAGATATTACAGGATTTGGATTTTTAGGACACGCATATGAAATGGCAGTAGCTTCTGAAAAAACTTTTGTTTTAGAACAAGAACTTATTCCATATTTAGATATTGCTAAAGAGTTCGCCAAAGAGTTTTATATAAACTCTATGGGACAAAAAAATAGAAACTATTTAAATGATAAAGTTGATATTTCAGCAGTTCCATTTTGGTTACAAGAGATTATGCTAGATCCACAAACATCTGGTGGTTTACTATTTTCTGTTTCTTCAAAATACGCATCAGAGGTTATGGAAAAACTAAATACTCTTCAAATAAAATCATCTTTAATTGGAACTGTAGATAAATATAACGGAAAATATATTGTAGTTAGATAAGGGGAATATTATGACTAATAAACAAACTCTTTTAAGAAATCTTCCTAAAGTAGATAAAGTTATCGATCTACTAAATGAAAAGGAGTTTTTTAAAGATAAACCTTATAAAGAGGTTTACGACGCTGTTAATGAAGGAATTAACTTTTTTAGAAAAGGAATTCTTGAGGAAGTTATCACTCAATACTCTATTGAAGATATCGAAAAGGAAATTACAAAATCTCTAACTAAAAATTTAGAGTTTAATTTTAAAAGAGTTATAAATGGTACAGGAACTATCCTACATACAAATTTAGGAAGAGCTCTTTTTTCAAAAGAATTAATTGAGCATCTACAAAATTCACTTTGCGGATATAGTAATCTTGAATTTGATTTAAAGACAGGTGAAAGAGGAAGTAGATACTCTCATGTAGAAGATCTTATTGCAAAAGTTACTGGTGCTGAAGCTGCATTAGTAGTTAATAATAACGCTGCTGCTGTTATGCTTTGTTTAAACGAATTCAGTAAAAATACAGAGGTTATTATATCTAGAGGAGAACTTGTAGAAGTTGGTGGCTCATTTAGAATTCCAGATATTATGGAACTCTCAAGTGCTAAACTTGTGGAAGTTGGAACTACTAATAGAACGCATCTAGCTGACTATCAAAAAGCAATAAATGAAAATACATCAATGCTTTTAAAAGTTCATACATCTAACTATCATATCTCTGGTTTTACAAAATCTGTGTCTAATAAAGAGATTGCTGAATTAGCAAAAGAACACAGAATAATTTCAATGGAAGACCTAGGTAGTGGTGTACTAATAGATTTTTCTAAGTATGGACAAAAAAAGGAACCTACAATTTTCGAATCTTTAAGCTCTGGCATTGATTTAATTACTTTTAGTGGGGATAAACTTTTAGGTGGACCACAATGTGGAGTAATTATTGGAAAGAAAG
This sequence comes from Cetobacterium somerae, assembly GCF_022430525.1. Taxonomy (NCBI): domain Bacteria; kingdom Fusobacteriati; phylum Fusobacteriota; class Fusobacteriia; order Fusobacteriales; family Fusobacteriaceae; genus Cetobacterium; species Cetobacterium somerae. The sequence goes on along the minus strand of NZ_CP092519.1, from coordinate 806,261 downwards.
AGTTAATTTCAAAATTGAAAAAAAATCAATTCTTAAGAGCTTTTAGAGTTTGCAAAATGACTATTAGTGCTTTAGAATTTACTTTTAAACAATATGTTGATGAAAAGGTTGCCATCGAAAAAAATCCTACTTTAAATAGAATTTTAGAACCTATAAGTGAAGTTTTTAAAAGAGCAGAGGTCTTAAAGAATCTTTTAAAAGATATTGAAATAGATAGTGAAATTATTGAAACAAAAGCTATAATTGGCGGTGGCTCTATGCCTGATGCAACTATCGATAGTTATGGTGTTGCTATCATCTCTTTAGATGGAAAACAAATTGAAACAGCTTTTTTAAAAGAGGATACACCTATTGTTGGAAGAGTTCAAAACAATCAATTTTTTATTGATTTAAAAACAATTCACAGTGATGAGTACTCTATAATCATAAAAAACTTTAAAAAATTCTTAGAGAGAGTATAGATATGAAGAATATAGTAATTGGTACAGCTGGTCATATAGATCACGGAAAAACAACTTTAGTCAAAATGCTGACAAATATAAATACCGATACTATGAAAGAGGAAAAAGAAAGGGGGATGACCATTGATCTTGGTTTTGCCCCTTTAAATATTCCGTCTGGTGATATTATCAGTATTATTGACGTTCCTGGGCACGAAAAATTTATAAAAAATATGGTTGCTGGTGCTAAAGGTATTAACTTTGTGCTTTTTTTAATAGCTTGTGATGATGGTATTATGCCTCAAACAATAGAGCATAAAGAGATTTTAAAACTTCTTGGAATAAAAAATGGAATTATTGTTTTATCAAAAAGAGATCTAGTTACTTCTGAAAGAGTTGACGAAGTTAGATCTCAAATTTCTCAAGAGTTTAAAGAAGAGTTTTTTAAAGATTTTCCTATTGTTGAAGTTAGCCTAAAAGATAGTTCAACCTATGAAAACCTATATAATTTAATTTTAAAAGAGATTGAAAATTTTGATTTCTCTTCATCTAATAATATTCAAAATATTTTTAGACTAGATATTGATAAAATCTATTCTCCTAAAGGAATTGGAACTATTGTTAGTGGTACAACTATTGGTAATATAAATAAAGGAGATACTTTAACTCTTTATCCTCAAAAAATTAATATTAAAATAAAAGGAATTCAAAATCATGGAAAAGATTTAGAATACATTTCATCTCAACAAAGATGCGCCTTAAATATAACTGGAGCAACAGCAAAGGAGATTGAAAGAGGTAACCTTTTAACTAACAGTAAAACTATTACAAATAGCAAAATAATAGATGTAGTATTCAATAGACTATCAGAAGGAACTATTCCTAAAAACAATACCAAAATAAGATTGAATATTGGTACTGGAGAGTATTATGGAAAGATTAAATACCTTCAAGATTTTGAAGAGGAATCAACCTTTTTCCAACTTATAATGGACAAAGAGATTCCTGTCGATTTTGACGACATTGGTATATTAAGAACTCTTAGTACATCCTCTTTACTTGGAGGAGCTCGAATTCTAACACCTTTTGGAGTTCCTACTAAAAAAAATAATTCTATCTATTTAAAAAAATTAAATTATCTTTTAAATAAACAACTTAATGTTTCAGAATATCTTTTAAATAAGGGAAGTTTTACTTATATAAACGATTTGAATAAAGAGTTTAATCTCTCTTTAAATGAAGATAGTTTCGATAAGAATATTTTTGTTTTTAAAACAATAAAAGCCATTATTCATAAAGAAAATCTTAAAAATCTTAAAAATGAGATTAATTTATACTTAAATGATTTTCATTTAAAAAACCCTCTTAGAAAAGGGGTTCCTTTAGCAACTATTAACAATCTATTTTTTAAAGGAATCAACTTAATAAATGAGTTTCAAGATGAATTTCAAGAAAAAGATAACTTTGTTTCACTTAAAACATTTAAAGTTAAGCTTTCAAAAGATGAAAAAAAAATAAAAGATGAAATTTTAATTCTATTAAAAAAACAGGAGTTTAATGGATTAAGTTTTGAAAAGTTAAATGATCATTTTCATAAAAATATAAATTTTAAAGAAGTTTTTCAATATTTAACAAGAGAAGGACTTATTGTAAAACTAAATGATTATTTTCTTTTAAAAGGTTTTTATCAAGAAGCTTTAAATAGATTAGATAAGTTCCTTATAGTAAATACTCAAATTACACTAGCAGAATTTAGAGATCTTCTCAAAACTAGCCGTAAAATGGCTCTTGTATACCTTGAGAATTTTGATGAAAAAAAAGTTACTAAAAAAATTGATAGTTATAGAATAAAAAATAATATTTAATCTTGAAGGAAATTTAATAAAATCACTTAATAATATAATATAATTTTATTAAATGGGAGTGATTTGTATGGAACTAAAAGAATTAAATGAAAAAATACCATTTTTTGTTCAAGGAATTGATATTGAAGCCCCAAAAGATTTTGTATTTAAACTTATATCTGATTACAGTAAGCACGCTCTTTGGATTACAGGTTTAGAAGATGAGAAGCATACAGATACACCAGAAGTTACTGGTTCTACTTTCTGTGAAAAAATAAAAATGTATGGTTTTAAAGAGGAGTATTGTGGAAAAGTTTTAGCTTATGAAGAGGGGAAAATGTACCAAATTGAAGTAGGAGATAAATGGGTAGACTTTAAACTTGAATATGATTTTGAAGAGGTTAATCCAACTAAAACTCACTTAATACTAACAGCTTGGACATTAAAAGGAACTTCATTACATAAACTTTTCAATGTTTTTAATAAAAGAATTCTAGAAGATCAGCTAACTAGATTAAAAGTTGTTGCTGAAACTGAATTTAATAAAACAAAATAATAAAAATGGAAGAACTTGAGTTCTTCCATTTTTATTTAACCTATTTTTTCTTATTTTCTTTAGATTTATGATTTATTCCACTTAAAAATTTAATAATTACACCTATTAACATAAACATTAATAGACCACCATAATATAACTTCATTTTATCTAACTGCTTTACTATTGGCACTGTAAAATCATATCCTGCAAAAATAAAAGCTATAAACGTCATTGCTGAAACTGATACTCCTGCTAAAATAGGGATTAAGTTCCCTTTTGATATTTGAAACGGTGATACATAACCTCTTTTTCTAAAGAATATGTAACTTATTCCTAAACAAAAATACGGTACAATTAAAGCCATCGTTGTCATATCGTATACTCTATAGTAAAGCTCTCCTGCTGCCTCTCCTCCAAAAGTTGTAAGAGCTATGAATAAAAACGCTAATATTGTTTGAAATATTAAAGCGTTTCTTAAAATCCCATTTTTATCAGACTTCTTCGTTAACCAATCTGGAAAAGTTCCTTTTGGTGCCTCACTGAATACTCCAGCAGCTAAAGAACTTCCCCAAAGAATAAGAGCTACTAATGTTATTAAAGAATAAGCTATTCCCATTAATTTAACAAACCAAATTCCTAATCCTATCTTATCTCCCATAAATTTAAAACCTGCTAAAACTGCGTTTATTAAAGATATTTTTGAAAAATCCTCTTGCGTTCCAAATGCTGAAACTGAAACAATTCCTAAAACATAAAGTATTCCTATTAACATTGAAGCTACAAGTAATCCTTTTACAAAGTTTTTTTCTGGATTTTCTACTTGATTTACATATGGTCCTACTACCTCTCCTCCTCCAAATGCAAATAATATCCATGAAAATGTTCCTAAAGATCTAGCTAAATCCGATTTAGATGTAGTTTTTATTATAAACATTTCAGTTGTTAAATTCGTAGCTCCTTGTCCTGTTAAATGAAGATATATTCCAGCTACTAAAAATATTAAAACTGTAAATAAAGAAACATAACCTATAGGCTTTGAAAGAGCTCCAATAGCTTTTTGATACTTCACACCAATGATTAATGATATAACCAATGCTACTAAAGATAAAGTAGCTGTTTGTATATTTGATATATTTGCATCTCCAAATAACCCAAAACTAAAGTATGTTGGCACTCTTGTTGCCAATGTTGGTAAATAAAATATATTTGCTATAAAATATGACCAAATTGCAAAATAGGCCATTTTTTTTCCTAATCCTATCTCTATCCATGAATATATTCCGCTCGTTCTATCTTGAGCATACGCTCCAAATTCTGCCATTATTAAACAAAGTGGTAAGAAATAAAATAATATTCCTATTACCAACATTGTGGCGGATGACATTCCTACTTCTTTAAAATTATTGGCAATATTTCCAAATCCAAATACTCCCAAGAATATCATCATTACTAGTGATGACACAGATAGATACTTCTTTTTCATTCTCAACTCCTCGTACTGTATTATATTTAAAACAATTTTTATAATAACACCTTTACTAAAAAAAATCAATTTTTTTATTGTCTATTTATATCAATTTTAAAGTATAATTTTTTGTATAAATATTGTATAATTAAAAAAAGTATAATTTTTCAAGGAGTGTGAAATAATGATAAAAGTTAATGCTATTGGACAAACTTGTCCTATACCAGTTATTATGACAAAAAATGCTTTAAAAGAAATAACAGAAGGTTCAATTGAAGTTTCTATAGATAACAAAATTTCTAAGGAAAATATTGAAAAGTTTTCTAAGGAAATGGGATTTTCATTTACTACTAGAGAAGAAAATGGAATATTTTTTATTCAAATAAATAAAACAATTAATGAAACTTCATCAAATTCTAGTACTTCTAATGATGAAAATAATACTATTATAGTTATTGCTTCTGATAAAATGGGTGATGGCGAAACTGCTCTTGGTGAAACTTTAATGAAAGGTTTTATATATACTCTTACTGAAATGGAATCTCTGCCAAAAGCTATTCTTTTCTATAATAAAGGTGTGTTTTTAACAGCTTCTAATGAGACTACTATAAAAGACTTAAGAATTCTTGAGGAAAGAGGAGTTGAAATTCTATCTTGTGGAGCTTGTCTTAATTTCTATCATTTAGAAAACAATATTGCTGTCGGGAGCATCACAAATATGTACAACATAATAGAAAAACAAATGAAAGCAAATAAGGTGATTAGACCATAATGAGCTCAGAAAATTTTTTAATTATAACAATCGATTCAACTCATTTAGTTATGAAGGTAGAAAAATTCTTAGTTGATAACGGAGTAGATGTTCGAATCATACCATTACCTGGTGAGTTAAAAGCTAGCTGTGGTCTTTCTTTAAAAGCAAATATTGAAGATGCACATAAAATACTAGAACTTTTAATTGAAAATAATATAGATAAAAATATATACAATTTCTATCTTTGTGAAAAAAATGGCTTTAAAAAGAATTTTTCTACTTTCAATTTTTAAAAATTTATGATATAATAAATATGAAATTGGAAGCGGATGAGTTACTGGTGTACTCAGCAGTCTTCAAAACTGTCTTGGCGAGTTAAATCGCTGGTAGGTTCGATTCCTATACGCTTCCGCCAATTTTAAAAGTTCAGCCTCACTAAAAAGTGAGGCTTTTTTTATCTATTTATTTCTTAGGAAATCTTTATAAATTAAATAATAAACTGATGCTGACCAACTAAAATTAGAACAATGTAGTCCCTCTCCCGTTTCTGGATTATAATTTTCTCTGATTACTCCATCAGTTAATAACCCTTCTGAGTTTTCAAAAAGTTTTATACTTAAATCTTGTGCTTCTTTTTTATATCCATAATTATTTAAACCTATTATTCCAAAATATGCTTGGTCTAACCATACTGGTCCACGCCAATATTTTACTGGATTATATTTTGGATTATCCTTTGCTGATGTTGGAAACGGTAAATATGTATTCATAACATTTTTATCCATTATATTTTCAACCACTCTTTTAGCTTCCTTCTTTGTAGATAAATTTGCCCATAATGGTATATATCCTTCTGTTCCTTTTCCTCTATTTACAAGAAGCTTTTTATTTCCATTCTCACCTATCTGAAGATCATAATAATACCCTGTTTCTTCATCAAACATATTTTTATTTACATACTCTTTAACTTTTTTTGCAGATTTCAAATACTCTTTTTTCTCTTTTGGTAATTCTAATACTTCTGCCATATTACTTAAGTATATTTTTTCAGCATATAAAAATGAATTTAAATCAACCGATTCTTGATTTATAGAATAGCCTATTAAATTTCCTTTTAAATCCTTATTTTCTAAAACCTTAACAACCTCATCATCTACCCCATATCCTTCTACATCAAATCTAACAGCATTATCCATTCCACTTTCCCATGCTGCAGCTAATATTATCTCTTCAGAAGTATTATTTAATCTATGGACCATTCCACCGTATTCAGCAATACCGTTTTTATCAAAGTCTCTATTTGTATACCACCAATTATGATACTCTTTTAATTTAGGATACATCTCTTTTAAAAACTCTTTATCCTCAGTCACTTTATAAACTTCCCAAACTGCCCATGCTGCTAAAGCTGGCTTAGAATTTCTTTCATTCCAATTTCCACCATCTCCATCTCTATCCTCATCTTTGTTATAAAAAATAGCATCTATAATCACTCCTGCATCCTGAGGTCTTATTTTATCATTTTTTGTTATTTGGTAATCAAAAAGAGCTCTTATATTATTCTTAGCTAGCTCTTCATTAAAATTAACTGTAGCTACAGCTTGTTTCCAAGAATCCCATGCCCAAAATCCATTAAACCATTTATAGCTTACAGAAGGTGTTATTCCATCATGCTTTATAGCTCCTGCAGGACTTCTCCAATTTGTAATTAATGTATTAACTGATTTCACTGCAGCTATATCATATTTTGAATTTAAATTCTCTATTTTTACAGTTTTATCTATATATCCTTGCCATCTTTTATTATTTTCAATAAAATATTTATCTCCATTATTTAATATATCTTCTATTAATTTTTTCTCTTTATTAGCTTCATCTTTTGTAAATGTATATGACTCTGTTGTATAAGTAACTAGTTTATCTTTAGGTGGAATAGTTATAGATTTTTCAAGCTCAGATTTATATACGTTATTTTTAATTTTTGTTTTTACTGGTAATGAATGTTTTATCTGAAATTGTGTATCGTTACTCATTAAATAATCCCAAACTAATCTCTTTTCTTTAAAATCAACTAGAACTCCATTTTCAGATTTTTTTAAAGAATTATTAAGAGATATATAATTATATTCTTTATTTTTTTCATTCCACTTTCCTAATTTATTATACAATTCTCCAGACCAATTTAAACTAATATTTAACTCTTTATCTGTTTTATTTGTTATAATTGTTTTTATAAGAGCTGTTCTATTTGTAACAAAAATAAGCTCTAATACTAAATTCATATCTTTTAAATTATAACTTTGAATTAATTTACCTGGAATATAATCAAACTTCACTTCACCTGTTGATAAATTATACTTTTCATTTGTTATTTTATTTATAATCTCAATTTTATTGAAACTATCTGATAAATTTGCTGCATACTCCTCTGCTAAATAAAATGGACCTGCAAATCCTCCATACATAGAATATTTACCATATTCTGGTTGATAATAACCATGCCAAGCTCCTAAATCTACAAAACTATTGATATAATTTGTTCCTAATTTATCAGTTTCTTTTTTAGGGGCAAAGTATGTAAATTCTTTTGGCTCACCTTGTATATTTAGTATATTTTTATAACTTTCTCTACTAATATTTTTATTGTTATTTTTTTCTTTTGTTGAGCAACTAAAAAGTAAAAAACTAATTGATCCTAATGTTAATATTTTTTTCATATTCTCTCCTTATATAAAAATTTATAGTACGGATATTTTTAATATCCGTACTATTTAATTTTTTATGCTAACTTGCTAGATTTTTTCTTTTCTATTCCTAAAGCTTTCTTTTCATAGCTATTATATTTCCATAGTGCCCATCCCATAAATATTACTACTCCTCCAACATTATAAACTAATGTTAACATTACACTTTGACCCTCTGGAAAAATAGCTGCAACAAACGCTACTGAAAATATACATAGTAAAAATGATGTCACTATTAAACCAAATTTTCTTGACCCCATTTTAAAATCTCTTTCTAAGTGATCTTTATTCAATCTTAAGTTAAAATATGCAACCATTATAAACAAAGGTGGCAAAAGAGACGTTGCTGCTGTCATATTTATAATTATTCCTAATAATTCATTTATATCTCCAGATCCTAGTGCAGGTATTAATAATAAAGGTATTACAATTAAAAATTGAATCCATGTAGCTCTTTCTGGAATTCCATATTTATTTAAAGCTACTGTTTTCTCTCCAAACATATCTTTTGGAATCTCTGAGAAGAAAACCTTAACTGGAGCTGATGTCCAAACTAAAAGAGCTCCTAAAGCACTAGCTAACATAACTACACCTATGAAGTGATGAACTAATTTTTGACTTATTCCAAAATGATTTCCAAGACCTACAAATACTTGAAATATTCCAGAAGCATAAGATAATTGATCTTGTGGAACAAAAACATTTACCAGTAATGAACCTACTGAATATAGTCCACCTATCATTATTCCTGCAACTACTATCATTCTAACAAAAGCTTTAGATCCACCTTTTAAATCGTTTATATAAACTCCTATAGCTTCAGATCCTCCTGCAGCAAAGAATATCCATGCCATTGCCCCAAAAAACTTCCAATTGAATGTTGGAGTCATAGCTTGAATTGTTATTGGAGTTGCTGGCTGGACTCCTCCTAAAAGTGCTCCACCACATAGTATAATAAATGCAAATGACATAAATAACATTAAAGAACTTCCAAAACTAGTAACTTTACCTATCCATTCTGCTCCTTTAGTAGAAACCCATGTTGATACAGTAAAAATTAAAATTGATAAGATTGATATAGTCATTGGAGTAAATGTGTACTCATATCCCCAGAATGCATATGATGTATATACTAAAATACTTGGAAGTAATGATGTAAAATAAAATAGATTTACAAACCAATATGCATAAGCACTTAAAAATGCCCATTTAGGACCTAGTGATGATTTTACCCATTGATAAACTCCTGACTCAGAATCTTTATTTAAACTAACAAACTCTGATATAATAAAAACAAATGGTATAAAGTAAAACAATGTTGCAAATAAGAAACCAGGAGCCGAAGCCATCCCGATTTCTATATTATTATTAATTACATTTCTAAAATTAAATACTGCTGCTATTGTCATTGATAATAGTGAAAACTTTCCTATCTTTGCTCTTGTTGACATATATCCTCCATAATACTATTTATTTAAGAAATAATTATCTTCAATTGTTACCTTTAAAACTACTTTTTTTAAGTTTTCCGCTCCTTTAAATCTAAATGCTTCATCATTTTCAATTATTATTAAGTTTCCAGCTGTTAAATTTATAATCTCTCCAGTTCCATAAAAATATTCTGTATCATTTTCATCAGAATAGCTACTTTTTATATCCAAATCATTTTTTTTAGATATTTCTAATACCTCTCGCCCTTCTACATAATAATGAATATCCATATATCTTCTATGCCCTTGAAAATCCACTTCATTTTTATGATTTTCTGTTTTAAACATATAAACTAAAGAATCTCCAATACTGTGATATCTATTTTCTTTTATATTTGGTATATTTTCAATAGCTTCTTTACATCTAATCCATTTCTTTCCACTTCTAAATATATCTTTAAATTCATCAAAACTATTTAAAATTAACATCTACTCCTCCTTAATAACTATATTTAGATAACTCTTTACCTTTTATACTTCCAGAACTATAAGGTAAAATTGAGAACTCATATTCAAAATTATTCATATAAACTCTATACGAATCTAATACTTCAGACCCCCATGAATTAGACCCTAATCCAAGAACTTTATAATCTAAGTTTAAAGTTATATAATTAGATTTTTCTAATTCATTTATATGTTGTGCTTTATATATATTTTCTTGGGTAAAATTCCAAGCACTAAAATTAAGAATATCTTTGGATTTTATGAATATCCCCTCTCCAAAATGATTAGTTAATGATATCCATTTTACATCTTGTCTGTTTCCATTATCTTGTGGGAATGGATAATTAGTAAACATTCCATCTATAGTATTTTTATATATTCCAATTATATTCGAAACTTTGCTATCTTGATAATTTTCTCCAGGTCCTCTACCATAGTATTCTACATTTTGATACCTTTTATTAATTCCCATCTCCATTCCTATTTTTGGAATAATATCATTGTATTCTCCATACTTCTCTCCTGATAACTTAAATGTTATATATCCATTTCTATCTATTTCATAGACATAATTACATCTAATACCAAAATTAAATACTGGTGGAGCAACTAAAGACTTAACTGTTACAATAACTTTTTCTTCATCTTCTTTGATATCTAAAGTTCTAAATTGCTCTTGTAAAATTTGTAAATGATTAGGAATCCACAAATCATTATGTTCTTGTTTATGATTATCTATCATAGGCTTAAAGAAATTTAATTTAGGTGCTTTTTCTATAATTTCTTCACCATTAAATATCCAATTTTCTAATTTTCCATTTAATTTTGAGAATTTTACTTCGAAATTAAATCCTTCAATTGTTAAATCTAATTTATTATCTCTTATAATTAAAGAAGTACTGTTATTTGATTCGTATCTTTCTTCAACTATTTTTCTATCTTGTAATTTAAACTGATATATTCCTAACTCATAATTTTCTGAGCTATATAATGTTTTTGAGTCTTTTTTCACTTTAAAATTCACATAAACTTCTCTGTTATCTCTAATTTCTTCACCTAACAATACACTAAATGTCTCTCCTGGATTTATTCCTAACTTTTTTATAGTTCCTTGAGATAAAATGTCACCTTCAGCTACTATTTCATAATGAAGAGTTATATCATCTAAATTTATATACCAATATTTATTTTCAATTTCAAATTCATTCTTATTATTTATGTTTATAATTTTTACAGGACAAATAACTTGTTTGTATTCTTTTAATCCTGGTCCTGGAGTTTGATCAGAGAATATTAATCCATCCATACAGAAATTATAGTTATTTGGGTAATCTCCATAATCTCCTCCATATTTATAAACCTCTTTCCCATTTTCATCAAATTCTAAGATTCCATGATCACACCATTCCCAAATATAGTGTCCTTGTATATGATCGTGTTTATAAAATACATTTTGATACTCTGTTAATCCTCCTGGTCCATTACCCATAGCATGAGCATACTCACATATAATTCTTGGTTTATCCATTGGATGTTCTCCAAAGTAATTCATCATCTGAACTCTAGAGTACATTGTACTTATAACATCTACAACCTCTCCATCTCTATCCTCTTCATAATGCACTAATCTTGTACTATCAAGTTCCTTCGCTCTTTTACACATCTCACGAATATTAACTCCATATCCTGACTCATTTCCTAAAGACCACATTATTATACTCGGATGATTCTTTTGAGCAGCTATATGTCTTTCTATTCTTTCAACATATACATCTCTCCACTCAATATCATCAGTTATCATACTTAAATTTCCAACATTGGCAAATCCATGTGATTCAACATCAGTCTCTGCCATAACAAACAATCCATAAATATCACATAATTCATAAAATCTTGGATCATTTGGATAGTGAGCTGTTCTTACTGAGTTTATATTGTGTTGCTTCATTAAAATAATATCTTTTTCAGCTCTATCTATATTTATAGCTCTTCCACTTATATGGTCGTTATCGTGTCTATTAACTCCATGTAACATTAAGTATTTTCCATTTATATAAAATAATCCATCTCTTACTTTTATATCTCTAAACCCTACTCTTTGAGGTACTACTTCTAATACTTCATCTTTTTCATCTATTAACTCTAATATTAAATCATATAGATTAGGTGTCTCTGCAGTCCACTGTTTTGGATTTTTTATATTTTTTTCCAATGTTAATTTTTTTATTTTATCAATTTCTAAATTTTCAACTATTTCTGAAAAAATTACTTCATCCTTATCAAATAAAGTCCATCTTAGCTTATAATCTTTTTTTATAATTTCATCTAAATTTTCAACTTCTATATTTATTTCCAATTTTGCATCAATATAATTTTCATCAAAAATTGTTTTTATAAAGTAATCTTGAATATGAGTTTTTGTTTTTCCAATTAAATAAACATCTCTAAAAATACCAGCTGTCCACCACATATCTTGATCCTCTACATATGTTGAATCTGCCCATTGTAAAACTTTTACTGATAATAAATTTTTTCCCTCTTTAACATATTGCGATACATCAAATTCAGTTGTTAATCTACTTCCCTTATTAAATCCAACATATTTTCCATTTACATAGACTTCAAAATATGTTTCTACTCCGTCAAACTTTATTATAATTTGCTTATCTTTCCAATTTTCATTTAAAACAAAAGTTCTTTGATAAGCTCCCGTCGGATTATCTGTTGGAACAAATGGTATATCTATTGGAAAAGGAAATCCTTCATCTGTATACTGAAGCTTTCCATGTCCCTCAAATTGCCACATATTTGGAACATTTATTTTTCCAAAATCTTCTATCTCTTTATCATAAAATTCTTCTGGTACTAAAAATGGATTTTCAAAATATTTAAAGTTCCACTGCCCATTTAAAAGCATAAAACTTCTACTTCTATCTCTTTGATATGTTCTAGCTATCTCTTTATTTTTATAACTAAAAAAGTATGCTCTTTCTCCCATTCTATTTTCATTAGTTTTTTTAACGTTTTCCCAATTGTTCATATTTTATATATAACCTCCCAATTAAGTGCTTTTAAAGTTTTTTTGTTACATGAATCGAGTATACAACTTTTAGTCACCTTTGTCAATTTTTTTAGTAAACATTTTACTAAATTTTTTACTAAAAACTTTTTTAATTATTGCAACAATAAAAAAATATGTTATTATATATACAAGAATATATAATAACTAGGAGGTTTCATGGCAACTTTAAAGGAAATTTCAAACCTAACAGGATTATCTTCTGCTACTGTTTCAAGAATTTTAAATAATGATTCTACATTATCTGTTAAAGATGAAACAAAAAGAAAGGTTTTAGAAGTAGCTGAGAAAATTGGATATAAAATATCCTCAAAAATAAATTTACAGGAACAAATTAACTTTTTAGCTCTTTTTAACTATAGTGAAGAGCTTGAATTTAATGATCCCTACTATCTGTCAATTCGATTTGCTATTGAAGAAGAGTGCAAAATCTTGGATATAAATCTTGATAAAATTTATAATAGTAATATCGGTTCTGTAGAAAAAAAATATGATGGGGTTTTATGTATTGGACAATTCAATGATATTCAAATAAAAAAAATACAAAAAATATCTAGTAATATAATTTTTATAGATTCTTGTAATAATAGAGAATTTGATTGTATTACTGCTGACTTAAAAGAAATTTCAGAATGCATCGTAGATTTTTTTATACAATGTAATTATAAAAAAATTGGTTATATTGGCGGTCGAGATTTTGAAAATGTTTTAGATGAGAGAGAGGAAGCTTTTATAAAATATTCTCTTCTTAAAAAAGTCGTGGATGAAGATAACTTCTATGTTGGAGATTTTTCTAGTAGCTCTGGTTATAATCTTGCTAAAACTATGATTGATAATAACAATTTACCTGATGCTCTTTTTATTGCTAACGATTCTATTGCTATTGGAGTTTTAAAAGCTTTAAATGAAAATAAAATAGAAATTCCTAATAAGATTGCTATTATAAGTATAAATGATATTCCAGCATCAAGTTTTACATATCCTGCTCTTTCAACAATTAAAATTCATTCAGATTTAATGGGAAAAGAAGCTGTAAGAATTTTAAAAGATAAAATCGAGAGCAATAGAACAATGCCACTAAAAATAACAGTTCCTTTTTCTTTAATCTTAAGAGAAACAACAAAAAATACACTTTAAGTAAAAAGCCCTACTATATTTCTTATATAGTAAGGCTTTTTTATTTCTATAATTTTATGGAATATCATTTCCCATTCCGTTTACTAATATTTCAAACCACTCTTCTCTTGTCAATTTTATATTACACGCTTTCACAGCAGACTCTAACCTTTCTATCTTTCCACTTCCACAAATTGGTATTAAATTTGCGGGATGAGATAAATGCCAAGCATAGATTATCGTATCAGACTTACAATTGTATTTTTTAGATAATCTCTCTAAAACTTTTCTTAACTCTACTGCATTTTCATCCCCAGAAATAAAGATTTCCCCACCTGCTAAAGGAGACCAAACCATTATAGGAACTCTTTTTTCCTGCATTAAGTTTATTGTTCCATCATAAAAATGTTGTGTTTTTAATGGTGATAGCTCTATTTGATTAGTAACAAGTTTGAAATCCAATCTACTTTGTAAAAGATTAAAATCCGATGGTAAAAAATTAGAAACTCCCCATTCTAAAACTTTCCCAGCCTTTCTTAAATCAGTTAAAGCTCTGGCTGTTTCATCAGCATCCATATACATATCAGGTCTATGAATCAATACTAAATCTAAATAATCTGTATTTAAATTTTTTAAAGATTTTTCTACACTTTTAACTATATGTTCATAGCTTGTATCATAACAATGATATGTATTTTCAGGCATATTCTCTGATACTAATTTTATTCCAACTTTGCTTACTAATTGCATTTTTGCTCTTAACTCTGGTTTTAAACCTAAAACCTCTCCAAAAATTTTTTCACAAGTATAACGGCCATAAATATCTGCATGATCAAATGTTGTAACACCTAAATCAATTGCTTTTTCTAAATATTCTGATAACTCTTCTTTGGACATTCCCCAATCATTTAAACGCCAAAATCCTAATGCTATTTTTGACATCTTTAATTTTTCACTTAACTGTATATAGTTCATAAAAAGCCCCCTTATATTAGTTTTGGTTACACTTAGTATATTCTTAAAATATATAATTGTCAAAACAAACAATAAAGTAAATCAATGTAAAAAAGAAGACCTTGGGAAGGGTCTTCAATTTTTAACTAATTTTTTGGTTGGCGTAAATAACAGCATTTACTTTGATAGTTTATAACAAAATAATTCGTTTGTCAAACTTTTTATATAAAATAATTTGTTAATCATTATTTTTGCTTTAATTAATTAAATTTCACCTTTGTCGACTTAGTAAAAAAATATTGAAAAGTTAACTAAATTATGGTATCATTTTTCCTAAGTAAACGTTCTTAAATTCACTAAAATTTGATTAATTCATTTATTAGTTTATTTTTAAGGGCAAGTTTTAAATATAGTATGTAATACCTTTGAAGTAAATTCAAAGGAAATTAAAGAATTACTCATATATATCCGTAATACGGTCGGAAGTTTCTACGGCTAACCTTAAATTAGCCACTATGGGTGAAATAAATAGATTTTTTAGTCTAGTTTTTTTAGATTATCTATTTTTCACTTGTAGAAGATGAAAAAGGATAATCTTTTTTATTTTCTACAATAGTTTAATCCCAAATATATATTTGAGTAAAATTCAAAAAAGAATTTTAGGAGGATTATTATCAATGAAAAAAAACAGATCACCTTATCACTTAGATGGAGTTCCAGAGTTAAAAACAGCTTTACCTTTAGGTTTACAACATATTTTAGCAATGTTTGTAAGTAACATTACACCTATCATAATCGTTGCTGGTGTTTTAGGAATTTCATCTGAGCAAAAAACGCTTCTTATTCAAGCTTCAATGTTTGTTGCAGGGTTAAACACTTTAATTCAAGCATATACTCTTGGTCCTATTGGAGCTAAACTACCTATTGTTGTTGGAACTAGTTTTGCTTTTGTTCCTGTTGCTATCTCTATTGGAACAAGATATGGTTTTGAAGGAGTATTAGGTGCTGCATTAATTGGAGGAATTTTTGAAGGACTTTTAGGTCTTATTATAAAAAGGGTAAGAAAGTTTTTTCCACCTATTGTTACAGGTGTTGTTGTTCTTTCTATCGGTCTTTCTCTTTTACCTGTTGGGATTAAAAGCTTTGCTGGCGGTGTTGGTGCTCCAGATTTTGGTTCTATTGAAAATTTACTTATTGGAACGGTTGTTCTTATTACTGTTGTTTTCTTTAAACAATTTACAAAAGGTATCTTAAGTACTGGTTCTATATTCATTGGAACAATTGTTGGTTTTATAGTAGCTTTAATATTTGGGAAAGTAAATTTACAACCCCTTATTCAAGCTGACTATCTTACTGTACCTAGACCTTTAATGTTTGGATTTGCATTTCATTTTGATGCTATTTTAGCTATGATTTTAATGTTTATCGTTTCTGCTGTTGAAACTGTTGGAGATATGTCTGGAGTTACTATGGGTGGTGCTGGTAGAGAAACAACTGATAAAGAACTGTCAGGTGGAATCCTTGCTGATGGACTTGGAAGTGCTTTAGCTGCAGTATTCTCTGTTTTACCTACTACATCTTTTAGCCAAAATACTGGTATTATTGCTATGACTGGTATTATGAGTAGATTTGTTGTTGCGACTGGAGCTATGTTCCTAGTTGTTGGAGCTTTTATCCCTAAAATAGGTGCTCTTTTCACAATTATTCCTGCTAGTGTTATTGGTGGAAGTTTAGTTATGGTCTTTGCTATGATTTCAATAAGTGGTATCAATTTAATTACTAAAGAACCTTTAAAAGGTAGAAATTCTGTTATATTAGCTGTTTCGTTAGGGCTTGGATATGGCCTTGGAAATGTTCCTGAGGCTCTAACTGTTTTCCCTGAAAGTATAAAACTTATATTTGGTGGATCTGGAATTGTTGTTTCTGGTACAATTGCTGTATTCTTAAATATAATTTTACCTCCAGAGAATGAAACAGTTGAAGAAAAAGTAACTGAAGAAGCTAAATTAGCCAAAAAAGTTGCTTAATAAATTAGATTAATTGGAGGTTTTAACTTGTTTTCTTTTTCAAAATTTTTTCTAGCCTCTTCTCTTGAAGAAGCTTATTCAGAACTTTTAAAAAATAAAAAAAATATTATTCTAGGTGGAACTTCTTATTTAAGAATGGGAAATACCTCTTGGAATACAGCTATTGATTTATCAAATTTAAATCTAAATTACATTTTAGAAAAAGAGGATTTTATTTCAATTGGAGCTATGACTAATTTTAGATCTCTTGAAACAAACTCTCTTTTAAAAGATTATTTTGGAGAAATTTTTAATACTGCTTTAAAGGATATTATTGGTGTACAATTTAGAACAAATGTAACTGTTGGAGCAACAGTTTTTAGTAAGTATGGTTTCTCTGATTTAATTCCAGTTTTACTTGCTTTAGGTAGTAAAGTTAAACTTTTCAATGGTGGTATCTTAACATTAGAGTCATTTTTAAATGAATCAGATATTAGAAGAGATATACTAGTAGAAATTTTAATACCTAAAAAAGTTTATAAAACATCTTTTCAATGTGTAAGAAAAAGTAAAACTGATTATTCTATTATAAATTTAGCTATTTGTAAATCTGATAATAGTGTAACTATTTCTGTTGGATCAAGACCTGGAAAAGCTATATTAGCTAGAAAAACTATGGACATTTTTAACCATAGTGAAAATATTGAAAATGAAATTATCAATGCTATGAAATATATTGGAAATGAAATTCCTTTAGATTCAAATATGAGAGGTTCAAAGTCTTATAGAGAACTTCTTCTAGCAGCATTACTTAGAAAAGGAATTCAGGAGGTTTTAAATTAATGTTATTAACAACTACTATAAATGGTAGAAAAAAAGAGATTCTTATAAAAGATGACGATTATCTACTTGATGTTTTAAGAAAAGAAGGATACCTTAGTGTTAAAAGAGGTTGTGACACTGGAGCTTGTGGTTTATGTACAGTTCTTTTAAATGGTTCTCCTATACTTTCTTGTAGCACTCTTGCAGCTAGAGCACAAGGAAAACAAATTTCTACAATTGAACATTTTCCAGTAGAAGCTAAAAAATTTGCTTCTTTTATGACTAGCGAAGGGGCTGAACAATGTGGTTTTTGTTCTCCTGGATTTACATTAACTGTTATTGCAATGATTAAAGAATTACAAGACCCTACTGATGAGGAAATTATGCATTATTTAAATGGAAATCTTTGTAGATGTAGCGGATATGTATCTCAACTTAGAGCAATTAGAAATTTTATGGAGGAGATAAAAAATGAAAATTGTTAATACATCAGTTAAGAAAGTTGATGGTATAGGAGTTGTTACAGGAAATCCTGCTTATACTGAAGATTTAATTTTAAATAATAATGTTTTAACTATAAAATTATTAAGATCACCTCATCCTTTTGCTAAAATTAAAGCTATTGATGTATCAATAGCTTTAAAGGTTCCTGGTGTTGAAGCTATCTTTACACATAATGATACTCCTAAAACTAGATTTACCTTAGCTGGACAAAGTTTCCCTGAACCATCTCCATATGATAGAAGAATTCTTGATGAATATGTTAGATATGTCGGAGATCCTGTAGCTATTATAGCTGCTGAAGATGAAAGAGCTGCTGATAAAGCTATGAAACTAATTAAAGTTCAATATGAAGTTTTAGAACCGATTTTAGACTTTGAAAAATCTATTGATTCTCATATTATTATTCACCCAGAAGAAGTTCATACTAATTTTGAAATTGGTTATGAAAGAGAGAGAAATATAGCCTCTAAAGCTTATGCTGAAAAACCTGGTGTTGATGAAGGATTTCAAAATAGTGATATTATTCTTGAAAGAACATACTATACTCAACCGCAAATGCATGCTATGATGGAGACTTATAGGTCTTATAGTTACTTTGATGTTAATGGTAGATTGACAACAGTAAGTTCAACACAAATTCCATTTCATGTTAGAAGACACTTAGCTAGAGCTTTAGAGATGCCTAGTAGTAAAATAAGAGTTATTAAACCTAGAATAGGTGGTGGTTTTGGTGGTAAGCAAACAGCTGTTTGTGAAATTTATTCAGCTTTTGTTACTTTAAAAACAGGAAAACCATCTAAAATAGTATACAACAGAAAAGAAACACATACTTGTACAACTACAAGACACGGGATGAAACTTGATGTAAAAATTGGAGCAGATACAAATGGAAACATCAAAGCTATTGATATAAATGTCTTATCAAATGCTGGCGCTTACGGTGAGCACGCTCCTACAGTTACTTCTCTTGTTTCATATAAAACTTTTCCTCTTTACGATACTGTGCCTATGAGATTTAATGCTAATATTGTTTATTCTAACACCATGAATGCTGGTGCTTTTAGAGGATATGGAGCTACTCAAGGAACTTTTGCTGTAGAATCTATTATTAATGAATTAGCTCATCATCTGAAGCTTGATCCTACTGAAGTTAGGATGAAAAATCTTGTTGAACCAGGTGAAGGAAAATATATTACAAGTGGTGATATTAAAAAATGCATTGAAATTGGTAAAGAAAAATTTAATTGGGCAGAAAAATCAATCCCTAGGGAAGTAGCTCCTAATAAAATTAGAGCTGCTGGAATGGCTGTTACAATGCAAGGATCTGGAATTGGTGGTATTGATACTGCTGCTGCAACAATAAAGCTTGGAGATAGAGGTGATTTTAATCTTATGGTTGGAGTTACTGATATGGGACAAGGATGTGATACTGTTCTTACTCAAATGGCTGCTGAAGTTTTAGAAGTTCCTATGGATAGAATCTCTATTCATTCAGCTGATACTGATTTATCTCCATATGATCCTGGAGCATATGCATCTAGTGGTACTTATGTTACTGGAAATGCTGTTATTATTGCTGCAAATAATATGAAAGAGGAAATTTTAAAAGGTGCATCTAAAATGTTCAATGTTGAAATTGGTGATATTGATTATCTTGGAACTGAGCTAAAAATAGCTGATAAAATTATCTCTTTAGAAGAGTTTGCACAACGTTCTATCTCTTTTGAGGGAATGAATCAAATTACTACAACTGGAACTTGGGGAGGAGAAACTTCTCCACCACCATTTATTGCAGGATTTGCTGAGGTCGAAGTAGATACTTTAACAGGAGAAGTTGAA
The DNA here is from genome assembly GCF_022430525.1 of Cetobacterium somerae. Classification (NCBI taxonomy): domain Bacteria; kingdom Fusobacteriati; phylum Fusobacteriota; class Fusobacteriia; order Fusobacteriales; family Fusobacteriaceae; genus Cetobacterium; species Cetobacterium somerae. The sequence goes on along the minus strand of NZ_CP092519.1, from coordinate 786,219 downwards.
GTTACTGACTACCTTTCTGTTGTAGATTGTGGAACTCCTATCAATCCAAACTTAGTTCAAGTTCAAGTTGAAGGTGGAGCTGCTCAAGGAATAGGACTTGCTCTTTTTGAAGATATTAAGTATGATAAAAAGGGAAGAGTTATGACCGACTCTTTAATGCAATATAAAATTCCTTCTAGACTTGATTGTAAAAATATAAGAGTTGAATTTTCAAACTCTTATGAAAAAACAGGGCCTTTTGGAGCTAAATCTGTTGGTGAAGTTGTTGTAAATACTCCTGCTCCTGCTATTGTAGATGCTGTATATAACGCAACTAAAGTTAGAGTTAGAAATTTACCTGTAACATCTGAAAAAGTTTTAATGGGAATTTTAGATATCTAAAACTATTCAAAGTGGGAGGAGATTTTCATGTCAGAACTTTTTAATATCACTAAAGGAGATATTATATCTATTACTGGAGCCGGTGGTAAAACTTCCTTAATGTTTTATCTGGCAAATCAATTAAAAAAAAGAGGAACTGTCTTAATAGCTACAACCACTAAAATATTTAAACCAGAGACCACAGAAAATAATAGTTTTATTTTCATATATCCTGAGGAGATAGATTTTATATCTCCTCAGGATAATTTTATACACATTTTTTGTCCAAAGATTGAAAATGATAAAATCGATAGTGCTTCTTTTGAAGAGTTAAACAAATTTAAAAATCGTTTTGATTTTATTTTAATAGAGGCTGATGGAAGTGCTAATAAAGCTTTAAAAGGGTGGAAGAATAATGAGCCTGTAATTTATCCTGCTTCTACTAAAACTATCGCTATTATTGATATAACAGCTTTACATAAAGAGAAAAATGAAAATACTATTCATAGATTTGACCTTTTTCAAAAGCAATATTTTAATTCTAATAAAACTATTGAAAAAAATGATTATATAGGTTATATTAATTCAAATACCTTTTTTAAAGGAACTTCAAATGAAAAAATACTATTTTTTAATAAAATTGAATCTATTGATTTATTTGAAGAGTTTTTTAATATTGTAAATAAAGTTAATATTACCTCTAAAATCTATTTTGGATCTATTTTTAAAAATGAATTCTTTTCTTTTAAAAATATTACACCAATTGTTTTAGCAGCAGGTTTTTCAAAAAGATTTTTAGGCGATAAATTGAATTTTAAATTAATTAATGGAAAAACCATATTAGAGCAAACTCTTTTAAATATCTCTCAAATAAATTTTAAAGAGAAAATACTTATTGGAAAAAACTCTTTTCATGATGAGCTAAGTCATAATTATGGCTACACCTATATAATCAATCCTAATCCTGAGCTTGGTCAAAGTTACTCTGTTATATTAGGAACTTTAAACTCATCTTTATCTGGTTATCTATTTATTCCAGGAGATATGCCCTTCCTAACAAAGAGTACTCTATTAAAATTGATATATGAATTTCAAAAATATAATCAAATTATAGTTCCATTTATCGATGGAAATAAAAAGGCTCCTGTACTTTTTCCAAAGCGTTATCGTAATGAACTTATCAAGCTCAAAGGTGATAGTGGAGGACGTGAAATTTTAAAAAAAGAAAACTTTATAAAATGTAATTTTAAAAACTCTTTGGAGTTTTTTGATATAGATACACAAAATGATTTAAAAAAATTAGAAATGTTGGAGGAACAAATATGAAATTATTAAAAGAATATATTGAAAAATACGGGTCAGTTACTGATAGCTCTATTTTAAAAGTAGATAGCTTTATCAACCATCAAATTGATCCTGTTTTAATGATAGAGATTGGAGAAGAATTAAAAAAACGTTTTGAAGGAAAAAATATAAATAAAATTCTTACAATAGAAGCTTCTGGAATTGCTATTGGTATAGCTGCTGCTTATGCTTTCAAAGTTCCTATGGTTTTTGCTAAGAAAAAGAAACCTTCTACTATGGGAGATGCATATAACGCAAATGTTCACTCTTTTACAAAGAAAACAGACTATAATATAACTGTTTCTAAAGAGTTTTTATCATCTGAAGATCGTATTCTTGTTGTTGATGATTTTTTAGCTATGGGAAATGCTATTATTGGACTTAAAAATATAATTGATCAAGCTGGAGCTTCTCTAGAGGGTGTTGGAATTGTTATTGAAAAAGGATTCCAACCAGGTGGAACTATATTAAAAGAGCAAGGAATCCATTTAGAATCCCTTGCTATTATTGAATCTTTAGAAGATAATATAATTACTTTAAGATAATTAAGTAACTAAAGCTGGAAAGAATCCTAATATTGTAAATACAATTACAATTATTAGGATTTTTTTCCTTTCTTTTTTTAAAATTTCATCTTCATTTTGAATTTTTATCTCTTTAGAATTTTTAACCCAACTTAAATACCCCAGTATAGAGGCCATTATGTATCCTATTGTATAGCAGATTACATCTGCTCCATCAAAGGTTCCTATAAAAGTACCATGCCCTCCATAGATTCCTTGAAATACTTCTATTCCAATCATAGTAAAGAATATTATATTAAATATATTTTGAGCCTTTTTGTAAAAAACTCTATTATGTAAAATGGATACACCCATTGAAAATAACCATAACCCATCTGGTAAGGAATATATTACCCAATTAGGTATATGTTTCCTATAAACCCATACTACTTTTCTTATTGATCCAACATGAGAATCTAAATTCATCAACTCTACAATTTGATAGTAAAAAAGCTTTCTACTTCTAAAAAGTAAATATATTAAAACAGCTAAAGCAAACGATGCTAAAACTATAAATATTTTATTCAGTGACCTCTTTTCCAAAAATACCTTTTTCATTTAGATATCTCACCACTTTCTCTACTCCCTCATCTATAGTTTCATAAAATATCTCTGAATCATATGTATACTTTTCAATACTCTTTTGATAAAGAGGATCATAGTAATCTAACATTAATACTTCTGAAAGTTCATCTATTTTATTATCTTTTAACATTTGAGAGTATTCTTCATATTTTTCTTTACCAATATATCTCCCTACTTTATCTAAACATTTTTGAAGTTCATCTATTGTTGCTCCTGCGTAATCTTCTCTTATTACTTCTACTCTATTTTTTATTGTTGTTTCTAATGATAAATGTACTCCATTACCTAAAGATTGAAATACATCTTCAGGAACATATACATTTCCAATTCTTTTACTTTCACTTTCTGCAATTACATATTGAGGTTTATTTTTATAAAAATAGTCAAATATTAAAGAATCAAATTTTTTCTGACTCTGCTCCTCTTTTTCACAAACTCCACCAAAAAATGAGCCCTTGTGATTAGCTATTTTTTCTAAATCTAAAACTGAATATCCCTTATTCTCCAATTGCTGTAAAATTTTTGTTTTTCCTATCCCTGTTTTTCCATGTAAAATAATATACTTTACATCTTTATTATAAGTTTTTATATTCTCTAAAATATACTGTCTATAAGCTCTATATCCTCCTTCTAACTTCCAAGTTGTATATCCTAAAGCTTCAAATAAAGCTGACATAGATCCACTTCTCATTCCACCACGAGCGCAATAAAATGCTAGTCTACCTTTAGCATGTTTTTGAACCTCTCTAAATATATCAGGTAATCTTTTTGCAATAGCTTCAACCCCTAACTCTTTAGCTTTTTCAGGTGAAACTTGTTTATAAGCAGTTCCAACATCTACTCTCTCTTCATCTAAAAGTAATGGTATATTTATAGCTCCTGGAATAGGCTCTTCTTTAAACTCTTTTGGAGTTCTTACATCTATTAAAGTGTAGTTCTTCTCCTTCAACAAATCCTCATATTTTACTAAAATCATTTTTTCCTCCATTTTTTATGCTTATTATATTTTACTATGATTTTTAATAAAATTGAATATTATTTATATAAAAAATATCTTTATTGTGATAAAATCTATTAAGAAATTAACTTTTAAAAAGAAAGGAAGTTATGAAAACAAAAGCAAAAGAGTTACTAAAAACTATTTATGGATATGAAAATTTTAGAAAAGGACAAGATATAATTATAAATAATATCCTTTCTAAAAAAGATACTTTAGGTGTTATGTCAACTGGTGGTGGAAAATCTATCTGCTATCAAATTCCAGCTTTAATTTATCCTCACCTTACCATTGTTATCTCTCCTCTTATCTCCTTAATGAAAGATCAAGTAGATTCTTTAAAATATTTAGGTGTAAGAGCTGGATTTTTAAACTCTACACTGAGTAAAGAGGAATATCTTAAATTAGTTCAAGGAATTAGAAATAAAAGTATCAAAATTCTTTATATTGCACCAGAAAGATTAGCAAATGAAAAATTTATAAACTTTATAAAAAATATACAACTATCTATGATTGCTGTTGATGAAGCTCACTGTATTTCTCAATGGGGACATGACTTTAGAAAAAGTTATCTAGAAATTCCAGATTTTTTAAATAAAATCAATCAACGACCGCAAATTTTAGCACTTACTGCCACTGCTACAAGTAAAGTTCGACAAGATATAATTGAAAAACTTAATTTACAAAACCCTAAAGTTTCTGTTGATGGATTTGACAGAGAAAATATTACTTTTAAAGTTGAAAAGGGAGTTGTTCCAGAAGCATTTATCAGTGAATATTTAAAAAGAAATTCAAAAAAATCTGGAATAATATACGCTGCTACTCGTAAAGAAGTTGATAATTTATATGGTTATTTACAACTTAAAGGATTTAGTGTGGGAAAATATCATGCTGGTTTAGATGAAAAAGAACGTACAGAGTTTCAGGATAAGTTTTTAAGAGATGACGTTAAAGTTATGATTGCTACTAATGCTTTTGGAATGGGTATTGATAAATCTAATGTTAGGTATGTAATACATCGAAATATTCCAAAAGATTTGGAAAGTTACTATCAAGAAGCTGGAAGAGCTGGAAGAGATGGTGCACCTTCTGAAGCAATACTACTTTTCTTCGAAGAAGATGTTTCTACTCAAGAGTTTCTAATTGAACAAAATGAAGAAAGTTCAAATCATTTAAAAAATACAAAAAGAAAAAAACTCGATCAAATGATTGATTACGCTTACTTAGAAAGTTGTTATAGAGAATATATTTTAAAGTATTTTGGTGATAAAAGAATTAAAAATTACTGTGGTAATTGTGGTAATTGTAAAAATTTTAAAGATGTTAAATCCTTTACCCTAGATGCACAAAAAGTTTTTTCATGCATCGGTCGTACAAAAGAAAGTATTGGTATCTCTACTCTAACTAATATTTTAATGGGAAAAATTGATACAAAAATTGAAAGAAAAGAGTATTTTAAACTTACTACATTTGGAATTATGTCCTCTTATAATCGAACTAATCTTGAAGAGTTTATATACTATCTCATATCTGAAAACTATTTAGAACAAAGTGCCGGAAGTTTTCCTACACTCAAATTAACTCCTAAAGCCTTTGAAGTTTTAAAGAATATCAAAGCTGTATTTAGAAGGGTTAATGAATCTGTAACATTTGATTATTTTGAAGATCCGCTTTTTGAAACATTAAATAACTTAAGAAAAGAGATTGCTCAAAAAGAGGGAGTTCCTCCCTATATTATTTTTTCAGATTTAACTCTTATGGAAATGGCTGAAAAAAAGCCGCAAAATCGTTGGGAAATGTTAAAAATCAGAGGGATTGGTAATCAAAAATTTAAAAATTATGGAGATCTTTTTTTAAAGACGATTAATAAACTTTCTCCCCAAGAAATCGATATGCTCTATGTAGACAATATTATTGATGAAAAATATTTAGGAAATAAACAACTTACAGAACTTAAAAAAGCTTTAAATACTGAAATTACAACTGATGAATTGAAAGAGATTTTAATAAAAACTCTTTTTACTAACTAACTACGAGGTGAACTATGTTATTTGAATTTTTTATAGCTAAAAAACATATTTTTGAACATAAGAAACAAAGTTTTATTGGTATTATAGGTATCGCTATTGGTATTATCGTTCTTACTGTATCTATTGGTATTTCAAATGGATTAAATAAAAATATGATTGATAGTATTCTTTCTCTATCTAGTCATGTTACTGTTATTGGTAATGAAAACTTAAAAAATTATGATTCTTTAGAAAATACATTTGAAAAATATCCAGAAGTTAAAGGAGTAATTCCTAAAGTTTCTAGTCAAGGAATTGTTAAATATAATGGAATTTTAGGAACTTATGTTTCTGGAGTTAAGTTAGATGGATTAGATTTAAAAAAAGCTATTCCTGCTCTTAATTTAGAAAGTAAAATTAAAAGAGGAAGTATTGATTTATCAAATAAAAAAGGTGTTTTAATTGGAGAAGAACTTTTAAATAGAATTGGTGGGAATATTGGAGATCCTATTAGTATAATTTCTGCAAATAATAAGGAATTACAGTTAGAAATAATGGGAACTTTTCAAAGTGGATACTACGATTATGATTTATCAATGATTATTTTACCTCTTCAAACTGCCCAGTATATAACAGAAAGAGATGGAACAATTAGTTCAATCGATTTAATTTTAAAAAATCCATATGATGCTGATAAAATTTCTAATAAAATTTATTTTGATACAGGTCTTTATAATAGAACTTGGGGAAGTCTAAATCAGAATCTTTTAAAAGCTCTTACTCTTGAAAAAACAGTAATGATTATAGGTTTCTCATTAATTGTTATTATAGCTGGTTTTGTAGTTTGGGTAATTTTAAATACAATGGTAAGAGAAAAAATTAGATATATAGGAATTATGAGATCAGTCGGAATATCTCATAGCTCTATTATTAAAATATTTTTAATACAAGGAATAATATTAGGTTTAACTGGAATTATTTTTGGAGTTGCTATATCTTTATTTTTACTTTGGTATATTAAAACATACTCTCTTCCAGGTATATCTTCCATATATTATTTAACAAAAGTTCCAATAGAGTTATCGTTAAAAGAGTTACTAACTATTGTAGGAGCTAATATATTATTAATATTCTTATCTAGTGTATTTCCTGCATATAGAGCTGGAAAATTAAAAATTGTGGAGGCTTTAAGACATGACTAAAAATATTGTGCTTGAATTAAAAAATATTTGTAAAAATTATTCAACTAAAACAGAGACCTTAGAAATTATTAAAAACTTAAATTTACAAATTGAAGAAGGTGATTTTATCTCTATTCTGGGACAATCTGGTTCTGGAAAAACTACACTTTTAAATTTAATTGGTCTTCTGGATTCTCCTACTTCTGGAAATATTTATATTGATAATGAAAATATATCTGTAAATAGTTCTAATATTGATTTAGTACGAAATAAAAAAATTGGTTTTGTTTTTCAATTTCATTATCTTTTACCTGAATTTACAGCTCTTGAAAATGTCATGATTCCAGCTTTAACACAAGATTATTCTAAAAAGAGAGAGATTGAAAGAAGAGCTCTTGAACTTCTCAAAGAGGTTGGGGTCGATCATAGAGCTAACCATAAACCAACTGAACTTTCTGGTGGAGAAAAACAAAGAGTAGCTATCGCAAGAGCTCTAATAAATAATCCTAAAATTTTACTTTTAGATGAGCCTACTGGAAACTTAGATAATGAGACAAGTGAAAAAATTTTTAATATTTTCAAACAAATTAATAGCAAAAAACGTCAAACAATCATAACAGTAACACATTCAAGAGAGCTTGCTGAGATATCTAATAAAAAATTATTCTTAAAAAAAGGAATTCTTTCAGAATAAAGGTATAGATAGGGTAAGAAAGCTACATAAATATCCATAAGGGGTGGTTTGTATGAGAATAAACTATAATACTAACGGAGATCTTGTTATTACTGACGCCATCAAAAGTCATTGCGAAAAGAATTTTTCTAAATTAAAAAAATTCTTCGATAACATCTTAACTGTAAACGTTACTTTATCTGCTACAAAATCAAAAACAGGACCTCTACAAAGAGTCGATGCCAGAGTTCATGTGAACGGAAATGTGATTAAGGGTGTTTATACAGATGACGACCTTTATAATGCAATAGATCGTGTAACTGAAATTTTAGCAAAACAAATTAAAAAGCATAAGGAAAAATTAAGAGATAATAACCACTCTTTACCTAATATTCCTACTGCTAAAAAAATTACATTCGAATCTTCTGATAACTCAATTACTGTTGAATTTACGAAAAAAATTGAGAGTATCACAGTTAATCCTAGACCTATGGATGTAGAAGAAGCTATATTACAATTAGAAGCTTTAAATAAAGACTTCTATGTTTTTACAAATTCAGAAACTGGTGATATGAATATTGTTTATAAAAAAAGAAATGGAGATTACGGTCACGTAGAACCTGCTCATTTCTAAAAAAATTTAAGAATCCTAGTCTAGCTAGGATTCTTTTTTATTTATAACAAATAAACTGGTTTATTTTATTTGTTAAATGTGATAGAATATTATTATTGTGAACAAATTTATTATATATTAGGAGGTAAAATTGAAAAAAACAGATATTAAAATTGTCGATATTAAGAAAAGTTTCGACGGAGTTGATGTTTTAAAAAATATTAACTTAAATATTAAAGATGGAGAGTTTTTTTCTATTTTGGGTCCATCTGGATGTGGTAAGACTACTCTTTTAAGAATGATTGCAGGATTTATAACTCCTGATAGTGGAGCAATCTATTTAGGAGATGAGAATATAGTTGAATTAGCCCCAAATAAAAGGAACGTAAATACAATCTTCCAAAAATATGCTTTGTTTCCTCATTTAACAGTTTATGAAAATGTAGCCTTTCCTCTTAGGTTAAAAAAGGTTGATGAGAAAACAATTGATATTGAAGTAAAAAGATTCATCGAACTTGTTGATTTAAAAGATCATATGTACAAAAAGCCTAATCAACTTTCTGGTGGACAACAACAAAGAGTTTCAATTGCTAGAGCTCTTATCAATAAACCTGGTGTTTTACTATTAGATGAACCTTTATCAGCATTAGACGCTAAGTTAAGACAGAATCTTTTAATTGAGCTTGATAATATTCATGATGAAGTAGGAATAACTTTTATTTTCATTACACATGATCAACAAGAGGCCCTATCTATCTCTGATCGTATTGCAGTTATGAATAAAGGAGAGATTTTACAAGTAGGAACTCCTGCTGAAGTTTATGAAGCTCCTGCTGATTCATTTGTAGCTGATTTTATTGGTGAGAATAACTTTTTTGAGGGTGTTGTAACTGAAATTTTTGATGAAACATATGGAAAAATTCAAAGTGAATCTCTAGATGAATTAATTTTTGAATTAGATAAACCTGTTAAAGTTGGAGATAAAATCAGAGTTTCAATAAGACCTGAAAAAATTAGAGTTTCTAAACATATACCTACTGGACTTTCAAATAAACACAATACTCTAAAAGTTTATGTAGACGAACTTATTTATTCAGGATTCCAAAGTAAATATTTTGTTTGGGTAAATGGTGATAAAAATATTCTATTTAAAGCTTTTAAACAGCACGCTGTTTATTTTGATGAAGAAGACAATGATACAATACACTGGGATGAAGATGCCTATATATCTTGGCATGCTGATGATAGCTTCTTAGTTGAGGTGATATAATTGAAAAAAATATCTTCTGGAAGTTTTTACAGTATTCCTTTAACTCTTTGGATGTCTGTATTCTTTGTCATTCCAATGCTTATTGTTTTAAGTTATGCTTTTTTAACAAAAGGAACTTATGGTGGAGTTCAAATGATCTTCACTCTCAAAAATTTCAATGTATTTTTTGAGCCTATATTTTTGAAAATATTATTTAGAACAATATATATATCTATAGCTGTGACTCTTATAACAGTACTTTTAGCTGTTCCTACTGCATACTTTATTGCTAGGTCTAAATTTAGACAAGAATTACTTATCCTTGTTATTATTCCATTTTGGACTAATTTTCTAATTAGAATATACGCTTGGATATCGATTTTAGGTTCAAATGGATTTTTAAATACATTTTTAATTAAATTAGGAATAATTGAAACTCCATTAAAGCTATTATATAACACTGGATCGGTTATTTTAATAACTGTTTATACTAGTTTACCCTTTGCTATATTACCACTTTATGCAATTATTGAAAAATTTGATTTTTCTCTAGTTGAAGCTGCAAGAGATTTAGGAGCTACTAATAGTCAAGCTTTTAGAAAAGTATTTTTACCAAATATTAAATCTGGTATCATTACAGCTATTTTATTTACTTTTATTCCTGCAATGGGGTCATACGCAATCCCTAAACTTGTCGGTGGTACTCAGGCTACTATGCTTGGAAATATCATTGCCCAACATTTAACTGTAACAAGAAACTGGCCTTTAGCCTCGGCTATATCTGCTATGCTTATCTTAGTTACATCAATTGCTCTATTAATTTTTATGAGAGCTGAAAAAAAATCTAAGGAGGTAAGTGATGAATAAAAGAAGAACATCTTTATTTTTCTTTATTCTTTCTATGATATTCTTTTATTTACCACTAGTAATTCTTGTTATGTATTCCTTTAATGAAGGTAGATCTAGTACTTGGCAAGGATTCTCAATGAAATGGTATAAAGAGCTATTTTTATATTCTGATAATATTTGGAAAGCTTTTAAATATAGTTTAATAATCGGAGTTTTATCTAGTACAATATCGACACTAATTGGAACTTTAGGAGCTATTGGTATACATTGGTATAACTTTAAACATAAAAATTATTTAAAAGTTATTACTTTTTTACCTTTAGTTATTCCCGATATAATTCTAGGAGTTTCTCTTCTAATTATGTTTGCTACAGTAAAGTTAGAATTAGGATTAACTAGTATTTTTATAGCCCATACAACATTTAATATACCTTTTGTTTTATTTATTGTTTTATCTAGACTTGGAGAGTTTGACTACTCTATTGTTGAGGCCGCTTATGATCTTGGTGCTAATGAGTTTCAAACATTGAAAAAGGTAATTTTACCTATGTTAATGCCTGCTATAATATCTGGATTTTTAATGGCTTTAACTTTATCATTTGATGATTTCGTTACAACGTTCTTTGTTGCTGGACCTGGATCTTCTACATTACCATTAAGAATATACTCTATGATAAGGTTAGGAGTTTCTCCAGTTGTAAATGCATTATCTGTATTACTTATTGTTTTATCCATAGCTTTAACCCTATCTACAAAAAGTTTACAAAAGTACTTTGTAAAATAGGTTTTTATATAGTATAATACTAGCAGAAAAAACAGGAGGGCATATATGAAAAAAATCATTAAATTACTATCTCTAGTAGTGATGTTAGCTGTAATGGTGAGTTGTTCATCTACTAGTAAAACTCAAGCAGTAAAATATAACGATATTAGAGCTACTTTTGTAACAACACAAGGGGATATTAGTTTTTATTTATATCCAGAAGCTTCCCCAGTAACTGTAGCTAATTTTATAAACCTTGCAAAAAGAGGATTCTATGACAATACAAAAATTCATAGAGCTGTAGAAAATTTTGTGGTTCAAGGTGGAGACCCTACTGGAAGAGGAGATGGAGGACCTGGTTACTCTATTCCTGATGAATTCTCTAAATGGTTAGATTTCTATCAACCAGGAATGTTAGCAATGGCAAATACAGGACCTGAAACAGGAGGATCTCAATTCTTCTTTACTCTTTATCCTGCTGATTGGCTAAACAATAAGCATACTATATTTGGAGAATATATTGAAGAAAAAGATTTCAACAATATCAAAAAATTAGAAGTTGGAGATGTTATTAAAGAGATTAAATTTACAGGAGATGTTGATTTATTCTTATCTTTACATAAAGCACAAGTAGAAGAGTGGAATGCTACATTAGATAAAAATTTCCCAAATTTAAAAAAATATCCTATAAAGGATAAAAATGAATTCAGCGGAGAATCTCAAGCATACTATGATGAACTTCAAAGAATTTATACAAAGAAAGATCAAAAAGAAGAAGAAGAAAAGGAATGGTTCATTCCTAGATTTATAAGAGCTACTGAGAAAAAAATAAAAGATTCAAAAAATAATTAATTAAATAAAAAAAGAGGCATTGCCTCTTTTTTTATTACTCTTGAGCCTCTTTAACTCTTCTAATCATATCCATAGCTTCAAATCCACCCTCTAAAACTACCTTTACAGTTGAATTTGGATTAGCAGCTTCTACCACTTCTTCTCCTGCTTTAGTTATTAAAGTCATCTTAGGCATTACAATTACTCTAGGTTTTCCTGAAGTAGTTATAACTTCTAAAGATTCTCCTGCTAAAACTCTATTTCTAATTCCTAAAACATATTCATTTTCTCCAATTTTTTCCTCTATTTTAGCAACTAATTGGTGTGTTTGACTATAAGAATTTCTATCGTTATAGTTATTAGCTTCTGCTCCTGGTTGCCCATGATAGAATCCTTGAGTGTATGATCTATTAGATGTTGATTGAATCTCTTCCATCCAAGTTGGGTCATACTCATATTCTCCTGCATAATACTTATTTATTGCTTCTTTGTATACTTTTACAGCATTTGAAACATAATAAATACCTTTCATTCTACCCTCAATTTTTAAAGAGTCTACTCCTAAATCAAGAATTTTATCTATAATCTCTATTGTACATAAATCTTTTGAATTGAATATATACGTTCCTCTTTCATCCTCGTAAACAGGCATATACTCATTTGGTCTTGTTTCTTCAACTAAATTATACTTCCATCTACATGATTGAGCACAATCTCCTCTATTAGCATCTCTACCAGTCATATAGTTACTTAGTAAACATCTTCCAGAAACTGACATGCACATTGCTCCGTGAACAAATACTTCTAACTCAATATCAGGTACTTTAGCTCTTATTTCAGCAATGTTATCTAAAGATATTTCTCTTGCTAAAACTACTCTTTTAGCTCCTAAATCTTTCCACATTTTTACTGAACGCCAGTTAGTATTACTTGCTTGAGTACTTACACTTATATTTAAGTTAGTATGTTCTTTTACAACTTGGAATACTCCTAAGTCTGCAACTATTACACCATCTACTCCAATCTCTTCTAAATATTTTACATAATCTGGTAATAACTCTAATTCATTATTATGAGGTATTATATTAAGAGCTACATATACTCTTTTTTCCATTGAATGTGCATATTCAACAGCCTCTTTTAACTCCTCATCATTAAAGTTGTGACTTCCAGCTCTTAGGTTAAACATTTTTCCTCCTAAGAATACTGCGTCTGCTCCATAATGGAAAGCCATTTTTAACTTTTCCATATTTCCTGCTGGAGCTAATAATTCTGCTCTTTTCATTTTTTTCTCACCTTTCTATTCAACCTTAGTTGTGTAATCTCCAAACTTGGTAATTTCGTGGAAGAACTTCAAGTTTACAGTTCCAACTGGTCCATTTCTTTGCTTTCCTATGATAACTTCTGTTATACCTTTTTGTTCAGACTCATCATTATAATAATCATCTCTATATAAAAATACAACCATATCAGCATCTTGCTCAATTGCTCCTGATTCTCTTAAGTCTGATAGCATTGGTCTTCTATCAGCTCTTTGTTCTGGAGCACGAGAAAGCTGCGATAATGCAATTATCGGTATATCTAACTCTCTAGCTATCCCTTTTAATGATCTTGAGATATCAGAGATCTCTTGCTGTCTATTGTCTGATTTTCCACTTGTTCCTTTTATAAGTTGTAAGTAGTCAATTAAAATCATGTCTAATTTTCCAGCAGCTTTTAATCTTCTTGCTATAGATCTAATCTCTAAAACATTTACATTGGGAACATCTGCTATATTTATTTCAGCATTTGCCAATTTACCACTGGCAATTCCTAATTTTCCCCAATCATCTTCTCCTAAAAATCCATTTCTGATTTTTTGTAATCCTATACCAGCTTCTATAGCTAAAAGTCTTTGTAATAATTGGGAACTCGACATCTCCAAACTAAATACTAAAACACCTTTTTCAGCTTTCATAGCTGCATTTAAAGCTAAGTTTAGCGCAAAGGCTGTTTTTCCCATAGATGGTCTAGCAGCTAAAATTACTAAATCTGATGGATGAAATCCACTTGTCATTTCATCAAAATGTTTGAATCCACTTGAGATTCCTGTTGTTACACCTTTATTTTGTAAAAGTTGTTCCAATCTTTCAAATTCATTTGTTACAACTTCTTTTAAACTAACAATATCTTTTGACTCTTTACTTTCAGCAACTTTAAATATCATTCCTTCAGCTTTATCTAATATAGTATCCACATCTTCATATCCTTCATAAGTCATTTCTACTATTTTAGTTCCAATATCTCCAAGCTTTCTTAAAGTTGCCTTTTCCTTTATAATTCTTGCATAAGTCAAGATATTTGCTGCTGTTGGCACTTCTTCTATAATTTCATAAAAGATAGCTTCTCCACCGATATCATCAAACTTATCTTTTCTTTTAAGTCTATCCATAACTATTATTGGATCTATTGATTCGCCAGAGCCATATACTTCTTGCATAACTTCAAAAATTATTTTGTGAGCCATTTTATAAAAATCACTTGAGGTAATAATTTCTATTACCTCACTAAAAATATCTGGCTTTAAAAAAATACCACCTAGAACTGACCTCTCAGCCTCTAAACTGCTTGGAATTTTTCTAAGTTTTTCTATATCTTCCATATTTCACTATCCTTTTATAACTACTAAAACCTCAGCCTTTACATCTGTATGTAATTTTACAATTACTTTATGTTCTCCTAAGCTCTTAATAGTGCACTCGATTTTTTTTCTATCTATATCTAATCCAAATTCTTTTTTTAATTCAGCAGAAATCTCTTTATTTGTTATTGCTCCAAATAATTTTCCATTATCTCCTGTTTTTCCAACTATTGATAATTTTTTACTCTCTAATAATGCTTTTACTTCTATTGCTTTCTTTTTTTCTTCTTCAGCTTTTTTTGCATCCCTTATCTTTTTATTCTCTATCTTTTTTAACTCCTCTGGAGTTGCCACAATTCCTTTATTATTTTTTAATAGGAAGTTTTTTGCATAACCTTCAGAAACACTTACAATCTCTCCTTTTCTTCCTTGTCCTGCCACATCCGCTGTTAAAATTACTTGTATTTTTGACATAAAAACTCCTCCTAATTATTTTATGATTTTACTATTTTAATTTTTATTCCACTAGCTAATGCTCCAAAAATAAATGCAAATTCTGGAGATATTAAAGCTAAAAATACACCTACCGTAAAACATAAAGATTGTTTTTTTACTTTTTCATTTAAAATGCTTGCTACAATTTTCATGAAATACATAATGTAAACTATTTTTAGTACCTCTAGTATATTACCTGTTAAATTTCCTCCAAGAGAAGTATATTTTTCTATAAAGAATATTACTACATAAGGAACTAACCATAAGTATGAAACCTCCCATTTAAGAAAAGATTCTTTATTTAAAAAGTAATATGTTAAAAATACTGTCATGTTTAAATATGCAAATACTAAATATGTAAAATTATCCTTAATATATTTAAATGCCATATCAACTTCATATTGAGTAAATGTTGTTTTTTGTAAATATAAATTTTTTAATTGTTCAAATCCTATATTTAAACCAACTCTATTAAAATATATATATACACAAACTCCAGCACCAATTATCAAGCTTGTTATGAAAATCTTATCAAAATACTGAATATTTTTACCATATTTTTTTAATATATAATAAAGTATCTCTATTGAAACAAAAACTCCAATATAAGTTACTAAAAAATGTATATCTACCCAAGCTATCGCAGCTAAAGCAACTATATTGGCTATAATTTTAGTTTTTAAATCTGCATTTTCTAATTTTTTAATTTTATAATATGGTAATACCCAACTTAGAAAAGGCATTGAAGTAGAAACTAAGAACAGTGCTGCTATTATTATTCCTGTTATTAAAAACATTTATCCTCCTAAAACTTTATCAGGATAATTATACCATAAAGGTAGAGTTTTGTTAAGCTATATTATTTCTCCACCAAAAAAATCTATTATTTTTTTAGAAAAATCTTCATTATCTACTCTATCTTTATTTTTATTAACCTCTTTTAATTCATATTTTATCATAACTTTTGATTTGAGAACTTTTCTTACTACATCTAAAAATAAACTTCTGTATGGCTCTGTTTCCATCATATTTTTTGCAAATCCTTGATCTTCTGCAAAACCAATACTTAAAGTATTATTTGAAAAGTCTTTAAAATATGCTTTAATTAAAAATGCTCCAAAAGTCATTTTTACTTTTTTAGCTTCTTCAATTATTCTATCCCAAGATTTTTTTACTTCATCATAAGTTACTTTAGACATGATTTCTTGTTCTACTTCATTTTCAAAAGCATCTATTGTAGTTTTATCTACTTCTTGAACTTTTTCTATGATTTTCTCAACTATAATTTCTTTTTCTTTTCTTTCTGTTAATCTATTTAAAATAACATATCCAATTAGACGTTTATCCTCTTCATGACGAAATTTCGATAAAATATCATAAATTGTGTCAATTATTTCTAGACCTTTTTCAGTTTCTAAATCACCTTTTATAATTCTATCCTTAGCTCTTTTGGCTAAATCTTTAAAAAATAACTCTATATCTATAGAATTTTTCCAGATATCTTCTAAAAGTTCAATTCCTTGAGACTGATTTTTATTCTCTATAGCTTCTATAAATAAATCTATAGTTTTCAAAGGAGTTATTCCTAATACATCCTCTGTTTTTTCAATTACAATATTTTTTTCCTCTGTATTTATCATAAGTCTTTCTAAAATTGATATTGAATCTCTCATGCTTCCACTAGAAGCTTCATAAATAGCTACTAAACTAGGTTCATCTATTTTATATCCTTCGCTATCTACTATATATAGTAATTTCTCTCTCATATCTCTATAATTAACACTTTTAAAATCATATCTCTGACATCTTGATATAATAGTTGGTAAAATTTTATCAGGCTCTGTTGTAGCTAAAATAAATAGAACATGCTCTGGAGGCTCCTCTAAAGTTTTTAAAAGAGCATTAAAAGCTTCTTTAGTTAACATATGAACTTCATCTATTATGTAAACTTTTTTTCTTCCCTTAGTTGGGCTATAATTTATCTTTTCTTTTAATTGTCTTATTTCATCAATTCCTCTATTTGAAGCTGCATCTATTTCAATTAAATCTAAAAAATTTCCCATAGAAATCTCTTTGCAATTTTCACATACGTTACAAGGTGTATCTGTTATGCCATTTGTTAAACAGTTTACACCTTTTGCCATAAGTCTAGCTATAGATGTTTTTCCTACACCACGAGGTCCTGTAAATAAATAAGCGTGTGCTAACCTATTAGATTTCAATGAGTTCTTTAAAGTTTGAACAATCTCTTGTTCTCCTGCAATCTCTTCAAAACCTTTTGGTCTGTATTTTCTATATAATGTTACGTGCATTTTTTTCCTCCTAAGGCCTAGAGTTTTACTCTAAGCCATAGTTATTCATCTTTGTTCTCAATGTATTCCTTGTTATTCCAAGCAGCTCTGCCGTTTCAACTTTTTTACCACTTGTTACCTCTAAAACTTGACGTATTAACTCTTTTTCAACTTTTGATATTATTATCCCATAATAGTTATTTTGTTTATTATTTTTTAAACCTAGAAGCTCTCCCTCTATCCAATCAGTTAATACCCAACTTTGGTTATCTCCCTTTCTTTTAGATATTTTATTTCCTGTTACATTTCCAGGTAATTCTTCAACTAGAATAGAGCTTCCTCTACAAAGAGCTACTGCTGACTTTATAGCATTTTTTAATTCATTTACATTTCCTGGCCAATCATATCTCATTATTTTTTTCATCGCAGGTTTACTTACACCTTTTACAGCTTTATGTAACTCTTCATTACAACTAGATAAATAATGGTCTATTATAAATGGAATGTCATCTTTTCTCTCTCTTAATGGTGGTATATTAATCTCTAATATTTTTAATTTATTATACAATTCATCAATAAATAATTTTTTATTAATTAATTCTTCTAAATTTTCACTTGTAGTAGCTACTATTCTTATATCCATTTCGATAGGTTCAGATCCACCCATTCTAAAAAATTCTCCCTCTTGTAATAAATACAAAATCTTTGATTGCATATCTAAGCTTAAAGACTCTATATTTCCTAGATGCAGCGTTCCTCCATTAGCTTTTTCTAAATCTCCTATTTGTAAAAACGCGGCTCCTTCAAAGGCTCCTTTTTCATAACCAAATAATTTTCTTTCTAAAAGGTTATTCTGAAAAGATGTACAATTTACTGATAAAAATGGCTTTGTATTCCAATCACTAAATTGATGTATCGCTGTTGCCACACTACTTTTTCCAGTTCCTTTCTCTCCCACTACTAAAACTGGAATTCTACTATTTGCAACTCTTCCAATCATTTTATATACTTCTACAATCTCTTTTGTTTGTCCTATTAATTTGTCCCCAGTATTTTTATTTCTATCTACTCTTTCAGCTAAAAGTTTGTGATCTTTTACCGCTTTTTCTAAGATTTTATTAACATCTTTTGGACTAATTGGTTTTAAAATATAGTCATAAGCACCTGCTTTTATAACACCTGCAACTAATTTTAAGTTTGAAGTTTCTCCCATTATTATAATTACTGATCTTTTATGTGTTTCTGTAATTTTTTTAACAAGGTTAACTAATGCATCTTGTTGTAAATTTGTTTCATCAATTACAACAGCTTCATATTTTCTCTCTTTTAATAGTTCCATAAAAGAACTAATATTTTCTGCAAACCTTAATTCATTTTCAAAATTACTTTCTAACTCATCTTTTAATTCATTTTCTAATCTAAATCCTAAAAGAGTCAAATCTCTTCACCATCCTCTAATTTTTACTTCTATTTATGAAGCTCCTAAAAGTTTAAAACTATATTCTAAATTAACATTCCCTTTTATATTTAATCCATTCTTTGTTAAATAGATTCTCCAAGTTCTTGCAATTTCCTCTATAGCCATATTTATTTCTGGAACTCCACTACCCTTTTCTATAAATACTGATGTAACTTTACCTGTTTCATCTATTTGTATTTTTAATAACACTTTACCTTGCATACCTCTTAGCTGAGCAGCTTCTGGATACCTAGGTTCTCTATTTCCTTGATCCCATTTAGCAACTACATCTCCATCTTCTACTCCTAATCTATAACCACTTGGAAGTCCATCAGCTCCATTTTTTTCTACCATAGTTTTAAATCCTAGCTCCTCTTCTCCCTCTCCTTGAAAAGCTAAATCTTTACTACTTTCATCTAACTGATAATCTACACTTTTATCTAAAATTGTATCATCTTTAGATATTGTTATATCTTTAGTTGGATCTATTGAAGATTTTTTTTCAGCTTCTTGCAAATCTTTTTTGTTTAATAACTCATTCTTTAAATCACTATTTATCTCTCTAGTTGAAGGTTTATCAATGGCTAAGAACTCTGTCTCTCTCTTTGAAATACTTTTTGCTAAATCATCTAATGAAAGTTTTTTAGTTTCTTTTATTTCTTGTTTTTCCTCTACTGGTTTAGGTTCCTCTTTTTTAACAACTTTCTTTTCCTCTTTTTTCTCCTCTTTTACAGGAGTAACTTTTTTCTTTGGCTCTGACTTTGTTGTTGTTCTTTTAGTATTTTTTTCAAGAGAAACTAAACCAACCTTTAACTTTTTATCAACTATTTCATCTATTTTAATTCCAGGAATCAAAAATAAAATAAGAAGGTTTATGATTACCGATGCTATAAATATTTTTAAATCATTATTTTGTCTATTCATAGATTCGCACCTACTTTCCAGGCGAAGCTGTATCTATATCTAAAGAAATAGCTCCTGCCTCTTTAGCTGCTGTCATCGTATCTACAATTATACCATGATTAACACTTTTGTCAGCACTAATGATAACATTTTTATCTTCTGATTCAATAAGCTTTTGTGCAAGTTCCTCTTTTAAATCTTTAGCACTTACTTTTTCCCTCTTACTTTTTCCTTTATCCTTATAACTTATAAAAAATTCTTTATCTTTTGTTACAATAACTTGCAACTCATTAACTGGCTTAGTACTTTTTACCGTAGATGTAGGTAAATCTATTTTTATACTACTATTAACATCTTCAAAAGTTGTAGCAACTAAAAAGAATATTAGCAACAGAAATACTACGTCTATTAAGGGAGTTAATTCAAGTATTAAAGAATTACCTGATCTTCTTTTAATTCTATTAAGTTTCATGCTCCCCCTCCTTTATTTTCTAAAGTAGTTTATTAACTCTGCACTACCCTTTTCCATATCATTAATCTGATCATCAATTTTTTTATTAAAATAGTTATATAAAATAATTGATGGAATAGCAACAAATAATCCTCCTGCAGTTGTCAATAGAGCCTGAGATATTCCACTTGCTAATACAGATGCATCTCCTGTTCCATGTAATGATACAGCTTGGAATGCTTTTATCATACCTGTAACTGTTCCTAATAAACCAATTAATGGTGTTGTATGAGCAACTACTGATAAAAGCCACATATTTCTTTCTAATTTTGGAACTTGAGCTAAAGCTACTTCTCTAGCTTTCTCTTCTAATGTCTCTACATTTGTACTTCTTGTTTTGTACCAATAGATTAAAACTTCCTTTATAACTTTAGCAGTTGAACTTTTTTGATTTCCTAAAGTTGTAATTGCCCCTTTAATATCATTCTTTTCAATTGCACTACGTAATATAGGTCTTATTCTAGACATGTCTATATTCTCATTTACTCTAAAATAAATTGCTCTTTCTATTATTACATACAGCCCTAATATTGACATAAAAACTATAAAATACATAAGTATTCCACCATTAACTAACCAGTACATTCTATAGACCTCCTAATCTTTTATGTTGTAATTTTAATTATAATGCTATTCCCAATGTAACTAATGCAACTACTCCTATTATGTACTTCCAAATTGGAGTTCCACTATCAGTTTCAGTTAGACTCTTATTCATTGAATCGTTTGTTTCATTTATTTGAATAACTTGTTTTTGATCTTTAAATTTATCTGCAGTTATATTTTTATCATCTATTTTTATAACTTTTTTTTCTAACTGTACATTACTTTCTTTTGGATAACTTTCTAGTTGCTCTTTATTTACACCAGTTACCTGCTTATCAATAACTACATCCTCATTAGCAAAAACCCCTAAAGATAAAACCATTAAACCTGTAATAACTAATTTCTTCATATGTTCTCTCCTCCGTTAAAAAAATCTTTATATTTTTCAGAAAGTTTTAAATTCTCTCTTTTTAACTGCTCATAATATACTTTTGCTAAATCTTTTTTCTCAATTTTTAAATTTAAAAATATTAATTTCTCTAAGAAATAATCTTTATTTTTACTTTCTGTTCTTAACAATTCATCATATTGAGCTATTGCATCTTTAAAATTATTTAAATTTTCATATCCTTCTGCTGATCTTATTTTTGATTCTAGTGCGTATTCACTTGTAGGATATAAAACATAAAGTTTAGTATAATTTCTAACAGCTTCTTTTGTTAATCCAGTATTTTTTTCAATATTAGCCACTTGATACAGTGCTTTATCTTTATATGCACTATTTTCTAAAACTAATATACTTTCATAATATTCCTTTGCTTTTGAAAAATCTTTTTTAGAATAATAATAATCTCCTAATCCTAATGCTCCAAAATCTTTATAATCATTGGTTACTATTAATTTTTCAAATTCAACTTTTGCTTCTTCGTACTTTTTCTCTCTTTGAAGATGTTTTGCCATATAGTAACTTTTTTTGTTATCATTAGTTATTTTATTTATCCACTCTAATTCTTTTTGAATATTTTTAGTATTTTCAGATAACTCTATTATTTTCATAAGAGATTTTTCTTTTAAGACATCATCTTTAGTTTCACCATATAGTTTTTCATAAGTTTTTAAACTATTTGTATTATTTCCTTGAATTCCATATAGCTCTCCCTCCATTAAAAGAATATTATCTTTTAATTTTGAGTTAGGATATGATTTTAAAAATTCTTTACTTTTAGCATCAAACTCATTTGTATTTTTTAGTAAATATAATGATGAAATCTCCCAATATAATCCTTTTTCTTTATATTCTGGATTTTTTGAATTTTGTGCACTTATTCTATATGCATCTATTGCATCTTGATATCTCTTTTCACTATAATATGTTTCTCCTATTTGAAATTGTGCATAATCTCCCATATTTGAAACTAATTTTAACTTCTCAAAATACTCTCTTGCTTTTTCTGGATTATCTAATCTAAAGTAACTAATTGCAACTTTATCAACAACATCCTCTAATGCATATAAGTTATCCCCAGCTATATAAGTCTCTCCTGAAGTTATTGCATCTGAATACTTTTCCCATAAAAAATAATTTTTTATTACATTATATTTTGATTTTTCATAAAGAGATTTATCAACGTTATCTCCACTATTTAAAATTTGATTAAAATACATTTCTGCTTCATCATATCTTCCCATTCCCATAGTAGCAATTCCCTTTTGATAAGTATTTTCTAAAGAAGCATCTTGAATGTTTAAATATTGCATTACATCACTGTATTTTTTTTGAGCTATCATAACTTCTATCAAACTAGAAACAATTTCAGGATCTCTATTTACTGCTAAATATTCTTTATAAAGATTTATAGCTTCTTCTCCTTTTCCTTCTGCTAATAAATTATCTGAAGTTATTATCGTTATATTTTTTTTATATTCTTGATCATTTGGATATTTTGTATTATATTCTTTTATCAGATTATTTAACTTTACTCTATCCTTTGTTTTACTCAAGGTTACAATCATTTTATAAAGAGATTCTTTATTAGGAGATATATTATAATTTTTAGCATAATATTCTTCTGCTGTTTTAAACTCTCCCTCCTGGAAAGCCGAAGTTCCAATTAGATTATTTATTGCAATCTCTTCTTCTCTACTTAAATTTAATCCAACTGCTAAGTTTCTGTTATTTAAAACCCACTTATAATTTTTATTTAAATACTCAATAGATAATTGATAGTATATACTTTCATTTTTATATTTTGTTGGGTATAATTTCCTAAAATTTTCTAAAGAATTTTTATAATCTTTCAATCTATATTGAGAAAGTGCTATTCCATACCACACATCTATATCTTTAGTTGTTATTCTATTATAATAAGATAACGCAACATCACTTGACCCTCTAACTAAATAGAAATCACCAAAACTTTTTAATGCTGTATTATATAATTTTGGATCTGATGATAAACTAGATAATATATTTTCAGCTTCTTTAGCATTACCCTGCTTTAAGTAAATCTCTATCATTGTTAAAACTGATAGAGTTTTATATTCTGAACTTACATTACTATTTTTTACTTTTTTGAAATACTCCAATGCTTTTGATGTTTCATTTGTCTTATAATAAGAAGATCCATATAGATAATTAACTAAATCTCTATTTGTACCAACTTTTGCACCTCTATAGTATTCATCTAAATAAACTATAGTTTTTATATATTGAGAGTTATTATATGCTGCTAAAGCAAGATTTAGCACAACATCTTCATAGTTCTTTCCTTGTACACTTAAAGCACTTGTAAGCTCCCTTTGAGCCCTGATATAATCTTTATTATCCATATAACCCTTTCCTATTGATAATAAAGCTTCTTCATAGTCATTTTTCCCTTCAGGAGTCGTTCTAACTATTAAATTTGCTGCCTTAGATGCAGTATCAAAATCTTTTAATCCTATATAAGATTTAGTTAAATATAAATATATATTATTACTTTCATTTTGATTTAATTTTAGTTCTTTTAAACAACCGTTTAAAGTGTTTATTGCTTCTTGATATCTTCCCTCTACGTAATAAACTTGTCCCATTCTTATTTTTATATTTTTTATATATTTAGAACGTGGATATTTTGTTATAAAATTATTAGACTCTTGAAGTGCCATAGAATATTTTCTCTGAATAAATAGCTCATCCAAAAATTTAATATCCTCTTTTTCTGAGGCAATTAACCCAGAACATATTAAAAGTCCAGCAATAAATAGTTTTAATTTTCTCACGTTGTCCCCACCTCTCTTAATACCTTTCTTATTTCATCTACGGCTACTCTAGTATCTTTGCACGGCGTATTTATAATTTTATTAAAAACTCCATAAACTGGTATTGGAAATGAATCTCTAACTCCAGAAGTTAAATCCCTTTTACAAGCTACAGCTATTACTAAGTTAGGTCTCTCTTCTTTTAAGTATAATCTAGCCAATGTTCCACCAGTAGCCACTTTTATGCTAATATGTTTAAATTCATCTTTTAATCTTATAATTTCAGATATATCACACAATCCACACATCTTACAATTTTCTATATTATTTGTTATTTTTAAATTACAATCATACTTTTGTATACAGTGAGGTAATAATATTGCTATCTTTTTTACTTTCTCTTTTTTTATTTTTTTTAAGACTCTCTTATTGTTAAAATTTATAAACTTTTTTGCGCTATTATTATCATATGAATTTTTAGTTATGTATTCTAATAGTAAATACCTGAAGTATTGAAGTTCATATATAATTTTTAGTATATAAAATTTGCTCATTATTTCTCCTTAAATGAAAAAATATTATCCAAATTATACCATAAAGAATTTATCTTTGCAAAATAAAAACTAGCTCACTCTGTAAGCTAGTTTTTATGATCTAGTCTTTCAAAGCTAAAGGCATTACTATATAAGTATAATTATCTTCTTGTATATTTCTTGTTCTTACAGCACTATTTGATGTTGTAAACTCCAATGTGATAATATCTTTATCACTTGATTGAACAAACTCTAATAAGAACTTCACATTTAAAGAAATCTTAAGATTATCTCCTTCATAATTTACTTTTGCAATCTCTTTAGCCTTTGCAATCTCTCCTATTCCTTCAATTTCAATATCATTTCCAGATAAGGTAAATATTGCTCCAAACTTTGATTCTGAATTGTTTTTTACAAAAATTTGAATTCTTTTTAACATTTTTTCGAATTCAACTCTATTTATTTGTAATTTCTTGTTATATCCACTAGCTTCTAATATTGTTTTATAGTTTGGAAATGGTAAGTCAATAACTCTACTTATTATTGAGATATTTCCTAACTTAAAGTATAACTGCTTGTTTTTTTGTGTAAATGCAATCTCTTCTTCATTTCCGTTTCTTAATAATTTAGACATTGCATCTATTGTATTTATCGGGATACTAACTTTAAAAGTTCCTTCACTATCTAAATAGTCATGCTCTAAATATGTTAAACGATAAGTATCTGTAGATATAAACTTTATTTTATTATTTTCAATCTCTACTCTTATACAATTTATTGATAAATTGTCACTAGACATCGAAGCTGAAAACTTTACTTTATCAAAATAATCAGCTAAATCTAATTTTTTTAATTTAAACTCGAACTCGTTATCTTCTAACTCTGATTCTTGAATTTTAGGAAACTCTTCTGCATTCATTAACATAAACTCAGAAGCTGAGTCTGATGTTTCTATTGTTAAAACATCTTCTTTTATATTTAAAGTAATCTCTTCATCTTTGATTTCCTTTAAGTACTCTTCTACTAAATTATGTTGAAAAACAGCTTTTCCCTCTGCTATTACATCACATTCCATATGTGTTGATATTGTTAACTCTAAATTTGTTCCACAAAACCATAATCTATTCTCTCTTGTTTCCATATAAACATAAGAGATTATGGGTCTAATTTTATTTTCATTGATTGCTTTTTCTACTATTTTTATCTTCTTTAGAAATTCTAATCTATTAACTTTTAAAATCAATTTAACCTCCTTGCTTTTAATAGTAATAGTTTCCTTTTAGTAAGTCACTATAACGTATTCTTAATTTTTCTAATGTTTTTTGCTCAATCTGTCTTACTCTTTCTCTTGTTATGCTAAAACTTTGGCCAATATCTTCTAAAGTATGAATTTGGTTTCCATCAAATCCAAATCTAAGTTTTAATATCTGTTTTTCTCGATCATTTAATTTATTTAATATCTCTTTTATCTGAGATGTACTCATCTCTCTAATTAGGTTATCCTCTAAATCATTGTGCATCTCACTAGCTATAGTATCTTCTAAGCATATATCTTCTCCTATCGGAGAACTAAGAGATATTGTTTCTTGAAACTCCATCATTAAATCTTGAACTTTTTCTAAATTTATATTTAATCCATCTGATATTTCATATATACTTGGATAATCACCCTTTAACATAACGGCATCCATTATAAATTTATTTATTTTATTCAACATATCATGTTTATATGACGGTATCCTTATCTCTCTACCTTTGCTTATTATAGCTTTACTTATAGCTTGTTTAATCCACCAAACAGCATATGTTGAGAATCTATATCCCTTCTCTACATCAAATTTTTCAATTGCATGAATTAAACCAAAGTTACCTTCACTAATTAAGTCTATAAAACTCATACCTTTACTTCCATATTTCTTGGCTACATTAACTACTAATCTCAAATTACATAAAATTAATCTTTCTCTTGCTTCAATATCACCATTTTTTGCTTTTCTTAAAAGTAATATCTCTTCATCTTTTCCTAACACTTCATACTCTTTTATATCATCTAGATAAAATGAAACTAAATCTTTTTCTGTCATACACACCCCATACCCTCATTAGTTATCTTTTTCTATTTTGAATCTCCGTGTTGCTTATTTAATTTTTTTATTTATGAATTTCTTTTAATGTAATTAATAATTTAAGTATAACTTGCAAAATTTCTTTTTAATAAAATTCTTCTTTTAACTCTCTTGTCATTAACTCTTTAACCTTTTCTTTTGTATCTGCTCCCTCGTATATTATCTCATAAATTGCCTCAACTATTGGCATGCTTATTCCTAACTCTAACTTTTTAGCATACACAGCCTTAACTGTAGGTACACCTTCAGCAACCATTACCATACTATTTAAGATGTCCTCTATTTTTTCACCTTTTCCAAGTCTTTCACCAACATATCTATTTCTACTATGTTGACTAGCACAAGTTACAACTAGGTCCCCAATCCCAGTCAATCCTGAAAATGTTCTTTCATCAGCTCCCATAACTTTTCCAAATCTTATCATCTCTGCGATTCCTCTTGTTATTAAAGCAGCTTTTGCATTATCTCCATAACCTAATCCATCTGCGATTCCCGCTCCTATTGCTAAACAGTTTTTTACTGCTCCTCCTAGCTCTACTCCTGCTATATCTTCACTTACATAAACTCTAAAGTTTTCTGTATTGAACAGTTCTTGAACTTTTTTAGCATTCTCTAACTCTCCTGCTGCAACTATAGTTGTTGGTAGCTCTTGAGCTACTTCTTCTGCATGAGTTGGACCAGATAAAATCACTATATTTTTATGGTATTTTCCTTTTATCTCATCTTTCATAACATGAGATAATGTTTCTCCACTTAAAACTTCTATTCCTTTTGCTGTATTTATTAATATCATACCCTCTTCAATTTGTGAAGATACTCTCGCCATTACACCTCTTAATACTTGTGATGGTACAGAGAAAATGACATATTTAACATTAGCCAAAAGTCCATCTAATTCCCACGTAACTTTCAGATTATCCGGAAATTTTACTCCTGGAAGTAATCTCTTATTTTCTTTTTCCAGATTTAATTTTTCAGCAATTTCTTTATTATGTTCCCACATTACAACTTCATAACCTTTTTTTGCTAAAATCATTCCTAAAGCTGTTCCCCAGCTCCCTGCTCCTATTACAACTACTTTTTCCATTTAATTTATCTCCTTACTTTAAATTAAATTTATTTTCTTTCCCTTCCATGAGTCTTTGAATATTTGCTTTATGTTTATAAATTACAAATATTCCAACTATTAGAGATATTGCCACTAATGGAAGTCTAGTTGCGTCATCTCTTACAGGCATAAAATATGCTAAAATCGGTAATAACCCTGCACATATAACTGATCCTAAAGAGATGTATTTACTAATTCCTACCACAAGTATAAATACCAATACCAAAACACCTACCACTTTTGGCATTAAGAAAAGAAAAACTCCTAAGCTTGTTGCTACCCCTTTTCCACCTTTAAATTGTAAAAAGAATGAAAAAGTGTGACCTAGTATAGCTACCAAACCTAATAATATAATATATATACCACCAATATCAAATAAACTTGCTATATAAAGTGGAATATATCCTTTTAAAGCATCTAATATTAGAACCATTATACCATACTTTGGCCCTAAAATTCTATAAGCATTTGTTGCACCAGAATTTTTACTTCCATATTCTCTTATATCAATATTTTTAACTCCCTTTCCTAACCAAACACCACAAGGAAGTGAACCAAATATGTATGCAATTACTGCAAATATTAAAAACTTTATCATAAAGCCCTCCTATTTTTTAACTAATCTTCCCACTACTTCAATATGGCTTGTTTGAGGAAACATGTCCACTGGTTTTACTCTAACTAACTTATACCCTTCTCTTTCTAAAATTTCTATATCTCTAGCAAAAGTTGATGGATTACAAGATATATATACAATCTCTTCTATTCCAACTTTAGATATATTTATTAGACTTTCCTCATCAATCCCTTTTCTTGGTGGATCTAATATTATTGAATCCACTTTTTCTGCTTTTATTAATTTTCCTAGCTCTTTATTTACATCCCCACATATAAATTGAACATTTTCTATACTATTTTCTTTTGCAGTTTGAATTCCATCTTTTACAGCTGACTCTACAATTTCTATTGAGTAAACTTTCTTTGCTTTTTTAGATAGAATCATTCCT
This sequence comes from Cetobacterium somerae, assembly GCF_022430525.1. Taxonomy (NCBI): domain Bacteria; kingdom Fusobacteriati; phylum Fusobacteriota; class Fusobacteriia; order Fusobacteriales; family Fusobacteriaceae; genus Cetobacterium; species Cetobacterium somerae. The sequence goes on along the minus strand of NZ_CP092519.1, from coordinate 757,363 downwards.
ATTGTTCCTGTTCCTGCATAAGCATCTACAATTTTTTTGTTTTCTATATTTTCAAACATACTTATAGCTAAACTATATAATCTCTTTGTTTGATCCAAGTTTATCTGAAAAAAAGATGTTGGAGATATATTAAAATGAATATTATCAATATCCTCTTTAATTGTTTTTTCTCCAAAAATAAGTAGATTTTTATGACCTAAAGCTACATTGGTTTTTCTATCATTTAACGAAATATAAGTCGATGTAATCTCTTTAAACTTATCCATTACCTCTTTCAAAATGCTTTTAATTTTTTCAGAAACTTTTGTATCATTTATTATTAAAACTAACATAGCCTCATTAAAAGAGTTTGTTCTAACCATTACATGTCTCAATATTCCTGAATGTTTTTTTTCATCATACACAGTTACTTTATTTTTATTTAAATTATTTTTTAACTCTGTGATTATTTTATTTCCTAATACTGAATTCAACATATTATCTTCTACTTGAAATACATCATGACTTTTTCTTTTAAAGAATCCAGTTATAATTTCTTGTCCATTAAAAGAAAATGGTTCAATAACTTTATTTCTATAGTTTTTTTCAATAGGTGATTCTAATGTGTCCTCTATTAAAACCTCACTATTTTTACCTATTCTTCTTATTACATCCTCTACCATCTCTTTTTTATATTTTAACTGAGCAGTGTAATCTAGCATTCCAAAATCACACCCTTGAAAATCTTCAAAAGTTATATGATTTAAATCTTTAATTCTTTCAGCTCCAGGAGTTATAATCTCCTTTATTAAAGCTCTTCCATAACTCTTTTTTAAAGAAATTATCTCAACTTTTAAAATATCTCCAGGGACAGACATAGGCACAAACATAGCAAACTCGCCATTGTAATAACCTAATCCCTCTCCACCGTAGACTATTTTCTCTATCTTAATTTCAACTATTTGTCCTTTTTCTAGTTTCATAAATACTCTCCTTTATTTTTAAAAAGAGCTATCATCTATTTTAAAGAAATTTATCTTTTCAGAAATAACCATATTTTTTTGTTTATTCATTTCTTGTTCTATTTTACTTAAATCCATGAGTAAGTCATATTCATATATTCTTTTACTTCTCTCTTTTTCAAGCTCTCTTAATTCTCTTTCAATCTTCAAATTACTTTTTTCTAAATATGAGATTGTTCTTATAAGGTACCCATAAAATGACCAGATTAAAATTATACCAACAAGTGTTAATAAAACTTTTTTTCTCTTCATCAGGTCCTCCTTTTATTTTTATAATTTTTCGATAACTCTTAATTTAGCTGAATGTGCTCTATTATTAAATTTTAACTCATCTTGACCTGAAGTTATTGGTTTTCTATTTACCAATTTACCTTTAGGTTTTTCATTACATACACATATCGGAATCTCTTTTGGACATTTACACCCTGTACAAAGATCTCTAAACATATTTTTTACAATTCTATCTTCTAAAGAATGGAACGTTATTATTGCTAAACGTCCTCCTTTTTCTAAACTATTAAAAGATTTTGTTATTGCATTTTTTAATACATCTAATTCTCTATTAACTTCAATTCTGATAGCTTGGAAAACTTTTTTAGCTGGATGTTTTTCACTTCTTGGTGGATAAGCTTTTCTTATTATCTCTACAAGTTCTCCAGTCGTTTCAATAGGCTTTTCCTCTCTTCTTTGACAGATCAATCTAGCTACCTTTCTAGCAAATCTATCCTCTCCGTATTCAAAGAAAATTCTAACTAATTCTCCTTCTTCGTATTCATTAACAACTTCATAAGCTGACAACGCTTCTTCTCTATTCATTCTCATGTCAAGCTTTGTGTCATATCTATATGAAAATCCTCTTTCTGGATCATCAAGTTGAGTAGATGAAACTCCAATATCCATAAGAATTCCTGTAACTTCATTAGCTCCAGCCATATATAAAACTGTTTCTATATTTTCGAAGTTACTTTTATATACAGACCATTTTTTCCCATATTTCTCTAGTCTTTTTTTTGCAAATTCTATTGCTTGATCATCTTGATCTATAGAAATTAATCTTCCTTTATCACTAATTTCTTTTAATATACCTTCAGAGTGTCCTCCTCCTCCTAAAGTACAATCTACATATATACCATCTTTATCTGTTATTAAATTTTCTAATGTTTCATAATATAAAACTGGTATGTGGTATTCACTTTCTATTTCGTGCATTTTTGTTCCTCCTACAAAAAATAGAGAAGCCATTGGCCTCTCTATTCTATTATAATAAATAAAAAATAATATATCTTAGAATCTTCAAAGCAAAATAAGCCAATACTGGTGACAAATCTATTCTAACATTTCCCATAGGTATCAAAGTCCTAAAAGGTTTTAAAATTGGCTCTGTTAAAGCATATACAAGATTTGTAAAGTCATTTCTTGAATATGGAGCTAACCAAGAGATTACTATTCTTATTAATATAAGTATATTCATAATTTCAAAAGCTAAATTTATAATTCTGTAAATTAAACCCATATTTTCTCCTTATTTCTCTCCTAAAAAGTAATGTTTTGCTTTTACTGAGTATTCCCATCCAGACCAAATTGTTAAAACAACTGGAATTAATGTCATATAAAAATAAATTGTTTTATACAAAGTTTCTTTTTCAGGAGTATTTCCTAGCCCAAAGAACAGCATAATTATAATCACAATCATTTGAGTAGTTGTTTTATATTTCCCTAAAATTCCTGCAGGAATCACTTCCCCTTTTGCTGCAGCTATAGTTCTTATCCCACTAATTAAAAATTCTCTTGCTATAACAACAATAGACATCCATGCTGGAATATAATCTAATTTTACAAAGATTACCAATGCTGATATAACAAGTATTTTATCTGCCAAAGGATCCATTATCTTACCCAAATCAGTTATTAAATTATATTTTCTTGCTATATATCCATCTAACCAATCTGTCAGCGATGCAAAAATAAATATACCAAACGCTATCATTCTATACAAAGTATGATGTGTAGTCCCTGCTGATTCTTGTAAAAAGTATATAAAAGGTATTGCTAATATTAATCTAATTGCTGTAAGTTTATTTGGCAAATTCAAGACTGACTCCTCCTTATTTTAAGACTATTTTATTTCGTTTTCTACAATTGCCCCTATATAGTCATATTCAAAATTTTGTTCTATTTTTACTTTTACTATTTCCCCTTGTTTTGCAGTTCCATCATTTGTTAAAACTTTTCCATCTATATCTAAAGCTTGTCCTCTAGTTCTTCCCTCTAGCATAAACTCACTCTCTGAAGAAATACCATCAATCATAACTTCAACAACTTTTCCAATCATTGCTCTATTTTTTATCTCTGCAATTTCAGCTTGTAAATTTGTTAATTCAGCCCATCTTTTTTCTTTTATTTCTTCTGGAACTTGATTCTCTAAATCATGTGCAACAGTTCCCTCTTCTCTAGAGTACTTAAATACACCTACATAATCAAATTTAAACTCTTTTATAAAATCTTTTAACTCTTCAAAATCTTCCTCTGTTTCCCCTGGGAATCCTACAATTACAGTAGTTCTGATTGTTGCTTCAGGAATTTCAGTTCTTATTTTATTTAAAATTGATTTTATATGATCACCTGATTTTGCTCTAGCCATATTTTGTAGTATATTTCCTGAAATATGTTGAATTGGAATATCAAAATATTTACAAACTTTTGGTTCATTTTTTATAACTTCAACTAGTTCATCTGTTAATGAATTAGGGAACATATAATATGATCTAATCCACTCTATTCCATCTACTTTTGCTAATTCTTTTAATAAATCAGGTAAAGCTTTCTTTTTATATAAATCAATTCCATACTCTGTTGTTTCTTGAGCTAATAAATTTATTTCTCTTACTCCATTTGCTGCTAAAGCTTTTGCTTCTTCTACAATATCCTCTATTGTTCTACTTCTTAAATTTCCTCTAAGTTGAGGTATAATACAGTACGTACATCTTCTATTACATCCTTCTGCTATTTTTAAATAAGCAGTGTGAGGATTTGTTGTTAAAATTCTTTCTGTTCCTGCATCTGCTAAGAATTCAAAAGAATCACATCTCACAATTTTAGAATCCTCTAAAATTGTATCTACTATCTCTTCTATTTTATGTATTTCACCTGTACCAACTACAGCATCTATTTCAGGAATTTCTGAAATTAACTCATCAGCATATCTTTGCGCTAAGCATCCTGCAACAATTATTTTTTTTACTTTTCCAGAGTTTTTCTTTTCTGCAACTTCTAATATTGCTTGAATTGATTCCTCTTTTGCATCTCCAATAAATCCACATGTATTTACTAAAACAACATCTGCCTCTTCTAAATCATTTGTTATTTCAAATCCTTTTCTAGCTACCATTAGCCCTATTAAGTGCTCACTGTCAACTAAGTTTTTACTACAACCTAAACTTATTAAACCTAATTTCATTTTTTACCATCCTTCATTTTTTGTTGCTTTTATTTCTATACGGAAAAATAACACAGAGGTTGAAGTCCTCTGTGTTATCCCCCTTAATTTTAAAATTATTCAGCTGCCATTTCTTGTAATAATTTCTTTCTACTTAAACTGATTTTTCCATTTTCTGTAGAAATTACTTTTACTTCAAATGTGTCTCCAACTTTTAATACATCTTCAACATTAGCCACTCTTTCTAAAGATATTTCTGACACGTGAAGAAGTCCCTCTTTTCCTGGTAATATTTCCATGAAAGCTCCAAACTTAGCTATATTTACTACTCTTCCTAAATATACCTCTCCTATTTCAACATCTTTAACATATCCATTTACTAACTTTATAGTGTCCTCTAAAACATCTAATCCTTTACAGAATATAGATACTCTTCCATCATCTTCTATATCGATAGTTGCACCTGTTGCTTCTATAATTCCTTTTATATTTTTTCCACCAGGTCCTATTAAAACTGCAATTTTATCCTTCGGAATTACCATTTGGTGAATTCTTGGAACAGTTGGTGCTAATTCATTTGTATTTGATATTGTGCTATTCATTAATTCTAATATTTGTAATCTAGCATCTAAAGCTTGCTTTAAAGCTATTCTCATAATATCCTCTGATATTCCTGCAATCTTCATATCCATTTGTAAAGCAGTTATTCCAGTCTTAGTTCCTGCAACTTTAAAGTCCATATCTCCTAAGTGATCCTCTAGACCCATTATATCTGTTAATACAACATAATCATCATCTTTTTTGATTAGACCCATTGCAATTCCAGCTACATGTTCTTTAATAGGTACCCCTGCATGCATTAATGCTAGTGATCCTCCACAGATTGACGCTTGAGATGATGATCCATTAGATTCTGTTATTTCTGAAACTAATCTAACTGTATATGGGAAGTCTTCTACTGAAGGCATTACATAACTTAATGCTCTCTCTGCTAAAGATCCATGTCCTAGTTCTCTTCTTCCAGGTGCACCCATTCTTCCTGTTTCTCCAACTGAATATGGAGGGAAATTATAGTGTAGATAGAATTTTTTAAAATACTCTTCATCTAGACCATCTATTAATTGCTCATCCTCTTTAGTTCCTAAAGTTGCTACAACTAATGCTTGTGTTTCTCCTCTTGTAAATAAAGCTGATCCATGTACAATTGGTAAAACATTTACTTCTGCTGCTAAGTCTCTAATTTCTGTTGTAGCTCTTCCATCTACTCTATGTTTATTGTATAAAATAGCATCTCTAACTTGCTCTTTCATTAAATCGTGATAGTATTTTGCAAATTCTGCAACTACTTCTGCTGGAACTTCCTCTTCTCCAAAGTTTGCATTTACAAATTCTGCAAATAAAACTTCCTCTAATTGATCCACAGCTTCTTCTCTAGCTTTTTTTCCAGTTGTTAAAACAGCTTCTTTTAATTTATTAGCTCCATTCTGATCGATAAAGTTTTTAACTATCGGCATTACTTCAGGTGCTTGAAACTCTATCTTCTCTTTACCAACTAAAGCTTGGAACTCCATTTGGAACTGACATAATTTCTTTATATTATCATGAGCAAACATTATAGCTTTTAACATTGTTTCCTCATCAATTTCTTTTGCTCCTGCTTCAACCATGTTGATAGCATCCATACTTCCAGCTACAGATAAATCTAATTCACTTATTTTTAATTGCTCTGGTGTTGGATTTAAAATAAACTCTCCATCTATCATTCCAACTACTACTCCAGCTACTGGTCCCATAAATGGAATATCAGATACTGTTAAAGCTACTGATGATCCAACAATTCCCATGAAATCAGGAGTACATACTCCATCATATGAAAGTGTTGTATTTACAATATGAACATCATAATGAAACCCTTCTGGGAACATTGGTCTTATTGGTCTGTCTATTAATCTAGCTATCAGTGTAGCATTTGTTGATGGTCTAGCTTCTCTTTTATTAAATCCTCCTGGGAATTTCCCAGCTGCATAATATTTTTCTACATAATCTACTGTTAAAGGAAAGAAGTCTATTCCCTCTCTAGCACTTTTACTTCTGTTAACTGTACTTAATAAAATTGTATCACCGTATTGAACCATTACAGCTCCGTTTGATTGTCTTGCTATTTTACCAGTTTTTAACGTTAATTGTCTTCCACCTATTTCTAAGCTTAAGCTTACTTCATTAAACATTAAGTTTCCTCCTTTTAAATTGGTAGAGGATAAATATAGCAAATAATAAGGAACTAAAACTAAAGATTTTAGCTTTAATCTCTTACTACTTACCTTATATTTATCCTCTATATTCTTACATTAAAGTATATCATTTTTACATATAAAAATCAAAATATATTTATTCAACATTCATATTATGAATCAAACCAAGAGCTATCCCCATAGTTACCATTGCACTTCCTCCATAACTAAAGAATGGCATTGGTAATCCAAAAACTGGTAGCAATCCAACGGCTACAAATATATTTATTATTACTTGAGTTATTATTTGAGCACCCATTCCTAATGCTAAGTATTTTCCAAAATAATTTTTGCATTCTCTTCCTGTTACCATTATAAAGTGATATAATGCAAAAAATAATCCAACAACTACAAACATACCCATTATTCCAAATTCTTCTCCAAAAGTAGCCATTATAAAATCTGTGTGTATTTCTGGAAGGTAACTATATTTTTGAACACCATTAGCATACCCTTTTCCAAATAACCCTCCGCTACCAAAAGCATAAACTGATTGCTTCACCTGATAACCATAATCATCTGAATAATTTCCAAAAAATAATCCATCTATATAACTTTTTATTCTCATTATTTTATAAGAAGCTCCGTCTTCGCTAGCATATTTATAAACTGCTGCTAGTCCACCTATACCTAATATTCCTCCTAAACAACTAACTCTTAAAATCCATTTATCTTTTAATTTACTCATAAATATCATAAATAACCAAATTGCTAAATAGTGAATTGCTGTTCCCATATCTTTCTGAGCTAAAATTAATATACCGTAAACTCCCAAGTATATTAAAGCATTTACTATTGTCACACTTTCACTTAAATCATTATCTTCTGCTCTTGCCAAGCAATTTGCCATATTTATAACAAATGCACACTTTAAAATTTCAGCTGGCTGAATGGAAACAGGACCTAAATTTATCCAGCCATAAGCTCCATTTATTTTTGGAATAAATGGTAAATTCATTTTCCCGCCTATATACATTCCTAATAAAACGAAAATACTCGTTAAAAAAATAGCTCCATTTACTTTTCTATTGCTTAAAACTTTATACGTTAGTTTTAATTTTTTTATTTTACCAGCATTACCAATAAAAAGATATATTATAAAAAATATTAATATATACATAAAATGTTTTTTTATATTTTCTGGTTTCATATAAAATGCTGCACTAACCATATTAATAGAACTCAAAACCATCAGTATTACTATAACAAAAAAAAGTGAAAATCGTCTTTGTCTTAATCTCATTATTCTATTTTTAATTTTTTGTTGTTGGTTTTTTAAATTTTCTTGAAAAAATTGTCCAGTCGTATTTTCCATTTAATTTCTCCCTTTAAAATTCTTTTTACAAAAAATAAAAAAATGGCGCTTCTTGCTGGGCTCGAACCAGCGACAACACGATTAACAGTCGTGCGCTCTACCAACTGAGCTAAAGAAGCACTTTTTTAAGATTGGCAACTTCCTATCCTCCCAGGGGGCTGCCCCCCAAGTACTTTCAGCGTTTATGGGCTTAACTTCCAGGTTCGAAATGTTACTGGGTGTACCTCCATAGCTATCGTTGCCAATCAATATTTATTTGTGTGAACTATGAATTCTTCATAGTCGTGACTTTGTCACTTCTTGGATCATTCAAAACTATATAGTAGTATATTAAGGTTAAAACTTCGATATATTAGTATTGGTCAGCTAAAAGTCTCACAACTCTTACACCCCCAACCTATCAACCTCCTAGTCTCGAAGGTATCTTAAAGAGTACTTATCTTGAAGTCAGTTTCCCGCTTAGATGCTTTCAGCGGTTATCTGTTCCAAACGTGACTACCCAGCTGTGCCACTGGCGTGACAACTGGTACATCAGAGGTTTGTCCATCCCGGTCCTCTCGTACTAAGGACAGATCTTCTCAATACTCTAACGCCTACAGTGGATAGGGACCGAACTGTCTCACGACGTTCTGAACCCAGCTCACGTACCGCTTTAATGGGCGAACAGCCCAACCCTTGGGACCTTCTCCAGCCCCAGGATGCGATGAGCCGACATCGAGGTGCCAAACTCTACCGTCGATATGGACTCTCGGGTAGAATCAGCCTGTTATCCCCAGGGTAGCTTTTATCCGTTGAGCGACGACCCTTCCATTCGGAATCGCCGGATCACTATGTCCTGCTTTCGCACCTGCTCGACCCGTCAGTCTCGCAGTTAAGCTCTCTTATGCCATTGCACTCTGCGGTTGATTTCCATCCAACCTGAGAGAACCTTTGAACGCCTCCGTTACTCTTTCGGAGGCGACCGCCCCAGTCAAACTGCCCACCTAGCACTGTCTTCGAGGGTACAAACCTCAAATTAGAATTCCGACATAGTATGGTTGGTATTCCACCAGTGACTCCGCGTAATCTAGCGACCACGCATCATAGTCTCCCAACTATCCTATACATACGATGCCAAAACCCAATACCAAGCTACAGTAAAGCTCCATGGGGTCTTTCCGTCCTACTGCAGGTAACCGGTATCTTCACCGGTAATACAATTTCACCAGGCCTCCCGTCAAGACAGCTCTCAGATCGTTACACCATTCGTGCAGGTCGGAACTTACCCGACAAGGAATTTCGCTACCTTAGGACCGTTATAGTTACGGCCGCCGTTCACCGGGGCTTCAATTCGGAGCTCTCACTCCTCCTCTTAACCTTCCGGCACTGGGCAGGTGTCAGCCCATATACGTCGCCTTACAGCTTAGCATAGACCTGTGTTTTTGTTAAACAGTCGCCTGAGACTCTTCACTGCGGCCTCTCATAGCTTTGCGTCGCGTGTACGCTCACCATAAAAGGCACCCCTTCTCCCGAAGTTACGGGGCTATTTTGCAGAGTTCCTTAACGAGAGTTAGCCTGTCCGCCTTAGATTTCTCATCCTGACCACCTGTGTCGGTTTGGGGTACGGGCACTAATATCTTTAAAACGCTTAGAAGCTTTTCTCGGCAGTGTGGTATTTGCACCTTCCATCTTACGACTCCTCATCACACCTCACGTTTAGTCTAGCGGATTTTCCTACTAGACCACGCTACATGCTTGAACTGGCACTTCCGTTCGCCAGCGTGCATAACCTCCTGCGTCCCTCCATCACTTGATATCAGTGGCACAGAAATATTAATCTGTTTTCCATTCGCCTACGCAATCTAGCCTCGGCTTAGGACCCGGCTTACCCAGGGGAGACAAACTTTACCCTGGAACCCTTGGTCTTCCGGCGTGGGGGATTCTCGCCCCCATTCTCGCTACTTATTCCTGCATTCTCACTTCTGATACCTCCAGAGTTTCTTGTCGATTCTCCTTCAACGGCCTACAGAACGCTCTCCTACCAGTCGCTTACGCAACTCCACAGCTTCGGTTTATAACTTAGCCCCGTTACATTGTCGGCGCAGAGACTCTCGACCAGTGAGCTATTACGCACTCTTTAAAGGTATGGCTGCTTCTAAGCCAACCTCCTGGTTGTTTGTGAATCTCCACCTCCTTTCCCACTTAGTTATAATTAGGGACCTTAGCTGGTGGTCTGGGTTGTTTCCCTTTTGACCATGGAAGTTAATTCCCATAGTCTCACTCCTGAGCTCTAGAATTATGGTATTCGGAGTTTGATTGACTTCGGTAAGCAGTATGCCCCCTAGGTCATTCAGTGCTCTACCCCCATAATTGAACACTCAAGGCTGCACCTAAATGCATTTCGGAGAGAACGAGCTATCTCCTGGTTCGATTGGCTTTTCACCCCTAAACCTACCTCATCTCCCAACTTTTCAACGGCGGTGAGTTCGGGCCTCCACTGTGTCTTACCACAGCTTCACCCTGGACAGGCTTAGATCACCAGGTTTCGCGTCTACGCCCAGCGACTATGTCGCCCTATTCAGACTCGGTTTCCCTTCGGCTCCGTTAAACTTAACCTTGCCACTGAACGTAACTCGCAGGATCATTCTCCAAAAGGCACGCCATCACCCCAAAGGGCTCTGACCGCTTGTAAGCACACGATTTCAGGTTCTATTTCACTCCCCTCCCGGGGTTCTTTTCACCTTTCCCTCACGGTACTATGCGCTATCGGTAAGTAAGAGTATTTAGCCTTACGAGATATGGTCCTCGCAGATTCACACAGAATTCCTCGTGTTCCGTGCTACTTGGGAGAGATCATACATTTGATACGGTTTACCTGTACGAGGCTTTCACTCTCTACGGCAGGCCTTTCCAGACCTTTCCAGTTCGGCGTATCATAATGTCGAATACCTTGCAGTTCTTCAGACGATCTTCCCGCTACCCCGTAGATGCAACGGCTGCATCCTTGGCACATCTACGGTTTGGGCTCACCCCCGTTCGCTCGCCGCTACTTAGGGGATCGTTTTTACTTTCTTTTCCTCGCGTTACTTAGATGTTTCAGTTCACGCGGTTCCCTCTTTCGTGCTAAGACTCCATCTTAGCAGATTTCTCCATTCGGAAATCTTGGCATCACAGTTCGATTGCAACTCCACCAAGCTTATCGCAGCTTACCACGTCCTTCATCGGCTCTTACTTCCTAGGCATCCTTCGTGTGCCCTTAATATTTTAACCTTGTAATATAATTCATATTATTTAGACAGACTAACTACTCAATTTAAGATTGACTTAAAAATGAATTGTTAGTTAATTTAGAATATTTTCTCAATATCTACTATATAGTTTCCAATGTCCAAGTTTGATAGTAAAGAACACTATCAATCGAATAGAGAAAAAGTTAGTCTCCTTAGAAAGGAGGTGATCCATCCGCACGTTCCCGTACGGATACCTTGTTACGACTTCACCCCAATCGCTAATCACACCTTAGGAACATCCCTCCTTACGGTTAGGCCTGCTACTTCAGGTGCAACCAACTCTCGTGGTGTGACGGGCGGTGTGTACAAGACCCGAGAACGTATTCACCGCAACATGCTGATTTGCGATTACTAGCGATTCCAACTTCATGTACTCGAGTTGCAGAGTACAATCCGAACTAAGAACAGCTTTAAGAGATTAGCTCACCCTCGCGGGTTGGCAACTCTCTGTACTGCCCATTGTAGCACGTGTGTAGCCCAGCGTATAAGGGGCATGATGACTTGACGTCATCCCCACCTTCCTCCTGCTCATCGCAGGCAGTATCGCATGAGTGCTCAACTTAATGGTAGCAACATACAATAGGGGTTGCGCTCGTTGCGGGACTTAACCCAACATCTCACGACACGAGCTGACGACAGCCATGCACCACCTGTCACTAAGTTCCGGCAAGCCGGCACGAATCCATCTCTGGAAACTTCTTAGGATGTCAAACGCTGGTAAGGTTTCTCGCGTTGCGTCGAATTAAACCACATGCTCCACCGCTTGTGCGGGTCCCCGTCAATTCCTTTGAGTTTCACACTTGCGTGCGTACTCCCCAGGCGGATCACTTATCGCGTTAGCTTGGGCGCTGAGGTTCGACCCCCAACACCTAGTGATCATCGTTTACGGCGTGGACTACCAGGGTATCTAATCCTGTTTGCTCCCCACGCTTTCGCGCTTTAGCGTCAGTATCTGTCCAGTGAGCTGACTTCTCCATCGGCATTCCTACAAATATCTACGAATTTCACCTCTACACTTGTAGTTCCGCCCACCTCTCCAGTACTCTAGAAAAACAGTTTCCAACGCAATACGGAGTTGAGCCCCGCATTTTAACATCAGACTTATTTTTCCGCCTAGACGCGCTTTACGCCCAATAAATCCGGATAACGCTTGCGACATACGTATTACCGCGGCTGCTGGCACGTATTTAGCCGTCGCTTCTTCTGTTGGTACCGTCACTTTCTTCTTCCCAACTGAAAGCACTTTACAATCCGAAGACCTTCATCGTGCACACAGAATTGCTGGATCAGGCTTGTGGCCCATTGTCCAATATTCCCCACTGCTGCCTCCCGTAGGAGTAAGGGCCGTGTCTCAGTCCCCTTGTGGCCGTTCACCCTCTCAGGCCGGCTATCCATCGTCGCCTTGGTGGGCCGTTACCCCACCAACTAGCTAATGGAACGCAAGGCTCTCTCTTGGCGCATATAGCTTTCATAAGTTTCCCATGCGAGAATCTCATAATATCCGGTATTAGCTGTCGTTTCCAACAGTTGTCCCAGACCAAGAGGCAAGTTCCTTACGCGTTACTCACCCGTCCGCCATCCTCATTACCCGAAGGTAAATTGAATCGACTTGCATGTGTTAAGCATTCTGTCAGCGTTCATCCTGAGCCAGGATCAAACTCTTCATTCAAATATATTTAAAGTCCTAAGACTTACGTTTACACCATTTATTGGTTTGCCATTTCTGGCATTTTGTTATTTTCATAACTTCTGACTATTTTCTCTATTCGGTTGTTAATGTCCTTTAGTTTTCCTTCGTCTGCGGTGTTTCCCGCTGACAAAAATTATAGTACCATAACTTTTAAACTAAGTCAACAACTTTTTTTATTTTGTTTTATAATTATTTTTATGATAAAATTACATATATTTTTAATATATATTATTTTTTAGGAGGATTTTATGAATATAGTACTAATGGAACCTGAAATTCCTTATAATACAGGTAATATCGGAAGAAGTTGTGTTCTTACAAATACAACCCTACACTTAATTAAACCTTTAGGGTTTTCTTTAGATGAAAAACAAATTAAAAGATCTGGTCTTGACTACTGGGAATTAATCGATTTAAAAGTATGGGAAAATTATGAAGAGTTAAGAGCAGCTTACCCTGAATCTAATTTTTATTTTGCTACTACTAAAACTACACAAAAATATTCAGATGTAAGATATAATCCAAATGATTTTATTGTTTTCGGTCCTGAGTCTAGAGGAATTCCTGCAGAAATTAGAGAAGCTAATAAAGAAACTTGTATAACTATTCCAATGATTAAAATGGGTAGATCTCTTAATTTATCAAATTCTGCTGCTATAGTTCTTTATGAAGCATTAAGACAAAATAATTTTGATTTAGGAGAGTAAACATGCTTTCACTCATCGTAGCAATGGATGAAAATAATTTAATTGGTAACAATAATTGTATGCCTTGGAATATCCCTGAAGATCTAAATCTTTTTAAAGAAATTACTAGTAATAGCATTGTAATTATGGGAAGAAAAACTTTTCAATCAATTGGAAAACCTCTTCCGAATAGAATCAATTTTGTTTTGACTAAGGATAAGAATTTTTTTCACAAAGATATCCAAATATTTAACTGCCCAGATAACGCTTTAAAAAAAGCGTTATCTTTACAAAAAATTACTAACAAAAAAATTTTTATTATTGGTGGAAAAACTATCTACGAATATTTTTTACCATTAATTAATGAATTTCATTTCTCTTATATTAAAGGTAAGTTTTTTGGAGATACCTTTTTTCCTGAAGTAAATACCTCTAATTTCTATATAGCTAACACAAGAGAATTCAAAGATTTCATCTATATACACTACATAAAAAACACTTGTAATTTTTAAAAACATGTGTTATATTACACTAGTAATTGTTAAAATACTAGGGAGGATTATATTAATGAACAGATTTAAATTATCGTTACTAGCTTTAATAGCTAGTTTAAGTGTTTCTACTATGGGAGCATCTATAGATCATATTCAAAATTATTCAGCTGAATACGGTGGAAACCCAGCACAACAAGGTGCTATAAATGTAGGGTCTACAGTTTACTTCAACCCAGCTGGTTTAATGAGATTAGAAAACGGAACTTACATTGTTGGTGGAATTCAATATGCCTTTGGTGACCAAAATATGAGTCAAGGGGGAAGAGATTTTTCAACTAACCTTTCTTCACCTATACCTAACTTTGCTCTTTATAAAAAGACAGATGATGGAGCTTACTTCTGGACAATGGGAGGAGTTGGAGGTGGAGCTGAGTTAGAATATAAAAATAGTATTCCTTTATCCGTAAATTTATTAGGAAATAATATCGATTTTAATAATTTCTTAGATAATACACATGTAAAAGGTTCTAATATGTATGCTCAAACTACTTTAGGAAAAGCCTTTAATTTAACAGATAAATGGTCAGCTTCATTAGCAGTTAGAGGAGTTTACGGAAAAAGAACTTTAAAAGCTAATGCTCATGTTGAAAAAGATGTAAAACTAAGTGATATTACTGGAAAACCTATACCAAGCTTTATGAATCCTTCTCTTTTCAAATCTGGCGATGCATCAATTGATTCTGAAAGAGAAGCTTATGGATTCGGTGGACAGTTTGGTCTAAACTATGCACCAAATGACAGATTAAACATTGGATTTAGATATGATACTAAAGTAAAATTAAAGTTTAAAACTAAATCTGATATTTCAGATTCTACAAAAGGAGCTCTTGGTATAGGTGTATCAGATGCACTTTTAGGACTATATCCTGTTTATAAAGATGGAGAAAAACTTAGAAGAGATTTACCTGCTTTAGCTGCTCTAGGAGCGTCGTATAAAGTTACAGAACAATGGACTACTTTTGTAGGTGGTAACTATTACTTCAATGAGTCAGCTACTATGGATAGAATAGGGAAAACTAATGTAGACTACAAAAACGGATGGGAGATATCTGTTGGATCTGAGTACTGGTTTACTCCACAAATCGCTTGGCTTGTTGGATTTAACTATGCTGATACAGGAGCTCCTGATAAGAGTTTCGCGGCTACTGAATACGCTTTAAACTCTACAATGTTAGGAACAGGAGTTAAATACAGACCTAACGAAACTGTAGAATGGACTGTTGCTTTCAATCATTATATTTATGATTCTAGAACAGTTAATGATATAAAATATGAAAAAGAGATATCTAGTATAGGTATCAACTTTGTAAAAAAGTTTTAATTTATAAAATTTAGGAGGAATTAATGCCCAAAAAAGCAATTTTTAAAAGAGAGCAAATACATGAAAAAGCTTTTGAGATGTTTGAAAAACACGGTTTAGATGACATTACTGCAAGAAATTTAGCTAAAGCTTTAAACTGTTCTCCAGCTCCAATCTATAGCTGTTACTCTTCTATGGATGAGTTAAAAACAGAACTTATAGAAAGAGCCAAGAAAATTTTCTTAGAGTATGTAATTAGACCTGAAACTGATATGGTCTTTCTTAATAGTGGTATCGGACTTTGTGCATTTGCAAGAGAAGAAAAACAACTATTTAAGTCAATATTTCTTAGAGACAATTCATACGGTAATCTCTTAAAAAAGTTTAGAGATCTTATGAAAGTTGAGATGGAAAAAGATGAGAGATTTGAAAATTTACCAACTGAGTTTAAACACGATCTTTTTCTAGATTGTTGGTTATTTGGACATGGTTTAGCTACACTCATTGCAACTGATTATTTTGAGAATCCTACAAACGACTTCATCAAGGATAAACTTTTAAACAGTGCTGCTGTAATGCTCTATAAGAAGTTGGATGACTTTAATTCAAAAAATAAATAGATTTTAATAAAAACCCACGAGATGAAATTATTAACATTTTCATTTCGTGGGTCTATTTAATTATTTATTTCTTTTATCTCTTTTTCTTCTTCTATTTTTTCAACTTTTAAAGAATATTTCGATGCTAACCCAAATATAATTGTTAATATTGATGTCATTAATATGTATATTAATAAAATGTAATAAAATATACCTTGAGCTAGATACATACTCAGTGTCACCACTATCCCAAATATAAAATCTACAAACCCATCTAAAATCAACACTCTTTTTATCACTATTAAAGTTTTATTATGAGTTATTCCTTCTGGTTCATAAATTTTAGTTACAATATGACTTATGCCTCTAAATGTTAAAAATGTTCCTATATAAAATATTACTATATAACCTTGAAGCTCTACTTTGGTAGCAGTAACTTTTTCTATTGCTAAACTAACCTCTTCTATCAAGTTTCTTTCTGCTATTAAAAGTTTATTTGATAAAAGTAAAAATCCTGAAAAAGATTCAAGTATTCCCCAAAAGAATATTTCACCCCAATGGAACTCTTTTTCTCCTATTCCAGAAAAAGAATAAATCAAATTTCCTATTCCTGTTAAAAGAAATAGGAAACCTAAAATTTTTACTACATCATCTAAAAATATTCCATTCCCAATTACTACTATAGCAACATAAATTAGAAATATCATACCCACTATTACATGATAAAACCACTGTTCTCTCAAAGACTTTCTTATTTTTGTAGTTAACTCTCTATACATGGTCTCACCGCCATTTTTTTATTTCTTTACACAAAGAACATGATATTCTTCATCTATAACTGCCGTTCCTTCTGTTTCATGTTCAAATCCTGGAAATTGCTTATCCCATGTAGCTAAAGCTCTTAAATAAGATATTTGAGCACTATCCGCTGCACCAAAACTTTCTCCTGACATTAACATTGGAATTCCAGGTGGATATGGTATTACAGCATTTGCTGCCACTCTTCCTTCAAGCTCTTTGGCAGGAACAAGTTCTACTTCATTTTTAACTATTTTATTATACGCTTCTCTAGGACTCATAACCTGCTCTGGCAACCCCGAATAAGCTTCATTTAAGTATTTTCCTAAATTATGCTCTTTTAGATATTGGAAGATTTCATCTCCCAACTCTTTCATCCCTAAATTTCCGTATCTCTCTTCCCTTCCTTCAACCAATTCTGGGAATATCTTTCTTAATGGAGTATTATTATCATATTCTCTTTTAAATGAAACTAATAAGTCTAATAATGTCCCCCATTTACCTTTACTGATTCCCATCGAGAATAAAAACATTATTTGGAAATCAGTTGTTCTTGTTGGAACTACACCGTATTTTGAAAAATAATATGAAATCAATTGAGCTGGAACACCTTTTTCTGCCAATTCTCCATCTTCATTCATTCCAGGAGCTAAAATGCTTACTTTTATAGGATCTAACATTGCCCAATCCTCAGGTAGCCCTTGGAATCCATGCCATGTATCTTTTGGATCCATTCTCCAACAAGATTGTTCTGTCATTAATAACTCTGTTGGAGCATCTTCAAAATTATAAACTTTTCCTGTTTTAGGGTCTTTTACTGTTTCAGCATTCCAAGGTTTAAAGAACCATTCTCCTTCTTGTCTATATTCTTTATGATATTTCCCTACCATTTTTCTAAAATCAATAGCTTCTTTTAATACCTCATCTGTTAAAAATTTACCTGTTTTACCTTGCATCATTGCTGCTCCAACTTCATTCGATACTGCAATTGCATAAAGAGGTGAAGTTGTCGCATGCATCATATAAGCCTGATTAAAACGTTCCTCTATTATTGGATTTTTTCCTTTTCTCATATGTACATATGAGGCTTGAGATAAAGCATTTAATAGTTTATGAGTTGAATGTGTTGCAAATACTGTTGCATTACCTTTATAATCTTTAGCTTCTCCTCTCATTGCATAGTGATTTTTATACATTTCATTAAATCTAGCATATCCATACCAAGCTTCGTCAAAATGTATTCTCTCTATATATGGTTGAAATAAATCCTCTACCTTCATTGCATTGTAACAAACTCCATCATAAGTACAGTTTGTTACAACTGAATAGATTGGATTTTGTGATTTCATCTTTTCAGGAACTAATGGACTTTCATCTATTTTTTTAGCAACCTCTTCTTTTTTCATTTCATTTGGCAATATCGGTCCGATTATTCCATATCTATTTCTTGTTGGTTTCATATAAACTGGTTTTGCACCTGTTATTATTAACCCTTGCTCAATAGACTTATGACAATTCCTATCCACTAAAGCTATATCTTCATCTGTTAAAACACCTTGCATTATTGTTCTATTAGAACCTGAGGTTCCAACAAGAACATTGTATGATCTATCAGCTCCAAATACTTTTGCTGCTAGTTTCTCTCCCTCTAAAAATGCTCCTGTATGGTCTAATAAGGACCCTATAGACGTTCTTTCTATTCCTGTATCTGATCTAAATAAATTTTCATCATAAAAATCAAAAAATCTTCTTCCTAAAGCTGTTTTGGTAAATCCAACTCCTCCTTGATGCCCAGGAGCAGCCCACGAATATTCTGCTACTTTATTATAGTTAAATACAGCTTTTGTCAATGGAGGTAGTAAATTATCATTATATCTCTCTACTGCCCTTTGAATTCTCTCTCCTAAAAATCCTATCTCTTCTTGTAAAATCCAAATTATCTCTTCTACATGCTCATAAACTTCTCTACTTAAATTTTCTAAAGCATCAGCTTTATGTGTTAATAAAAATACAGGTACACCCTCTTGACTTTCATGCAACTTATTTATAACATCTATTGCTTCTTTCTCTTCTTTATTATTTGGCCAAGATAATAATAAACAATCTATCCCTTTATCATATGCTACTACATCTTCTAAGTCCTCATACGAATCTGAAGTATAAATCCCCATACATCTTCTTTTTATTTCATCTACTAATTCTTCAATTCTATTTCCAATCTCTGTTCCTTCTTTAATCCCCTCTTTAAATAGTACGACTTTACTTCCATCGCCATAAACTATTTTTTTCATAAAGTTTACCCTCCTTTTATACAAATAAATTTTTAAGACTAATTTTTTAATAAACAAAAAAAACAGGAATATCATTCTCTTCCTGTTTTTTCTATTTTTTTATTAACTTTCCTACTTTAAATAATTTCTTTTTATAAAATAGTTCTTATATCTTCAGAAGCAAATATTTTTTCTCCTTTATTCATACTCTCAATTATTCTTTTTTTATCTTTTAATGGAAGCATTATACTAAAAATATTTTCATGATATTCTAACTCATCTATGCTAACTACTTCTACATTTGAAGGAATTTTATAGTCATCTTCTATATATTCAACAGTATCACAATAAATCTTATTATTTGTTACAAATAAATTATAATCACTCACTTCTAAAACTTCATTTCCCATATAAACATAAAAATCATAACCTTCTTCTCTTCTCTTCCCCTCTTTTACAATTAATACTTTTTTTCCAAGCATTTTATAATACATCTCTATTGTTTTTACAACTGTATCCATTCCTCTTCCTGGTTTACAGCTAACAACTACATTTTTCTTATCTTTAAATATCGTTTTTAAAACTTTTTTTTGTAACGAATTATATTCTAAATCTCCTATTAAAAACTCTTTTATCTCTTTAAATATTTTTCCAGTTTCAAAAGATAAAGTTTTAAATTCATCGTCTTTATGTATCCAAATATGAACATTATAATTTTCATCTTTTCTTATTATTTTATCAATCTTAACATTAAATCTATACCCGTAATAATCATTCAATTTTTTTAAAATTAATTTTGTTTGATTATCTAAAAACCCAATACTATTTCTTCCAATATTAATAGAAACTTCTTCATTAATAAAACTAATATTTAACTTTTCATTTTCCAAATCTCTTCTTGTATAAAAAATAGATTTTATAGGAAACTTTAAATTATATAAACTTTCTAAATCCTTTATGTCATTCATAATCTTTTTAGATGGTTTTATATCTTCTATAAAAATCTTATATTGATATTTATCTTTATATGTCTCCATTTTAAGTTTGAAAGCTACATCAATCTCTTTATTATTAAGTATAGTTTCAAGCATATCTTCACTATTAAACCATACGCAATTTTTCATTTCTACTCCATTTTTTATTAAATCCATCATTAAATGATTTTTTTCTTTACCAATAGCCCTAAAGTTTGTGTATTTACAATTTCTAATCGCAAACATTGGTGAAGCATTCCCAAAACCATATGGTTCTAATAAAGATAACTTATCCATTAAATCAAAAGATATTTTTATCATCGAAAGCTCACAATCTATTTTTATAGGTTTTTTTGTATCCTCACTATTTAAATTTTCAACAGCATATTCATTCATTCTCTTTGAAAACTCCTCTATATTTTCAATAGCAATGGAAAAACCAGCCGCTCCTGCATGTCCACCATATTTAATAAAGATATCTCTCATCGAATTTAAAGCTTCTATCATATTAAAAGCTTCTGTACTTCTGCATGAAGCTGTTGCTATCCCTTCTAACGGCTTTATTTCCATAATAATAGTAGGCTTGTAATACCTATCTAGAATCTTTGAAGCTACTATCCCTATAACGCCATGATGGAATTTTTTCTCTGCAACAACAATCACACTATTTTCATCTAATTTTTCATTTTCAATTTTATCTATAGCTTTTTTTAAAATTTCTTCTTGAATCTCTTTTCTCTCACTATTTTTATTTATTAATTCATATATTAATTTATCACATGTTATATGACAATTACTAACAAAAAGTTCCACTGCCATTTTAGCATCTTCTAATCTTCCAGCAGCATTAAAAATAGGAGCTATTATAAATCCGACATCATATGTATCAAATTTTTTCTCCATAGGATTTTCAAACAATCTCTTCATAAGCATATTTAACCCTTGCCACTTACTACTTTTTAAAAGCTCTAATCCTCTCTTAACTAAAAGTCTATTTTCTCCCTTTAATGGAACTATATCAGCTATTGTTCCAATAGCTACTATATCTAAATATTTATATATTTCATTTTTTTTATCTAATTTCTTATACAGAGCAAGTAATAACATAAAAGCTGTTCCAACTCCTGCAAAATATTTATAAGAGTTTTTATTATCTTCTCTTTTGGGATTTACAATTGCATGAGCAGGTGGCAGTTCATTATTTATCTCATGATGATCTGTTATAATCATATCCATACCCAAAGCATTACAATGTTCAACTTCAGAAATAGATGAAATTCCACAATCAACCGTTATTATTAAATTTCCGCCCTCTTCCTTTATATAATTTAAAGCATCCTTGTTTAACCCATATCCTTCATCTCTTAGTGGAATATAGTACTTTACATTAATCTCTAACTCTTTTAGTGCTAAATAACAAAGGGATGTTGATGTTATTCCATCTACATCATAATCACCATATATCCAAATTGTTTCATTATTTTCTTTAGCTTTTAATATCCTTTCAACTCCTTTGTCTACATCTGATAAATCACTTGGATTCATTAAATTTTCTAATGTTCCATTTATGAAAAATTCAACTTCATCTTTTGATTCAATTCCTCTATTATATAAAATTTGTTCTATTTCTTTATCTAAATTATCATTTATACTTCTAAACTTTTCTGATTTAAATATCCATTTTGTATTTCTCATCATCTATACCTTTCTTTCATTTAATTATATATTGCACTATAAAATGCATATGTATAAACTATCTCTTCTATTTCAGTTTGAAATTTTTCATCCACTATTGTTTCTAATTTTAAATCTCCATCCAATTCAAAATTTAAACCTTTCAATACTTTTTCTCCATAAATATATTCTATTAACGTTTTTAAAATCATCCCATTATGTTTATCATATATTTTTTTTAGTATCTCCGTTCCTGTATCTATATTAATCTGTGGATTATAATAATACTCATCATTATTTTTAACTATTTTTTTTGGTATTCCCATTAATCCAAGTTTTTCAAATTTATTATTCTCGTTATCAAAACCACTTTCTATATACATGACTGTATATATCAACGATTGCGGTACCAAATATTTTTTTCTAGTATTTTGAACTTCCTCTCTGTAATATTTAGGATAAACATAGTGTAATAAATTTCTATATCTATAAAACTCTCTTCTAAATATATTAACCTTTTTAAAAGACTCTTTATAAAACTTACTTTCAATATAGCTATTCATTATGGTTATCTTATCTTGAATAGTTTCTGTATCTAAATCAAAGTTATTACTTTGCACGGCTAATTCTAATAACTCTGGATTTTTCAAAGCTCCAATTTGAGTTAAAGCATCTTTTAAAACTTCCTCCTTATATGTTTTTTTTATTTCAAAATTATTTATAGAATTCATATAATTTCTAACAACATAATTACTTGCAAAAAATACATTATAATTTGCTAATTGCCATGAATTCCTATCGTTTTCTATAAGTTTCGTATAAACCATATAATAAAGGCCTATCTTAGGATTTTCTGGATACTTATTTTTAAACTTGTTATATAATTCTATAAATTTTTTTCTATTTTGTAATTTTATATAAATATCTAATAATAAAGAGTCGATCCTTTCATTTTTTTGATTTGTTTTTTCTAAAACCTCTCGAGCTTTAGTATAATCTTCTATTTTATAATAAATCCTACCTATTCTAAACGCTGCTCGATCTTTAAGTTTTACATCCTCTATTTTTTCATAATTATAAATAGCTCTAGAGTAATCTTTATTTTGTTCATAAGCTACCGCTCTTATAAATAAAAAATTTGCCTCTCCTATTTGAATATCGTTTGTTAATTCTATAACTTTTTTATTTTCATCTAATTTCAATAAACTTTCTAAATAAATTATTTTTTGACTCACTTTATTTTCAGTATAACTACCTGCCTTATTCAAAATTTTAACTGTCTTTTCATATTCTTTTTTTTCATAAAAATAATTTGCTAAATCTAATAACTCTTCTTTAGTTAATTTATCAATTACTTTTAAATTATCTTGATATTTTATTTCATAAATATATCTATATTTTTCATTAGTTTTTTCTAATATTTTTAAAGCTTTTTTTTCATAAGGCTCCAGTTGTGGATCATAATAATTTGTTACTAATCTTTTATAGTACTCAATCGATTTATTTTTCTCATTTTTTAACTCATATATTTTAGCAACATTGTAATCTCTTCTGTATTGAAAATAGTTTGTTTTTTTAAATTCTTGTTTTACATAGTTTTGAGGAACATACACTGCTCTACTAAAAAACAAAAGCGCTTCATCATATTTTTTCATATCCATATAATTTTTTGCTATATAATATTTTGCGTAATTACTCGCCAATGGATAAGAATAAGGAAAGTTTTTTTGATAAATTTCATAATAAAATAAACTGTTTTTATAATCTCCTTTTTGATTAGCTTCTAAGCCTTTATTAAAAAATATATAATCATCAACATTATAGGAAAAACTTCTAATTCCAAGCATTATTGTTAATATAATTAGATATAAATATCTCATTTTTTCTCCCTCCATTGTCTTTGTATTTTTATTATATCATAATAGTTTTTAGTATAAAATTTATATTTTCTAAAAAAAATAGTTGAAATTATTTTAAATCTGTATAATAATAAATAATGTTACAATTTTTGTAGGAGGTGATATTTTGGGAATTATTAAAATTTTAGACGAATCTTTATCGAATATGATTGCTGCTGGAGAAGTAGTTGAAAATCCTGCTAGTTTAGTTAAAGAACTTTTGGAAAATTCTTTGGATGCCAACAGTAAATATATAAAAATAGACGTTAAAAATGGTGGTAAAAATTTAAAATTCACTGATGATGGTAAAGGAATGTCTCGTGAAGATCTACTTCTTTGTATTGAAAGACACGCTACAAGTAAAATATCATCAAAAGATGATCTTTTTAATTTAAACACCTATGGTTTTAGAGGAGAAGCTCTTTCATCTATAGCTGCTGTTTCTAAAATGATTATCTCAACAAAACGAAAAGACGATGCCATCGGATATTCTATTAATGTTACCGCTGGAAAAATAACTAACCTAAAAGAACTTCAAAAAAGCTCTGGTACAGAAATTGAAATAAACAACCTTTTTTTTAATACTCCAGCTAGATTAAAATTCTTAAGAAAAGATACAACTGAAAATACAAAAATTAAAGAAATTGTTTTGCAAGAAGCATTAGCTAATCCTAACGTTTCTATAATACTTACTATTGACGGTAAAGAAAATATTCGTACTAGCGG
This sequence comes from Cetobacterium somerae, assembly GCF_022430525.1. Taxonomy (NCBI): domain Bacteria; kingdom Fusobacteriati; phylum Fusobacteriota; class Fusobacteriia; order Fusobacteriales; family Fusobacteriaceae; genus Cetobacterium; species Cetobacterium somerae. Next base: position 732,882 of record NZ_CP092519.1, on the reverse strand, counting down.
TACTGGAATTGAAAATACTATTATTGAAATTTTTGGAGTTACAACACTTAAAAATTTAAAACCTGTTGAATTTGGGTATATTGGAAATCTTTCTTTAACAAGATCTACAAAAGACTTTATCTTCACATTTGTCAATAATAGACCTGTAAAAGCTAAAATTATCGAAGAAGCTTTAATTGATGGTTATTATACTCATTTAATGAGAGGAAAATATCCATTTGCCATAGTTAACTTAAAAGTAGATCCTAAATCTATTGATGTTAATGTCCATCCTTCAAAAAAAATCATCAAATTCTCTGATGAAAATAAAATTTATCATGACATTTACTCAATTACAGAGGTTGAATTAAATTTTGATAAGAATTTTAATATGCCTACTTTTGAGGTTAAAAAAGAAAATTTAAACTTTGAAAATATAAATATTTCTGAAGATTCAAAAAAACCTTTTGAAAATTTTGAAATTAATGATATAAAAAGAGAGATTGAAATAAAAAAGGAAAATAAATCTTCTTTTGAAAAAAAGAATAATTCAATTATTAATAAAGAGAATTTTTTTAACTTTCAAACAGAATCGAAGTTTATTCCGACTAAAAGTGAAGTAACTACTCTTCAACTAGAAACTGAAGAATTAAATATTTCTCTAGATGAACCTATTAAAGAGCTTGATGTTCCACTTAAAAGTACTATTAGCGATTTTTCTATTGAAAATAATTCTTTGATTTCTTCTGATAAAGTAATTTCTTTTGATAATTTAAAAGTTGATATAAAAATAATTGGACAGTTCTCTAATTCTTTTATATTAGTTGAACAAGATGGTGATCTTATAGTTTATGACCAGCATATTGTTCATGAAAGAATTCTTTATGAAAAATTAAAACAAGAGTATGCACAGCATAAAATATCTTCACAAGCTTTATTAGTTCCTATTAAAATTTCACTAACATTAAAACAAATGGAAATTTTAAAAGAAAAGTTAAGTTTTTTTGAAGATTTTGGATTTGAAATTGATCAATTTAATGATATGGATTTTTTGATTAGAGCTGTTCCTTCATTAGATACTAAAGATTCTTTTGAAAATATTTTCTTTGAAGTTTTAGAAGGAATTACTAAAGTAAATTCTAAAAATGAAGTTATTGAAAGTATGATTATTTCAATGTCTTGTCGAAGCGCAATTAAAGCTAATGAAAAATTATCTATTTCTGAAATGGAGAAACTTATTTTAGAATTACATAAAATCGGACGATTTACTTGTCCTCATGGAAGACCAATAACCTTTAAAATAAGTTTATTGGATATGGAGAAGGGATTTAAAAGAAAATGAATATAAATATTATATGTGTTGGTAAAATTAAAGAAAAATATATTTTAGATGGAATACAAGAGTTTGTCAAAAGAATGCAAGCTTTTGGTAAATTAAAAATTTTCGAATTAAAAGAGGATGGTAACGATTCAAATAGAAATATGTCTATAGAAAAAGAATCAAAATCTATTCTTGAAACTTTAGAAAAAAATAAAGGATTTAAAATCCTTTTAGATATTCAAGGGAAGAATTTATCTTCTGAAGATATGGCTTCACAAATTGAAAAAATAGGTCTTAATGGAGATAGTACTATCAACTTTATTATTGGTGGTTCTTATGGTGTTTCAGAAGATATTAGAAAATCTGCTGACTTAAGGCTAAGTTTTTCAAAAATGACTTTCCCGCATCAATTAATGAGATTAATTTTAATTGAGCAAATTTACAGATGGTTTAGCATTATAAAAAATACTAAATATCATAAGTAGTTTTTAATTTTATTTTTAACTTTATTTTTATAAATTATTAGGAGGAAACAATGTATTCGCAAGGAGAAACTTTTTATCACAACATCGATGACGAGGAGTTTGAACTAACAGTTTTAGAAAATCTAATTATAAGAGATAAAGAATATCTTATAACTGAGGATTTCGATGGGACTAATTATATATTTTTATATGATGAGGATGAGGACGATTTAATTTTTGTTGATGATACTGCCGAAATAAATACTGTTTTAGATTTCTGGAAAGAAGAGTATTTAGGTGCAGATAATATAGGAGATTGGGATGATGATGAATATTATGACCGTGAAGACTCTTATGACCAAGATGATTATTATGATATGGGATATGACGATGACGAAAAGGATTATTATTAATGGCTAAGATTATTATTAATAGTACTGATTCTTTTGGAGAAAACATTTCTCAAAAAATGATTGCAAAAAAAGTGATTGAAAACGATGTCACTATTTTTACTTATGATAATAAATATGGTAAAGGCGAGATAAGAATATCCCCTTACTCTACTGAAATACTGAAGTTTGGAGAGATTCAAAGTAAACTTTTAATTAAACCAGAAATTAAAACAAATTTTATTTATAAAACTTCTTACTTCAATAAAAATTTTACAGTTTTATGTAAAAAATATGTTTATTCTGAAAATAAGTTGACAATTGCCTATGTTATATATGATAATAATATAGAGATAAACCAATTAGAGATTGAAATAATTGAAGTACAATAAACACTAAAATAGAGCAATCTCTTTGCTCTATTTTTTATTAAAGGAGGGGTAAATGAAAAAAATACTTTTAATTTCTGCAACAGCTTTAATTTTTTTTAGTTGTACTAATATTCAAACACAACTTCCTACTCAAAGCAAAGTTGTTGTTCCTAGTGTAAAAAATCCAGTTTTACAACAAGATAACTTTTTTCTTAATGAATCTGGTGTAGCTTATTTATATGATCTTATACAAAGAGATTCATCAACAAATGCTATTCGTGAATATCTTCCATCTCAAATGATGGCACCTATGGAGGTTTATGCAGGGGAAACTTTAATTGTTAACAATATTAATGCTGACAGAGTTAAGATAATTTCTTCTCCTATAAAAAGTGATTTTACATTTAATATTAGTGGAAATAGTTTAAATTTTAATAGTCTTTATCAAGGTGAATATATTGCTGAGATTTACAAAGGATTCACATATGTTGGTACTGTTAAGATAAAAAATAAATTGAAATATAATTTTACTGAGAAAGATAATTATGATATAATTTTAAACAGCTACAATAATAAAAATTTAGATCTATTGGTAAAAAGTGCCCAGTTATATCTAATTGCTTTTCCAACAAACAGCAAACAAAAAGATGTAGCCTTCATGGTACTTAATTTAGGTTCTGCAAATGGAAATCAACTTTTAATTAATAAAGAGATTCGATATTTAAAAGAAAACTTCTCTCTTAATGAAGACGAGAAAATAAAACTTCTAGCTTTTGAAGAAAAGTCTAGCGACGGAAGTTTTATTATTAATAACTATTATTTAGATTACAACAGAAGTAATTTAAAATTAAACACTGAAATAATGAGAGCTATTCAACGTAAAAATAATGCTACTACAGACGAATTACAGTTCTTAGAAAATTTTTACGGTGACTCACAAAGTACAGAACTAGCCTTATTAATTGGAAATTTATACATGCAAAAAGGAGACAGTGATAAAGGAAATTACTATTTAAGCTTAGCTGGTTCATCTTCTAACTTGAATTCTAATTTTTCAAACTTAACTACTCCAACATCAGAGGCCTCTATTTTATCTTCTAATAACGTAGTTGAAGATGAAGTTGTTACACCTGTATCACCTTCTGATTCTTCTAAAAATATTACAAATGGAATAGATGCTCTTAATCGTAAAAGTTATAGTGAAGCTTTAATATTCTTTAACAAAGCTGAAAGCAGTTCAACAAATATCTCTGAAGTTAACTTCTATCGTGGTAAGACATACTTTTCAATGAACAATTTTGATAAAGCCTTATCTGATTTTGATAAAGTTACTACTCCAGGTGAAAATACATCTGAGTTATATTATTACTTAGGAGTTATCTATCATAAAAAAGGAGATATTGAAAAAGCAAAAGATTACTTAAGAAAATCTAGAGAAAATAATCCAAGTAGTACTTGGGGTAGAAAAAGTAGCATATATTTATTGAAACTATAAATTTAAAAAGGGAGAAAAACTATGGAAAAATACTTTGACAGAGTTGGAAAAGAACGTCTTGTTATGGAGCAATGGGAAAAAATAAAAGAGATTGAAGCTCTTGGAGTTTACCCGTTCGGAAAAAAATATGATAAAGTTCATATGATTGGAGATCTTTTAAAATCATCTCCTGAAACAGAGACAACTTTTAAAACAGCAGGAAGAATTATGGGATTCAGAGAGCAAGGTAAAGCCGTATTTGCTCACATTGAAGACCAAACTGGAAAAATCCAAGTTTATATTAGACAAGATCAAATTGGAGAAGAGGCTTTTGAAATAGTTAAGAAATTAGGTGTTGGAGACATTATTGGTGTTGAAGGTACTTTATTTATGACTCAAAAAGGTGAGTTAACTTTAAGAGTTTCTCAAGTTGAGTTACTATCAAAAAATGTTAGAGCACTTCCTGAAAAATTCCACGGTCTTACAGACGTTGAAACTAGATATAGAAAAAGATATTTAGACCTTATCATGAACAGAGATGTTAAAGAAACTTTCATGAAAAGAGTTAGAATTATAAATGGTATCAGAGAGTTTTTAAATAAAAAAGGATTCTTAGAAGTTGAAACTCCTATGATGCATCCAATTGTTGGAGGAGCTGCTGCAAGACCATTTATCACTCACCATAACGCTTTAGATATGGAATTATATTTAAGAATCGCTCCTGAACTTTATTTAAAAAGATTAATAATTGGTGGATTTGATAAAGTTTATGAAATTAATAGAAACTTCAGAAATGAAGGTATTTCTACTAGACATAATCCTGAATTTACAATGATGGAATTATACCAAGCTTATGCTGACTATAATGATATGATGGATTTAACTGAAAGTTTATTCCAATACCTTGCAACAGAGGTTTTAGGAACAACTAAAATAGAGTATAACGGAAAAGAGATTGACCTTGGAAAGTTCTATAGAATTCATATGGTTGATATGATAAAGGATGTTACTGGTGCTGATTTCTGGCAAAATTTAACAGTTGAAGAAGCTAAAGCTTTAGCTAAACAACACCACGTTGAAATTGCTGATCACATGACAAGTGTTGGACATATCATCAACGAGTTCTTTGAGCAAAAATGTGAAGAGCATATAGTTCAACCTACATTTATCTATGGTCACCCAGTTGAGATCTCTCCTCTAGCAAAGAGAAATGCACAAGATTCTAGATTTACAGATAGATTTGAGTTATTTATTGATGCAAGAGAATATGCAAATGCATTCTCTGAGTTAAATGATCCTGCTGATCAAAGAGGAAGATTTGAAGCTCAAGTTGAAGAGGCTTTACTAGGAAACGATGAAGCTACTGCAGTTATCGATGACGATTATATCGAAGCTTTAGAGTATGCTTTACCTCCAACAGGTGGATTAGGAATTGGTATCGATAGAGCTATAATGCTATTAACTGGTTCTCCATCAATTAGAGACGTTGTACTTTTCCCACAAATGAAAAGAAGAGACTAGTTTTATATTTAGAGGTGTTCCTGCGGAACACCTCTTTAATCTTTTATACAATCGTACTGGAGGTTTTATTTTGTTATATGAGTTTCTTATTATTTTAAGTATTAACTATTTAGGAGTTATTTTAGAAAAGATTTTTCATCTTCCTACTCCTGGAACAGTTAATGGTTTAATTCTTTTATTTATTTTTCTTTCTTTAAAAATAGTAAAATTAAATAGTATTAAAACTGTTGGTGAATTTTTTATTGCAAATATGATCATAACTTTTATACCACCTAGTGTTAAGCTTTTAGATGTTATTGATATTTTAAAAACTGACTTTTTTAAATTAATTTTTTTACTTATATTAACAACTTTAATTACAATGGTTGTTACTGCTTTGTGTGTAGATTTCATGATGAGGGGGAAAAAATAAATGAAAGAACTTTTATTTGATAACGCTTTTTTTGGAATTTTTATTAGTTTAATTGCTTTTAAAATTGGAAAAGACATTTTTAATAAATTTAAATGGCCTATTTTAAATCCAATTTTTGTAGCTCTTATTCTTATTTTTATATTTATGGAAGTTTTTAATATTCCTACATCTTATTATAGCAAAGGTGGAGATATATTAGGATTTTTTATAGCCCCTGCTACAGTGTGTTTAGCGATTCCTTTATATAAAGAATTAGGAACACTAAAAAAACATTATAAAGTTATTTTAATTGGAGCTCTTATTGGATCCGTAACTGCTATTTTATCTGTTGTTCTTTTAGGAAAGTTATTAGGTATTCAAGATATTATTCTTTTATCATTTGTTCCTAAATCCATTACAACTCCAATTGGAATAGAAGTTAGTAAGCTTCTTGGTGGAATACCTGCTATAACAGTCTTTGCCATAATGGTTACTGGAATAGCAGGAAATATTTTTGCTCCATTTATGTTAAAGCTTTTTAGAATCGAAAATGCAGTTGCTAAAGGTCTTGGAATTGGTATTTCAAGCCATGCTGTTGGAACAAGTAAAGCTATTGAAATGGGAGAGGTTGAAGGAGCAATGAGCGCTCTATCTATCGTTATTGCTGGTATAATTACAATCTTTATTGCACCAGTGCTTTTAAATATTCTAAAATAATATTTTTATAGAAATATAAAAAACCCTCCTGGGGGGGAGGGTTTTTTCATAACACGGGGGAGTGTTAAAAAATAAAAAAGATTAAAATAGATTTTTGGGGGGTATATAGATCTATTCAATCAAATTCGGTCTCGTTGTTAGTATATAATAAGTTCTGTTTTCTGTCAAGTTTTTTTTTAGTACATTTTTTATTTTCATTTTGTTCTAATTTGAATATTAAATTATTGTTTTTTGTTATAAAATAGAAAAGAGTGGACTATAATCCACTCTTTTTGTTTTAAACTAATCCTTTTTTTATCATAGCAAGAGCATACTGATGTGCATCTACTGTTGCACTAGCATATGCAAATTTTGTTTCTCCCTCAAAAAATCCGTTTAACAAAACTTGTTGTTGCTCATCTATATTCATTGTTAACCTTTCCAATGTTAACGTTCCCTCTTTATACTCTTCTAATAATGCATTATAAACTGCATCAAAAGTACTATCATAAATTTCATTTTGTATTTCTTCAAAAAACATATTTTTACACCCCTTTTTGGTATAGTTTCTTTACTATTTAATATTAACATTTTTTATTAATTTTGTCAACAATTATCCAATATAAGCTATTTCAAAATTCTGATGAACACCTAAAAACTTTGATTTTAGTTCTTTGTAGTTCTCTTTCAAATATATCATTTGTTTAAATAAACCTTGAGAACCATTTTTTATTGTTAATTTATTTTTTAAATCTTTTCCATATTCATTCCATAAATTAGTAAAAAGTACAAATAAAAACACTAAAGTCGTCGCTTGAATTCCAGCAAAATCTAAGACAACTTCCTCCTCTTTTTTTAAAATCTCTTTTAATTTATCACAAAAGCTTTTAGCTTTATCTGGATTTACTAGCATAGAACTATTGAAGTATCTTTTTAATTTTATTTTCATAAAGTTATTTTCTCCTAATTTAATTTGTTTGATCAAAATGATCTATATTTAAAGTATAATCTCTTTTACCTATTAGTTTACCGTTTTTATTGTAATAGCTCCAAATACCTATAGCCTCACCATTATAAAATTTACCAACTATATGTGGGCTTCCATTTTCATGAAATAATTTAAATAATCCATGATCTTTTCCTTTTAAATAATAGGTTTGAAATGTTTTATGTCCTTCTTCATTATATAATACATATTTTCCGTTTAGCTCTCCATTTTTCCAATTTTCTATGGATTTTATTTTCCCGTTAGTATAAAAAGATAACCACTTCCCTTCTGGAATTCCATTTTTATAAAATTCTCTATCTTTTTGAAATGTTACCATTCCCGTTAGAGGACTTCCAGTATTTTTGACGAAAATTTTTCCATTTTTGTTTAAAATTTTAGAATAATCAACTTGTGAATAGCTTCCAAAAGCTAACTGAGACATTAAATAAAATACTATTGATATTTTTTTTAACATAATTCCTCCCCCTGCTATCTCTTTTCTATGTCTATTATCTTTACAGATTTTTCCATCTTATTTTTTACAACAAATTTATCATAAAAAAATATCCCTATAAAAGCTATTACCAATCCACTAAAACTTGCCCCAATACATTTTCCTTCTGATAATCCCATATTAGAAGCTATAAAGTAAGTTAAAAACATAAATATCAATGGTATTATATAAACTATTATTGCAGCTTTAAAAACCTGATTGTCTTCCATTTCAAAAGTTATAATATCACCTATTTTAATATTCTCTGCATTAGATATAAATGTAAAATCATTTGCTATCTTAGCACTATCACTACATTTACTACAATGCGAGCAAGCACTCTCTTTATACATTGAAACTGTAACTTTACTTCCTACTATTTTTTTTACTAACCCACTACTCTTCATTCTTTGCTCCTCATTCAAATAGTTATAAATAAATTATAACATATTTTTTTCTAGAAATTAAAGTAAATTTAAATAAAAAAAAGTATAGGAAACTCCTATACTTAGTTACTTTTAATTTTATATTATAATTTGTCGTGTAACGTACCACCAACAGCACATTTACAACCCATTCCTACTTCTACACATCTGCTTGGATCAATATAAACTACGTCCCAACCATCATCTTCATCGTCACCATATCCAACTTCACCTATGAACATTAGCTCAAGACCTTTTGCTTTTAATTCTTCTTCACTTTGTCCTATTTTTTTTAAAAATTCTTCTTTAGTTAACATATGCGTCACTCCTAGTTTGTTATATTATCTGCCTCAATAATACACCATTTTTGTGTAGATGTCAACTTTCAATTTGTTTTTTTTAAAACTATTTTTTAAGTTTTAATTTTTAGTAAAAAATGTTATAATATTTTTTGGTAATACAAATATAGAAATGAGGTAAATAATGAAAGTTTTAGTTGTAGGTGACGTTGTTGGAAATCCAGGTAGAAAAACTCTAAAGGCATACCTTGATAAGTATAAAAGTAATTATGATTTTATTATCGTTAATGGTGAAAATGCTGCCGCTGGATTTGGAATAACTGCAAAACTTTGTGATGAGATTTTAGATTGGGGAGTAAATGTTATAACAAGTGGAAATCACATTTGGGATAAAAAAGAAATTTATGACTATTTAGATAGATCTAACAGAGTTCTACGTCCACATAATTATCCTAATGGAGTTCCTGGAACTGGATATACAATTTTAAAAGATAAAAAAGGAAATAAAATAGCTGTGGTTTCTCTTCAAGGAAGAGTTTTTATGCCGCCAATTGATTGTCCATTCACAGTTGCAAATAAATTAATAGAAGAAATTAGAAAAGAATGTAAACATATTATTATAGATTTTCATGCTGAAGCAACATCAGAGAAATTAGCTTTAGCAAACTATTTAGATGGAAAAGTTTCTGTAGTTTATGGAACACATACACATGTACAAACTGCTGATAATAAAATCCTTCTTGAAGGTACTGGTTACATAAGTGATGTTGGGATGACAGGATCAGACAATGGAATAATTGGAATGAATAAAGAATCTATTATTCCTAAATTCTTAACTGCTTTACCTCAAAAATTTGAGATAGCAGAAGGAAAAGAAAGAATAAATGGTTTAGATATCGAATTAGATGATGAAACTGGTGAATGTATAAAAATAGAAAGAATCAACCTTTCTCTTATTGAGTTAGGAATATTTAATTAGGAAGGTTTTTATGAAAGTTGTTGAAATAAAAGTTATATTTGATAGTGATAGTATTGAGGATACTCAAAAAGAGATTTGTGATATATTTTATGGATTTGGAGCTACTGGTTTAAAAATTGATGAGCCTTTAAAAACAAAAAATCCTTTAGATTTTTATAAAGATGAAAAGCAATTTTTAATGGTAGATTATGCTGTTTCAGCATATTTTCCAATGAATCCATATTCTCAAAGAAGAAACGATTTAATAAAAGCTGCTTTTGAAGAAAAATTTAATGATAGAGATGATGTTGTATTTACAATTGATTTTTATGAATATGATGAGGAAGACTATCAAAATAGTTGGAAAAAATATCTATATCCTGAAAAAGTTAGTGAAAAGTTTGTTGTTAAACCAACTTGGAGAGAATATGAACCTGAAGAAAATGAATTAGTTATTGAATTAGACCCTGGAAGAGCTTTTGGTACTGGATCACATCCAACAACATCTCTTTGTTTAAAAATTATGGAAGAAAATATAAAGCCTGGAAACTCTGTTATCGATGTGGGAACTGGATCTGGAATATTGATGATTGCAGCTGAAAAATTAGGAGCTACAGATATTTACGGTACTGATATCGATGAGTTAGCTGTTGAAGCTACTAAGGAAAATCTTGAGTTAAATAAAATTTCTTCTGATACTGCTGAAGTTTATTTAGGAGACTTAATCTCAGTTGTTAAAGATAAGCAATTTGACGTTGTAGTGGCAAATATCTTAGCTGATGTTATTCTTTTACTTTTAAAAGATATTTTTAAAGTTGTTAAAAAAGATGGATTAATTATTTTTTCAGGTATTATAGAAGATAAGCTTCCTGAAATAGTTAAACAGGTTGAAGAAAAAGGACTTGAAATACTAGAAATAAAAAGAGATAAAGAGTGGAGAGCTCTTCTTATTAAAGCTTAGGAGGATTAAATGAAAAACTATATTATTGCTTTAGATGGTCCAGCTGGAAGCGGAAAAAGTACTATTGCTAAAGTTATAGCTAAAAATTTTGGCCTAACATATCTTGATACAGGAGCTATGTATAGAATGGTAGCTCTTTATATCCTTGAAAATAATATTGATTTCAATAATGTAGCTGATGTAGAAAATATTTTAAATAATATTAAAGTTGATATTATAGATGATAAATTTATATTAAATGATAAAGATGTTTCTTTAGAAATTAGAACACCTGAAGTTACTAAAATTGTTTCTCCAGTATCTGCTATCAAAGCTGTTAGAGTTAAATTAGTAGATTTGCAAAGAGAGATTAGTAAAGGAAAAAAAGTTATTTTAGATGGAAGAGATATTGGAACAGTTGTTTTTCCAAATGCTGATTTAAAAGTATTTTTAGTTGCTTCTCCTGAAGAAAGAGCTAAAAGAAGAGTTAAAGATTATGCATCAAAAGGGATTACAGAAGATTTTGAAACTGTTTTAAAAGATATTTTAGAAAGAGACCATACTGATTCTACAAGAAAAGAAAGTCCTTTAAAGAAAGCTGAAGATGCTATTGAAGTTGATACTAGTTTTCTTAACATTGAAGAAAGTGTTCAAGCAATATCTAACTTAATTAAAGAGAAAATCGGAGGGTAAACCATGTTTTACAATCTACTGAGAGGATTTTTATATCCTTTCCTCTTTATTTTTTTGCTTTTTAAACCTAAAAAATTGAAATTTGTTTTTCAAAGACTTTTTCAAGATTTTTCAATTCTAGAAAAAAAAGCGAAATATATATGGATTCATTGCTCATCTGTGGGAGAAATCAACCTTATAGACGCATTAGTAAAAAAACTAAAAAATGATTTCAATGAAAATATTTTACTTACAGTTTTTACTGATACAGGTTATGAAATAGCTATGAATAAATACTCAAAAGATGATAGAATATCTATATTCAGATTTCCATTAGATGATATTTTTATACTAAAAAAAATATTTAATTATATTCAGGTTTCCAAAATAATTTTGATAGAAACTGAAATTTGGCCTAATTTTATAAACTTAGGTTCAAAGTATTCAAAAATATTTATTGTTAATGGAAGAATTTCAAATAAAAGTTTTCCTAGATACAAAAAAATTTCTTGGATTATAAAACCTCTTTTTTCTAAAATATCTGGATTTTTTATGCAATCTCAAGAGGATAAAAATCGAATAATTCTTTTAGGTGCTGATAAAAACAAAGTATTTGTAACTGGTAATCTAAAATTTGATATTTCTTTTGAAACATTTTCTTCTGAAGATATGTCAAATTTAAAAAGATTTATAAAAAGTGATACACGAAAAATCTTTGTTGCTGGTAGTACTAGACAAGGGGAAGATTCTATTCTTATAGATGTTTTTAAAGAACTTAAAAATACACTTCTTATTATTGTCCCACGACATTTAGAAAGAGTTCCTGAAATTGAAACTTTAGTAAAAAATTCAAATTTAACATATAAAAAATTAACTGATTTAGAATTAAATCCATCTTCAGAAGAGTTTCAAATACTTATTGTTGATAAAATGGGTGTTCTCAGAAAATTCTATTCTATTGCTGATGTTGTATTTGTTGGTGGAACACTAGTTAATATTGGTGGTCATAGTTTACTAGAGCCATTATTTTATGGAAAATCTCCAATTTTTGGCCCATACTTACAAAATGTTAAAGATATATCTAAAGATATTTTAAATCTTAATATTGGATATAAGATTAACAATAAAGAGGAGTTTTTAAATACTATTAATCTCTTAGAAACAAAACCTGTTTCTGAGGATAAAATAAAAGCATTTTTCAAAAGCAATCAAAATGCTGCTGAAAAAACGATTAAATTTATGGAGGAAGAATGAAAGAAAGATTAGAAGACACTCTATGGAAACACTTCTTCACAAATCCTAGAACTAATTATAATCCATACATGGTTAAATTAGTAGAATATCCTAATCACATTATCTATGATAGTGAAATTATGGATTCTTATAGAGGGAATTGGAACCAAAAAGCTTTTGGAAATAATAACCCTGTGTATCTTGAAATAGGATCTGGAAGTGGGAACTTTGCAGTAGGAATGGCTGCTAAATATCCAGAGAGAAATCACTTAGCTCTTGAAATAAGATTTAAAAGATTAGTTTTATCTGCTACTAAAGCTGTTAAAAGAAATCTTAATAATGTTGTTTTTTTAAGAAGACGTGGTGAAGATATTACAAAATTTATAGGAAATGAAGAGATTGAAGGACTTTATATTAATTTCCCTGACCCTTGGGAAGGAAATGAAAAAAATAGAATACTTCAACCTAAACTTTTCGAACTTCTTGATGTTATAATGAAAGTTGATGGAACTTTATTTTTTAAAACAGATCACGATCAATATTATTCAGATGTTCTTGAATTTGCTAAAGATTTAAAAAACTATGAAGTAGTTTATCATACACCTGATTTACATAACAGCCCTAAAGCTGCTGATAATATCAGAACAGAGTTTGAAGATTTATTTATATGTAAACATAATAAAAATATCAACTATATTGAAATAAAAAAAATCAAATAACGAAATAATACATGGAGGTATTTAAATGGCAGGATATGTTGTAGTTGGAACTCAATGGGGAGACGAAGGAAAAGGAAAAATAATTGACGTTCTTGGAGATAGAGCTGATTACGTTGTTAGATTCCAAGGTGGAAATAATGCTGGACACACAGTTGTTGTTAATGGAGAGAAATTTATACTTCACTTATTACCATCTGGTATGTTACATGGACAAGGTAAATGTATCATTGGACCAGGAGTTGTTGTTGATCCTAAAGTTCTTTTAAAAGAACTTGATACATTAGAAGCTAAAGGAGCTAAAGTTGATCACCTATTTATAAGTGATAGAGCTCATCTTATTATGCCTTACCACATTCAATTAGATATCTTAAAAGAAGAGAGAAGTGGAGATAACAAAATTGGAACTACAAAAAGAGGAATTGGACCTTGTTACTCTGATAAATTTTCAAGAGTTGGAATTAGAGCTGTTGAATTATTAGATATGGAGCTATTTGCTAAGAAGTTACAAATGAATTTAGAAGAGAAAAATGAACTTTTCACTAAAATCTATGATGCTCCTACTATGAAGTTTGAAGATATTTTTGAAGAGTACAGAGGATATGCTGAAAGATTAAAGCATAGAATTATTGATGCTACTCCTGAAATTAACAAAGCTTTAGATGATGACAAATTCGTTTTATTTGAAGGAGCTCAAGCTATGATGTTAGATATTAACTATGGAACATACCCATACGTTACTTCATCATCTCCTACAAGTGGAGGAGTTACTACTGGTGTTGGAGTTTCTCCTAGAAAAATCGATAGAATAATTGGAGTTATGAAAGCTTATACAACTAGAGTTGGAGAAGGACCTTTCGTTACTGAGTTAAATAATGATTTAGGAGAAAAAATCAGACAAATTGGTGGAGAGTTTGGAGCTACAACTGGAAGACCTAGAAGATGTGGATGGTTAGACCTTGTTGTTGGTAAGTATGCTGTTGATATAAACGGATTAACTGACGTTGTTATAACAAAAATCGACGTTTTAAGTGGATTAGATACTTTAAAAATTTGTACTGGATACGAAATCGATGGAAAAGTTTATACAACTGTACCTGCTGCTACAGAAAAATTAGCTTATGCTAAACCAATTTATGAAGAGCTACCTGGATGGACAGAGGATATCTCTAATATGAAAGATTACAATGAGTTACCTGAGAACTGTAAAAAATACCTTGCTAGAGTTGAAGAGTATTTAGGATGTCAAATAACTGTTGTTTCTGTTGGTCCTGATAGAAGTCAAAACATATTCTTAAAAGATATATAAGAAATCAATCCCCTAGTTTACTAGGGGATTAATTTTAGGAGGAGCTAAATGTTAGAAAAAATTCTTATCATAAATACTGGGGGCACTATTGGTATGGTCAACAGCGAGGAAAATAATCCCAATAGTCCTTTAAGACCTGCTAAAAATTGGTTTGAAGTAGCTAAAAATCATCCTATTTTAGAAAGATTTCCTGCTGACTACTGTCAAATTTCAACTTTAATTGATTCTTCAGATATGAATCCTGAAATTTGGATTGATATCGTTAAAATTATAGAAAAAAATTATTATGACTACAGAGGATTTGTAATTTTACATGGAACTGATACTATGGCTTTTACAGCTTCAGCTCTATCTTTTATGCTTAAAAATCTTGATAAACCTGTGGTTTTAACTGGATCTCAAGTTCCTTTAGTTACACCAAGAAGTGATGCACTTCAAAATTTAATTACATCTATTCAAATTGCAGGTAATAGAATATACGGTGTTAAAAGTATACCTGAAGTTACAATTTGTTTTAGAGATGAGTTATTGAGAGGAAATCGAGCTAGAAAAATTGATGCTACAAATTATTTTGGATTTGCTTCACCAAATTATAGAGCTTTGGGAGAAATTGGATGTGAAATTAAAATTCATGACAAAAAGGTTTTAGATATGCCTAAAAATGAGTTTTATACAGATTCTTCTATCAACAGTAATATACTTATTGTTGAGATTTTCCCTGGAATGAATCCTCAATATATAAAAACACTTGTAGAATCTCATTCTGAAATAAAGGGAGTTATTTTAAAAACTTATGGAAATGGTAATGCTCCAACTACTGATAATTTTGTTTTAACTTTAAAGTCTATTATTGATTCAGGAGTTGTTGTTGTTAATATTACTCAATGTGCAACTGGTGCTGTTAAAATGGGATTATATGAAGCTAGTAGTGCATTAAAAAGTATTGGAGTAATCAGCGGCGGAGATATGACTCCAGAAGCAGCTATCACAAAGTTAATGTATTTATTAGGAAAAAATATTTCTATTGAAGAGATTAAAGTTTTTATGGAATCTGATTTATGTGGTGAAATAACTGTTTGAAGGAGTGCTATGAACAAGAATCTTTGGAAAAATAATAAAAATGGTAAACTTTATGAAGTTTTAAATTATAATATATTAAATTGTACTAATGAACAAGATGGACAAATTATGTATCTATACAGAGTTTTTTCTGAAGAAGTTCTAGATTCAGAAGGAAATGAAAAACTTTTTGTTAGATCTGAAGATGAGTTTAAAACTAAGTTTACAAAATATAGTTTATAATTTAATATAGAAAAAAAGCTGACTTAAAAAAGTCAGCTTTTTTTTATTTATCAAATTTTATTGGTTTTATCCAATCACTATTTTTTCCCATAGCATAGTTCTTTTCAAATTCAGCTTTAAATTCATTAAATCTTTTCTCTTTTATAGCAGTTCTTGAATCTTTCATTAATTTTAATAAGAAATATAAATTATGGTATGTTGCTAATCTTCCACCTAATATTTCTTGAGCTTTAAATAAGTGTCTTATATAACCTCTTGTATAATTTCTACATACATAGCAATCACATCCCTCATCTAAAGGTCTAGTATCTTCAGAATATGAAGCATTTTTCACAACAAGTCTTCCATATTTTGTAAATATTGTTCCATGTCTTCCAATTCTACTTGGTTGTACACAATCCATCATATCTATTCCTGATGCTACAGCTTCTAGCATATCTAAAGGTTCTCCTACTCCCATTAAATATCTTGGCTTATCTTCAGGTAACTTCTCTACTATATAATCTAATACTCTATACATATCCTCTCTAGGTTCACCAACGGCTAAACCTCCAACAGCATATCCAGAGAAGTATTCATCCATTTCACTTAATTCAGATAAACTTTTATCTCTTAAATCTTCATAAATTCCACCTTGAACTATTGCAAATAAACCTTGCTCATCTGGTCTTTTGTGTGCTTCTACACATCTTTTTGCCCATCTTGTAGTTCTTTCAATAGATGGAATAAGGTACTCTTTTGATGACATTCCTGGTGGGCACTCATCAAATAACATAACAATATCTGATCCTAAATTATTTTGAATATTTATTGATTTTTCTGGAGAAATAAAGTGTTTAGAACCATCTAAATGTGATCTAAAATAAACTCCCTCTTCTTTAATATTTCTTAAATCACCTAAACTAAATACTTGGAATCCACCACTATCTGTTAAAATAGGTTTTTTCCAATTCATAAATTTGTGTAATCCACCAAATTTAGCAACTAATTCATCTCCTGGTCTTAAATATAGGTGATATGTATTTCCTAAAATTATTTCAGCCCCCATCTCTTCTAACTCTTCTGGAGTCATACCTTTTACTGTGGCTTGAGTTCCAACTGGCATAAATACAGGTGTTTCAATCTCTCCATGAGGGGTTGTTATTTTTCCTATTCTAGCCTTTCCATCTTTATCGTATAATTCATACGTTACTGGTAACTTTTTACTCATTTTTTTCTCCTATCTTTCTACTGACATTACATCTTTTATTTTTAATAGATGACTAACTAATTGTTTATATTCATCTTTATTATTTAACTCAACTGTTGCTTTTATAATTGCAATTGTATCTAAGCCTTTTTTTATATTATGAGAATTTAAAGATAAAACATTTATCTTATGGTTTGAAATCATTGTTACAACATCCATAAGTATATTTTGTCTATCCATAGCTTTTATAGTAAATGCAAATGTATATTTACTTTTCTTTGAAGGTGCTTCTAAAAGTTTTTCATCCCAATGAACATCTATAACTCTTGCAGGATCATGATTAACCATTGAAATATAATTTGGACAATCTTTTCTATGAATAGCTATTCCTGTTAATTTTGTTACATATCCACCTATCTCATCACCTGGAAGAGGAGTACAACATCTTGCAAATCTTATAAGAGTATTTTCTGTTCCATCAATTACAATTCCTTGATCATCTTTTTTAGCTGATTTCTTCTTTATAGGCTCTTTAATAAAATCTTCTAAATTACTTTCTATATAAGCTTTACTTTTCTCTTGCTCTACTTTTAATTTTGCTACAACTACATCAATCTTACTTTTTGTTTCTCCCATATGGAAATAAAAATCATTTAATGTTGGAATATTATGTTTTTCTAGATGCTTTTTTAGTGTTGGACTTTCTTCAAATTCTTTTAAAGTCATACCTAATTTTCCAACTTCTCTTTCTATCAATTCTTTTCCAATTTTAATATTTTCATCAAATTTTTGATCTTTTAACCATTTCTTTATTTTACTTTTTGCACTTTGAGTAGCAACTATATCTAACCAGTCATTTCCTGGTCCTCTACCAGTTTTAGAGGTTATAATTTCCACTCTATCTCCATTATTTAATTTATAGTCTAAAGGAACTATTTTTCCATTGACTTTTGCTCCTACACATTTTATACCAATCTCTGTATGAATATTAAAAGCAAAATCTATTGGTGTTGCTCCTTGAGCTAGCTCAACTACGTCTCCTTTTGGTGAAAATACAAATACTGTTTCTTTTACTATATCTCCAGTAACTTCTTTAATAAATTCCTCAGTATTTTCTGCTCCTTGATTAAGCTCTACAATATTTCTAAGCCAACCATAAACTTGGTCTTTTTTACTTATTTTTTTATTCTCTTTATAGCTCCAATGTGCTGCAACTCCCTCTTCTGCTACTCTATCCATATCTTCTGTTCTAATTTGAATTTCAACAAATTTTCCTAAAGGACCTACAATTGTTGTATGAATTGATTGATAATTATTTGATTTAGGAACTGCAATATAATCTTTAAATCTTCCTGGAACTGGCCTATAATTACTATGAATAACTCCTAAAGTATTATAACATTCTGCTTCTGTATTCAAAATTATTCTAATACCTATTAAATCATAGATGCCATCGAAATCTTTTCCTTTTTCAAACATTTTTTTATAAATGCTATAAAAATGTTTAAATCTTCCTTTTACTTTTGCATATATTTGTACTTCATTTAATAAACGAGTTATATTATTTACCATTTCTTCTAAATATTTTTTTCTCTCATCTTTCTTTTCATCAATTAAAGCTTTAATCTCTTTATATTTTTCTGGCTCTAAATAATGAAGAGACATATCCTCTAATTCCCATTTTATTTTAGCTATACCTAATCTATGAGCTAATGGAGCATAAATTGAAAGAGTTTCTTGAGCTATTCTTTTTTGTTTTTCAGGTGGCATAAATTTTAACGTTCTCATATTATGAAGTCTATCTGCTAATTTTATAATAATAACTCTAACATCTTTTGCCATAGCTATTATCATTTTTCTAATATTTTCATCCTGTTTTTTAGTTCCATTAGGTAAATGGTCTAATTTTGTAACTCCGTCTACAAGATGGGCAACTTCATCTCCAAAATTATACTTTATATCTGCTATCGTTATCAGTGTATCCTCAACTATATCATGAAGTATTCCTGCAATTATTCCCTCTGTATCCATTTTCATATCTATTAATATTTTTGTTACTTCTACAGGATGTATTATATAGCTGTCACCTGATTTTCTGTATTGTCCTATATGGCATTCTTCTGCAAAAAAGAAAGCCATTCTGATCTTTTCTTTGTCTACTTTTAAATTATGCTTATCTATTTCACTTTCTATTTCTTGCCAATATTTCATAATACACCTCTTTTTAATAATCCTATACAAATAAGGCGACACAACCTTGTGTCGCCTTAAAAGTTATTAATACTTCATTAAAGTTAATACTGGATAACCTTCTAATTTCTCTTTACCTTTTAAGTCTTCTAGTTCAATTAAAAATGCTAATCCTGCTACTACTCCACCTAATTCTTCTATTAGTTTTACTGTAGCTTCTATAGTTCCTCCAGTTGCTAATAAATCATCAACTATCAAAACTCTCTGTCCAGGCTTTACAGAATCTTTGTGCATACACAATACATTTGAACCATATTCTAAATCATATGCATACTCAATTACTTCCCTTGGTAATTTCCCTGGTTTTCTAACTGGTGCAAATCCAACACCTAAAGCATAAGATACCGGGCATCCAAATATAAATCCTCTAGCTTCTGGCCCTACAACTAAATCTATGTTGTGATCTTTTGCAAATTCCACTACTTTATCAGTTGCATATTTATATGCTTCACCATTTCCCATAAGTGGAGTTATATCTCTAAATTTTATTCCTGGTTTTGGATAGTCCTCTACTAATGCCACATATTTTTTTAAATCCATTTAATTCCTCCTAAATATTACTCTTTTAAAAATTTATCATAAATTATCTATACTAATTCAAAATTAAATTTAAAGCTTTTTTTTCTTTTACTTTATCTCCATTTTTATAGTATATGTTTATTAATTTCTCTACAATCTCTTTATCAATTTCATTATAAGTCAAATAATTTTTTAAAACTCTTTCAGAATATTCATCTTTTTCTAAAGATGAACTATAAAAGTTAGATAATTTTATTGTATTAACTTTATTATGTTTAATTTTATCCTCAATTTTTAAATATGAATCTTTATTTAAATGTTCTATTCTTTTTAAATTATTTAAATAGGAATCAAAAAATAATTTATTATTGAATATCTCATCATCCTCTACATACTCATAGTATTTTAAAGAGTTTAAATAATTTCCATTTAAAAACTCGATATATCCTAAAATAAAATAATCCTGATCGTTCATAAAATCTTTAGACACACTTCTTAAATATTTCGAACTTTTATTGTAATTTCTTTTTTCAAAATTTAAATAACCTAAATTTTTTAAAGTTAAGTTATCTTTCGGATTAAGTGCTAAAGCACTATTTAAATCTTTTTCAGCTTGAACTATATTTCCAAATTGTCCTTCTATTATTGCTTTTTCTCTTAACGCTACACTATTTTTTCTATTAATTTTTAATACTTCTTCGTATATTTCTAACGCTTCACTTTTTTTACCTAATGAATATAAATTAGCACCTTTAAGTAATAAATATTTTTCATTTTTTGTTTCAAGATTTTTTACTGGCTTTACTACCTCATTATTGCTACAACCAATTAGTACAAAAACTAAAAAAAGATATTTCCACATTTAGTTCTCCTTTTTATTATTTGGTGGTAATATAACTCCTCCTGAAATTATAAGTTTTATTGCGTCATCTACTTTTAAATCTAAAACTCTTACTTCTGATTTCTTTAAAACTATAAACATTCCTGAAGTAGGATTTGGTGATGTTGGTAAAAATACGTTGCACATTGCTTCACCTGTTACCTCTTCTACAAAATGATTGCTATCTGAAGTCATAAATCCTATACTATAAATTCCTTGTCTAGGATATTCAAACATTACAACTTTTTGATAAGATTTTTGTCTATCCGATGCAAATAATGATATTATTTGCGTTATTGTACTATAAATTTGACTAAACAGTGGTATTTTTACTAAAAGATTATTCAAAAAAGCTCCTATTTTTTTAAATAAAAATACCCTCATAGCTGTTCCTATAGCTATTAATAATAATATTAATGTAACAAAAGATAAAACGTTTATCAATATCTGGGTATATAAATGAAGATCTTGTTCTTTACCTAATCCAGTTTGTAAAACAATTGATCTTACTGCTACTGTTAAGAATGAATCTTGTAACAAATTTAAGAAAATTTGAAATATCCAGTTAAAAATATATACTGTAATAACTATAGGTAATATAGCAATTAACCCACTATAAAAACTGGCCTTTACTCTTTTCATTTTTTATTCTCCTCTTTGTATCTCTACCTTAGACACTCTCATCTTTTCAACTTCTACTACTACTAATTTAACATCTTGAAAATCTACAATATCTCCTATCGCAGGAATTTTTCCAAGTTCTGACATAATTAATCCACCTAAACTCTCGTAATCTTCCGATATTGGTAAATCAATATTTAAACTTTTATTTATTGTCTCTATGTCAAGCATTGCATCAACTTCATATCTGTTATCATCGATTTCTTTTATACTTTCTTCTTCTTCGTTATCGAACTCATCACGAATTTCACCAACAATTTCCTCTAACAAATCTTCTATTGTTAAAACTCCACCAATCCCACCATATTCATCTAATACTAGAGCAATATGAACTTTTTTACTTTTAAACTCTTGTAAAATTTCTATAATTGATTTTGTCTCAGGCACATAATAAGCCTCTCTTACTAACTCTTTAACTTGAGTATCTGTACTGTGTGCTTTTAAATAATTTAAAACATCTTTAGTATATAAAACTCCTATTATATTATCAATAGTTTCTTCATATACAGGTATTCTTGAGAATCCAGCTTCTATCATCTCTTCCCAAATATCATCTAAGGTTTTATTTCCTTCAACTGCGAACATCGACGTTCTCGGTGTCATAATCTCTTTTGCGTTAGTTTCACCTAACCCCACAATTGAATGAATCATTTCTTTTTCTTCTTCTTCTATAATACCTTCAGCTTCACCTACATTTACAAAAGATATTAAATCCTCTTCTGTAAACATTATATTTTCAGTTTTTACTTCAACTCCTAGAATTCTACCAATTAATATAGATGTCCACATTAATATCTTTACAATTGGTTTCATTAATATACCAAAATAATACATAGGACCAATTACTAATTTTGAAAATCCTTTAGAATTATTTTTAGCCATTATTTTCGGTGTTATTTCTCCAAATATAAGAATTAAAACTGTCATAATTCCTGTTACAATAGCTAAACTCCGAGGAGAATTTCCCATTATATTAATTGCTAAAGCAGTTGCAATAGATGATCCTAAAATATTTACTATGTTATTTCCTAAAAGCATCCCTGTTAAAATCTCATTTGGGCTTTTTAACCACTTTTTCAATAAATGTGCTGTTTTCTTATTCGACTTCTCAATATCTTCTAAATCTGTTGTTTTAAAAGATGTTAATGCTGTTTCTGAGGCTGAAAAAAAACCAGATAGTAAAATTAATACAACTAATATAATAATATCACGATACGTGTCCAACTTTATAATACACCTTCCTTATTTTTTAAATTGAATGCTTATATATTCTACCATAATTCTCCATAAAAAACAATATACTGTGCTTTTTAAACCAGCACTTTAATAAAGAATAAAAAGGAAAGCTGTTAGCTTTCCTTATTTTACTAAAAATAATATGTCACCTTTTTTTACTACTTTTCCATTCTCTGCTCTTAAAGCTACAACAGTTCCTGCTACTGATGATTTTACTTCGTTCATCATCTTCATAGCCTCAACTATACATACTGTATCTCCTACCTCTACTTTATCTCCAATTTTAACAAAGTCTTCTGAGTCAGGTGAAGGTGCTGAGTAATATGTTCCAACCATTGGAGAAACAATCTCTTTTCCTTCTACAACTACTTCTTCTAAAGATTCTATTTCTTCAATTTCTATCTCTTTATTAGTTAAAGTCGGTTGTTCTACATACTTAATATTTGAAGTTACTACCTCTTGTCTTAGTTCTTCCTTTTTCATAGTAAGCTTTGTTCCGTTAACTTCTACACTAATTTCAGAAAGATTGTGCTCCTCTATACTTTTAGCTAATTTTTTTACGCTTTCTAAATCTAACTTCATTGTTCCTCCTTAATTACTTCCTATTACTCTTAATTCCTTTACAGAATCTAAAGAACTGATTTTTTCTAACATTTCTTCAATTTTTCTAAGTAAATTTTCTGTTGTTTGTATAGAAATTGTTACTCTGCTCACACCATCTATCGCTATATTTTGAACAATTGTTAAGATATTCATCTGCTCTCCTGCAATAATATCTAAAACCCTCGCTAAAATTCCAGGTCTATCCATTAAAGATAAATGTATACTAAATACTTTTTCTTTTCCACCTTCGAAAAATGGTTTTATATAGTCTTTATATTTATAATACGTACTTCTACTTATTCCAACTCTCTTTATAGCTTCATACTTTGAAATTCTTTCAGCTTGAACAATCTCATTTACCTTTATAACACTTTGAATTGAATTTGGTAGTATTCTCTTATCTACAATATAAAATTCTTTTTTATCCATTCTAAACTCTCCCCTATATTTTTTTTCCAATTTTAAATGCCTTTAACGTATTATTAAGCAACATTGCTATAGTCATGGGGCCTACTCCCCCTGGAACAGGTGTTATATATGATACTTTTTCTTTTACAGATTCAAAGTCCACATCCCCACAAATCTTATTGTTTTCATCTCTATTTATTCCAACATCTATTATAATAGCACCTGTTTTAATCATATCACCTTTTAAGAAATTAGCTTTTCCTATAGCTACTATTACAACATCTGCATTTTTGGTCTTTTCCGCAAGATTTTTAGTTTTACTATTACAAACTGTTACTGTTGCTCCTTCATTTATTAAAAGTGCTGTCATAGGCTTTCCTACAATATTACTTCTTCCTATAACAACGATATCTTTTCCCTCTAAAGCTATCTCGTATTCTTCAAACAATCTCAGTATCCCTGCCGGTGTACATGAAATCAATGCTGTTTCATCTCCTAAAACCACTTTTCCTAAATTTTCTGGTTTAAATCCATCTACATCTTTATTTATATCAATTGCCTCTATTACTTTTGGTGTGTCTATATGATCAGGTAATGGTAATTGAACTAATATTCCATCAACTGTTTCATCACTATTTAATTCTTCTATTTTTCTTAAAAGCTCTTCTTCAGCTACATATGCTGGCATAATAAAATTTTTTGATTCTATTCCAACTTCTGCACATTGTTTTATCTTAGAATTAACATAAATTTTAGATGCTAAGTTATCTCCCGCCTGTATTACCGCCAATCCTGGAACTGTTCCTTTAACTTTTTTTATCTCTATTATCTCTTTTTTTATTAAATCTCTAACCTTTTGAGATACATATTTACCATCTAAAATTTTCATTACTATTCCGCCTTTTCCTTCCAGTAATTTAATTCTTGAAGCTTTCTATTTAAATCTATGTGTTCTATCACAACATCTTTTGGTACTTTTATTTCTAAGGAAGTCATGTTCAATATAGCTTTTATTCCTGATTGAATAACAATATCTGTTACTTGTTGAGCTATAGATTTGTTTTCTGTTATAATTGCCATATCGATTTTTTTCTCAGATGCAATTTTTGGTATATCACTCACACTACTTATTTTTATTCCTTTATACTCTTTACCAATTCTACTTTTTGTAATATCAAAAATTCCCACAATATTAAATCTTGGTTTCTCTATGTCACCTTCTAGTAAAATAGCGTTCCCTAGTTTTCCAGCTCCAACAATAATTACATTATTTTGTTTATTTATTCCCAATATATCTTCAATCATTTCGTAAAGACACTTTACATTATACCCTTTACCCCTTATTCCTATACAAGAATCTAAATCCATTATAAAATTTGAAAAATCTTTTCTAATTTGAGCTGCTGTTACTCCTAGTAAAACACCCATTTCCTCTGATGATATATAATCATCTGGCGAAAATTTCTCCAAACATTTTAAATACATTGTTAACCTCTGTATAGTTTTTTTTGAAATTTTTTCTCTCTTTTCTGAAGTTTTCATTATTTAACCTCGCCCCCCATTATTTTTATTTTAAAACCTCACCTATTTTAAATAGATTTCCATTTATACTATCTTTTCCTGATATATTCTTTTTATTTTCAGGTTTAATCTCAGTTAAAATTATACTTCCTTCACTTACTTTTATAACAAATCCTTTTCCTTTAATCGAATCTACCACTTCACCATTTTCCCCTTTTTCATAAATTTTATCAAGTTTTTCAGTTGCATAAACTTTTAAAATTTTATCATTGTGATGTGTATAAGCTGTTGGAAACGGATTCATTCCTCTTACAAAATTAAAAATTTCCTCTTTACTTTTATTCCAATCAATTAAACAATCCGTTTTTTTATATGGTTTTACAAATGTTGCCAACTTATGTTCTTGTTTTTCTCTTTTTGCTGTTCCATTTTCTATTTGATCTACTGCTTCATTTAATTTTTCAGCACCAATCTCTTTTAATCTATCATGAAGTGTTAAAAAAGTATCTTCTTCATTAATCTGAGTAATGCCTTTTAATATAATATCACCTGCATCTAACTCCTCTGCAATATCCATAATAGTAACTCCAGTTTCTTTCTCACCAGCTATTATAGCAGCGTTAATAGGTGCTGCTCCTCTAAACTTTGGAAGTAAAGATGAATGTACATTTATTATTCCAAATTTAGGAAAATCAATTATATTATTTGGTATTATTTTTCCATATGCTACAACAACAATTAAATCTGGATTTAGTTCTTTTACTAATTCAAATGTTTCTTCTGTTCTTAATGAATTAGGTTGATAAACTGGTATATTATTTTCTATTCCATACTCTTTAACTGGTGTATACTTTATTTTTTTACCTCTTGTATTCGGTTTATCTACCTTTGTAAATATTCCAACTATTTCATGTTTTTTTCTTAATATGTCTAATGAGGGAACTGCAAATTCTGGTGTTCCCATAAATAAAATTCTCATTTTGCCTCCTATTTCTTTAAATTACTTAAGTATTGAAGTGCCATTTTATACCCTTCAGAACCGAATCCAGTAATTTTTCCTATGCATATATCCGATATTACAGATTTATGTCTAAACTCCTCTCTAGAATATACATTTGATAAATGAACCTCTATTGTTTTTAGATTAGTTGACAAAATTGCATCTCTTATTCCTATTCCATAATGTGTTAATGCCCCTGGATTTATTATTAGATAATCTACTTTTTCATAATTTTGTTGTATTTTATCAATTATATATCCTTCATGATTAGAATGAAAAAACTCTATTTTCATTCCATATTTTTTTCCAAAATCTTTAATTTCACTATTTATTAATTCTAATGTTTTATCCCCGTATATTTCAGGCTCTCGCTTTCCTAAAAAATTTAAATTTGGCCCATTTATTATTAAAATATTCATATTTTTTTATCCTTTTTTATATCTTCTACAACATCTATAAAAGATTTTATATCATCAAACTCTTTATATACAGATGCAAATCTAACATATGCTACTTCATCTAATAATTTTAATTTTTCTAGTACAAGCTCTCCTAGCTCTTGCGTTGTTATCTCATTTTTTAAAGTGTTTTGTATTACTTTTTCCACATCAGCAATAAACTTTTCCAAATCATCTCTACTTATATTCCTTTTATTAGTTGCTCGTTCTAATCCCCTTAAAAGTTTTTCTTTATTAAATTTTTCTCTACTTTTATTTTTCTTTACAACATAAATTGGATTTTCTTCTATTCTTTCATAGGTAGTAAATCTTTTTTCACACCTATTACACTCTCTTCTTCTTTTTATAGAATTATTTTCAGAAAATGCTCTACTATCTATTACTTTTGTGTCTTCACTATTACAAAATGGACATCTCATACTCTCTCCCTATAAAGCTTCCTCTTTGTCTATACACTCTAATACTTCTTTTGCATTTTCACAATTTAAAAGCTTTTCTCTAAAATTTTCATCTCTTATTAGTCTTGAAATTCTTGCCAGCACTTTTAAATAAATTTGACTATCTTTAAATGGTGATGCAAATACAAAAAATATTTTTACTTTTTCTTGATCTAAAGATTTAAAATCTACTCCTTCTTTACTTATTCCAAAAGCTATTGTTAAACTCTCTGCTGCATCAGTTTTGGCATGTGGTATTGCTACCCCTTTTCCTATTCCTGTACTTCCTAAATTTTCTCTCTCTAAAAGAGCTTTGTATATAACATCTTTTTTTTCTATTTTTTCTGATTTTCCTATTAAAGCAGATAGTTCTTTTAAAGCTTCATCTTTATTTTTAGCTTTTAGATTAAGTAATATTAGTTCTTCTGACATATAGTCAGTTATTTTAACTATGTTTAACATGAGTAACCTCCAAATAAATGTTTCTTTAGATTTAATTTTATATCTAAATGATAATTTATATATTTTTCATAAAGAATAATCGCATCAATTAAATTATTTAATTCTACTTTTTTTTCATTTGATGTTTTTTTCTCCACATTTGCTAACACTTCAAATAAATCCTTTTTTAAAGGTATAACTTTATCATCTCCAGAATCTGTTATAACTGATTCTGATATATTAAAGTATTTTTCACCGGATATATCTATTCTATAACCTTCATTCTTTATAATCCAATTCATCATTTTTAAAACCATAATAAAATTGTTATAATTTTCATTTTTTATAATAAAGTACAGAGCTTTTTCTATTCTTTGAAAAAACTCTTTTTTTCTCTCTCCTGGCAAGATTAATTCATTAATAATTGAGAGAACATAAGATACTATTTCCAATTTTTCTATATCTTTTTTTAAATCATAAAAAAAATCAATTGAATCAATTGTATTTAGTATAAAATTATCACCTTTTTTATAAAATGTAAAATTTGATAGAGTCAATAAATCTACCGAACTTTGGTCTCTTTTTTTACTTTTTCTAATTCCTTTAACTAAAAGATCAATCTTTCCAAAGTTTTCAGAAAAAATAGTGATAATCCTATCCCCTTCTCCAAAATCTACTTTTTTTATTATTAATCCCTTAGTTTTTATAAATTTCATTTTTTTAGTTCCTTTCTTTTAAGGCCACTATTAACTTTTGTGTCTTTTAAGTCTAAATCAGCGACTTTACTTTCTCTTTCAAATATTTCCATTTTAATCGGAAGTAAATAGCCGTCTACTCTTTTATATTCTTTTATTTTTATTTTATAAGTATCTTTATACTTTAATTCTTTTACTTTCTGTAAGTAATAATTATCTATAAATTTTTTATCATTTTGATCTTTATTTTTCAAATCTTTTATAATTGATAAAAAATTACTCACATCTTCATTATTATTTTCAGATACTTCATCAAATAACGGAATATAAACTAGCGACTTTTCATTTTCATATTGAAATATCTCTCCTCTATTTACATTGGGAGAAATAACTTCTTTTCTTAAATAATCTGGTGAAATATATTCAATTTTATATTCCTTTACTTTTTTATCTCCATTTAAGTATATTGTTTCTTTTACTGTAGAATATATATCCTTTATATCAGAAATTCTATTTGGTGATGCAAAAATTGATGTTCCTACTAATAAAAACATAGCTATTTTTTTTATCATCTATCCACCTCTGTAAGAACTATTATTTCATTCATATCTGTTATGTTAAACGGCAACTTAACTAAATACTCCAAATTATTTTCATATTTTTTCTTTATTTCACAAATTTCACCTATATATAATCCTTTTGGATAAATATCACTAATACCTGAAGTATATACTTTATCACCTACAGCTAACTGTGCTTCATGAAATGATACTGGCTCAAAAATAAGTTCATCACTTCTATTTCCCTTTATTATTCCAACCGTATCGTTTACAGCATTTGCACTAACAATTGAATCTTGAAAAGTTATCATTTGAACAACAGAATAATTTTTAAATACTTTTTCTACTTTTCCAATTAAAGACTCATTAAACAACACAGGCATATTCTTTTGTATTCCATCTACCTCACCAATATTTATAGCAAAACTTTCATACATTTCCCTTGTTTGTTGAAAACTTATTTTTCCAACTTTAAACTTAAATTTAAAACGATCTTTCATATCAAGTAGTTCTCTTAACCTATCATTCTCTTCCAATAATCTTTGATTTTTCTCTTCAATTAAAGACTTTTCAGCTAAGGTATGTTTTAATTTACTATTTTCACTTAATAACTCTTTATAATTTATAACACTCTCTGTGCTCTCTTTAGCTTTTTTACCTAAAAAATATATACGAGATTGAAGAGGTAAAAAAAGCTCTTCAATCTCTGTCATTGTATACATAAATACGTCTTTAGCAAAGAAAACTACAACCATTAAAATTATAAAAACATATATAATGTTTAATACTTTACTTTTTTTCTTTCCTATTTTCATTTTTATCCTTTTATAATTTCAACTAATATTTTTGATAGATCTACCAAATCTTTTATCTCGATATACTCCTCTAAAGTATGAACCTTTGTCATACCCACAGCTAAATTTACACTCGGAACGCCTTTACTATTGTAAATATTTGTGTCGCTACCTCCACCTGAAGATGCTGTTTCACTTTTTATTCCAGCTTTTTCACAAGCTCTTTTTACGATTTCTACAACTTCTTCACAATCTTCAAGTGCAAATCCAGGATACTCAACTTTAACATCATTTTCTAATTTTGCTCCAAAATCATCACAAACTTTTTGAAATATATTAAATGTTTCATCTAATAAAGATTGTAATTTTTCATTTGATAAACTTCTAGCCTCATATTCTAATTCAACTGATGGCATAACAATATTTGTTGCTTGTCCTCCACTTACAACTCCTATATTTGAAGTTGTTTCAGTATCAACTCTCCCTAATTTTATTTTAGTTATTGCATGTGCTGCAACTGTTAATGCGTTTATTCCACTTTCTGGTGAAATACCTGCATGTGCTGGTTTCCCAACAATTGTTATTTTTCCTCTAGCTGCTGATGGAGCCTTTGTAATTATTTTTCCAGGTTTTCCACTTGAATCTAATATAAAACCAAAATCTACATTATAACTGTCGATATCAAAAGCTTTTGATCCTAATAATCCTATCTCCTCTCCCATAGAAAAAACTACAACTATTTCTGGATGATCCAAATTATTTTCTTTTATTACTCTTAACATCTCTATAATAGCAGCAATTCCACCTTTGTCATCTCCACCTAATATAGATGTCCCATCTGATTTTATTATTCCATCTTCTATTACTGGAACTACCTTTTCACAAGGTACTACTGTATCCATATGAGCACTAAATAAGAATCTTTTTTTTCCTGTAGCTTTCAAAATTCCAATTATATTTCCACAGTTTCCACCATTCACTTCTCCTGCATTATCTTCACTTACTTCTAACCCTAATTCTTTTAAAACTTTTAGTAAGTAATCTCCCATTGCCCTTTCATTTTTTGAAGGAGATGAAATTTTTACCATGTCTAAAAAATTTTCTACTAATCTAGCTTCTCTTATCATTTGCCCTCCCACAGGTTATCTATTTTTTGATATTCTTCTCTAGATTATATTACATTGTCATTCCTTTGTAAAGAGTTAAAGGTAACAAAAAATAACAGTAGTTAGGTACTACTGTTATTTTTTTCTAATATATTTATGTTATTTTAAGTCTTTTTTAGAATAGTATTTTGTATGTAGTATTCTATGAGCCTCTGAGCTTAATGGATGCTCCAAATATTTTTCATACAGTGATTGTATGTATGGATTCTCATGTGATTTTCTAAAAGTTTTCCCATTATCTATACTCTGCAATCCTTCTGCTCTTTTTACAATTTTTTCAAAATTTCCATGGTGATAAGGTTGTCCACCGCCACCAACACATCCTCCTTTACACGCCATTATCTCTATAGCATGAAAAAATTCTTCACCGGTTTTAACTCTATCTAAAATATCTCGTGCTGCAGATAGTCCATTCGCTATTCCAATTTTTACAACAGTATCTCCAACCTTAACCTCACTTATTTTAATGCCTTCCATTCCTCTCATAGCTTTAAAATCTACATCTTCTAAAGTTTCATTTGTTACCCACTCATATAATGTTCTTGTTGCTGCTTCTATAACTCCACCTGTTCTACCAAAAATGACTGCTGCTCCTGTCGAATAACCTAGAGGATTATCAAATTCTGATTCATCTAGTTTTCTTAAATCTATATTCGATTGTTTTAATAGGTGAGCTAATTCTCTTGTAGATATTGAATAATCCACATCTGGAATTCCATCAGTTGCAAACTCTGGTCTTGATGATTCATATTTCTTTGCTAAACAAGGCATTATTGAAACATTTATTATTTCATCTCTTTTTATTCCTCTTGCTGGTCCCCATATATTTTTTAATACAGCTCCAAACATCTGTTGTGGAGATTTTGCTGAAGATGGTATATCTAACATATCTGGATAATGATGTTCAATAAAATTAACCCAAGCTGGACAACATGATGTTAAAATTGGAAGCTTTACACTCTTATCACCACTTAAATGTTTTTCCAATCTTTGTTTAAATTCGGCTGCTTCTTCCATTATAGTTAAATCTGCTGCGTAATCTGTATCAAACACATCATCAAAACCTAATTTTTTTAATGCTGTTACCAGCTTTCCAGTCACATCCGTTCCTGGCTCATATCCAAATTCCTCACCTATTGCAACTCTTACTGCAGGTGCTACCTGAACTGTAACCCTTTTTCTTGGGTTTGCAATATCTTTTATAAGCCCCCATGTATAATCTTTTTCATACAATGCTCCAACTGGACATACAGCTACACACTGTCCACAGAATGTGCAGTTAGTTTTATCTAAATCTGACTCAAAGGCTGTTGAAACAACTGATTTAAATCCTCTATTAACCGCTGATAAAACTTGGCATTTTTGAATATTATTACACATATTCTCACATCTTCGACACATTATACACTTATCTAAATCTCTAACTATCGATGGAGAAACTTCTCTTCTATATTCAAATATTTTCCCCTTAAATCTTATATCTCTTATTCCGAATTCCATTGCCAAAGTCTGTAAATCACATTTACCATTTTTAGCACATATTAAACAATCTGTTGGATGATTTGATAACATTAATTCTAGTACATTTCTTCTTTTTTCTAAAACTTCCATAGTATTCGTATTTATTATCATTCCCGGTGATACTGGTGTTGCGCAGGCTGGAACTAAATTTTTTCTTCCCACAACTTCAACAACACATATTCTGCAAGAAGCACAGTCATTCTTAAATCCAATCTCTGGAATATTCATATAACATAAGCTCGGTATTTTTATTCCAGCTGTTTTAGCTGCTTCTAATATTGTTGTTCCTGCTAAAGCTTCTATTTCTTTACCATCTATTATAACAATAACATTTTTCATAAATTACCTCCACTAAGCTATATCTATTGCACTAAACTTACAAGCATTATAACAAGCACCACATTTTATACATCTACTTTGATCTATAACATGTCTCTCTTTAACTTTTCCATCAATACATGCAACTGGACATACTCTTGCACATGCTGTACATCCTACACATTTATCATTTATTAGATATCTTCTTAAAGCTTGACACTGTCCAGCTCTACATTTTTTATCATGTATATGCTCTAAATACTCATCTAAAAATTGATTTATTGTAGATAAAACTGGATTTGGTGAAGTTTGCCCTAGTCCACAAAGAGAAGTTGTTTTTATTGTTTGAGATAGCTCTTTTAATAGTCCTATATCCTCTTCCTTTCCCTCTCCTTTTGTTATTCTATCTAAAATTTCCCACAATCTAGTATTTCCTATTCTACAAGGTGCACACTTTCCACAAGATTCATCAACAGTGAATTCTAAATAAAATTTAGATACTGCAACCATACAGTCATCTTCATCCATTACTATCATTCCACCTGATCCCATCATAGACCCTTTAGCTAAAAGAGTATCAAAATCTATTGGTGTATCTAAATCTTTTTCAGTTAAACACCCACCTGATGGACCTCCTGTCTGAACAGCTTTAAATTTTTTATTATTCTTTATTCCACCACCGATTTCAAAAATAACTTCTCTTAAAGTTGTTCCCATAGGGACTTCAACTAGTCCAACATTATTTATCTTTCCAGCTAAAGCAAAAACTTTTGTTCCAGGAGAATTTTTTGTTCCAATACTTCTAAACCATTCTACACCTTTTAAAATTATTTGAGCAATATTAGCTAAAGTCTCAACATTATTTACTATTGTTGGTTTTCCCCAATATCCTGATTCAGCTGGATATGGTGGCTTTGTTGTTGGTTCTCCTCTTCCACCTTCCATAGAGTGTATTAATGCTGTTTCCTCTCCACATACAAATGCTCCAGCACCATATTTTATTTCAATATCAAATTGGAAATCTGTTCCAAATATTTTCTCTCCTAATATTCCATTCTTTCTAGCTGTTTCAATCGCCTTTCTCAATCTTTCTATTGCTAATGGATATTCAGCTCTAATGTAAACTAATCCCTTTGTAGCTCCGATCGCATATCCCGCAATAATCATGCCCTCAATAACACTATGTGGATCTCCCTCTAAAATAGATCTGTCCATAAAAGCACCTGGATCTCCTTCGTCAGCATTACACACTACATATTTTTGATCTGATATATTTTTAGAGGCAAATTCCCATTTCAAACCTGTTGAGTATCCTCCTCCCCCTCTTCCTCTTAAACCTGAATCTTTAATTACTTTTACAACACTTTCAGGGGTCATTGTTGTTAATATTTTTTTTAAAGCTGCGTAACCTTCAGCTGCCATATATTGTTCAATTGACTCCGGATCTATACTTCCACAATTTTTAAGAGCAATTCTTATCTGTTTTTTATAAAACTCCATATTTTCCCCTTCAAAAACTCTTTCACCATTTTTAGGGTCTATATAAAGTAGCTCTACTATTCTTTTCTCACTAATTATGTCCTCTACTACTATTCTTTCTGCATCTTCTGGCTTTACTTCAATATAAAATGTATTTTCTGGCATTATTTTTACTATAGGTCCTTTTTCACAAAATCCAAAACAACCTGTTTGTATAACTTCAACATCATTTTTTAATCCATGCTCTTTAATTGAATTTCTTAAATTTTCTACAATCTGTTCTCCTTTTGCAGATAAACAACCAGTACCACCACAAACAAGTATTTTCTTTTTTTCTTTCATAATTAGCCTCCTAAAATACTTTTAATGTAATATCGATCCTCTATTTTGATGCCTCTTTCCTATATTTTTCTAAGATTTTTTTCATATCTTTAACCTCTTCTTTTCCATAAACATCTTTTCCTATTAAAACTACTGGAGCTAGTCCACACGCTCCAACACATCTTAATGCATCTATAGAAAACAATCCATCCTCTGTTGTTTCTCCTACATCAATTCCTAAGTAATTTTTTACACTATTTAAAACTTTTTCAGCCCCTCTAACATAACAAGCTGTACCCATACAAACTGATATCGGATGCTTTCCTTTTGGTTTCATTGAGAAGAAATGATAAAAACTTACCACTCCATACACTTTAGCAATTGGAATATTCATCTCTTTTGCTATAAACTCCTGTACTTCTTGTGGTAAATATCCAAAAATCTCTTGTCCTTTATGAAGTACAGAGATTAATGCTCCATTTTT
This sequence comes from Cetobacterium somerae, assembly GCF_022430525.1. Lineage (NCBI taxonomy): Bacteria > Fusobacteriati > Fusobacteriota > Fusobacteriia > Fusobacteriales > Fusobacteriaceae > Cetobacterium > Cetobacterium somerae. Next base: position 697,980 of record NZ_CP092519.1, on the reverse strand, counting down.
TTCTTCAATCTCACTTATATACTTCTTTAATTCTTCAAACATCTCTTTTTTTAATTTATTATCACAAGCCATTTTTACCTCCTATTTTTCATTTTAATTTTTCCCAAAGAATTTATTCTATTTTATTACTATATTTTTTTAAAAAAATCAATAGCTAGAACAATTTAAATTTTTAAATAAAAAAACCTGTAGACATAATCTACAGGTTTTAATTGTTTAATTATTTTGCTGCTTTGTAAGCGTTCTCTGATCCGAAAACTTCTTTAATTTTTTCTTTATAGTATGATTTCATCTCTTCTTTTGCAACACCTAAATATTTTCTTGGATCGAACTCTCCAGGTTGCTCAGCAAATACTCTTCTTACTCCTGCTGTAAATGCAAGTCTTCCATCTGTGTCTACGTTTATTTTTGCAACACCTGATTTTGCTGCTCCCATTAACTCAGTGTTAGGGATTCCAATAGCGTCTTTTAATACTCCACCATATTTTTTGATTTCTTCAACATATTTTTGAGGTACTGCTGATGATCCGTGTAATACGATTGGGAATCCTGGGATTCTTCTTTCGATTTCAGCTAATATTTCTAACTCTAACTTTGGATTTGTTCCAGGTTTGAATTTGTGAGCTCCATGTGAAGTTCCAATAGCTATAGCTAATGAATCTACTCCAGTTCTTGATACAAACTCTTCAACCTCATCAGGATTAGTAAATATGCTGTGCTCAGCAACAACGTCATCTTCTACTCCAGCAAGAACTCCTAATTCAGCTTCTACTGTAACATCAAATTTCTTTGCATATTCAACAACTTCTTTTGTAATTGCTATATTCTCGTCAAATGAATAGTGAGATCCATCGATCATTACTGATGAGAATCCTGCATCTATACATGATTTTACTGCATCTAAGCTTGGTCCGTGATCTAAGTGAAGTGCTACTGGAATATCTGATCCCATAGCTCTTGCTCTATCTACAGCTGCCTTAGCTAAAAGTGGAGTAACCTCTTTTGTCATATACTTTAATGCTCCTGTTGAACATTGTAATATAACTGGTGATCCCATCTCAGCACAAGCTTCAACGATTGCAAGCATTTGCTCCATATTATTGAAGTTAAATGCTGGAACAGCATAGTGCTCTTTGTTAGCTTTTGCGAACATTTCTCTAGTATTAGATAATCCTAAATCTTTGTAATTATATGACATAATTTTCCTCCTAATATTTTATTCATCTATTAATATAACAAATTTTTACACTAAAATCAATTTTTGAAACTATTAGTTTTTTATCTTTATTTGACTTAAAATATATCTAAAAAACCACTTTATCTTTCTTTTACTTTTAAATATCTTAAAAACTTCAGGTATTAGCTCTATTACATCCTCTATTACCCTTTGATATGAAGATAGACTTTTTGGTAATATATTTTGAGTATTTACTAACCAAGATAAAAGAATTAAATTTATAATCCTTAAAAAGCTTGAAGCAAAATTTAAGATTCCACCCTTTGTAACATATATACTGTAAATTTTAAATAGAACCTCTCCCTCTTGATGATAATATATCTGAGCCAAAAACGTAGTTAAATATATAAATATAAGAAATTTTAATTTCTTTAAATGTTTTAAAAGTTCTTTATTAAATATAATATTCAATACAACTCCAATGAAAAGAAGAACTCCCAATACCGTCATATTTTTAACAAATAGATTCAAAACAAATAAAATTAAAAGACTACTTTTTAACAACAGTCATACCACCCATATATGGTACTAAAACTTCTGGTATTAAGAATGATCCATCCTCTTGTTGGTAATTTTCCATAATTGCTACTAGAGTTCTACCTACTGCTAATCCTGATCCATTTAATGTATGACAGAATTCACTTTTCGAATTTCCTTCTGGTCTATATTTTAATCCCATTCTTCTAGCTTGGAAATCTCCACAGTTAGAACAAGATGAAATTTCTCTAAATTTATTTTGACCTGGTAACCATACCTCTAAATCATAAGTTTTAGCTGCTCCAAATCCCATATCTCCAGAACATAATTGAATAACTCTATATGGTAATCCTAATCTTTGTAATATTGTTTCTGCATTAGCAACCATTTTCTCTAGCTCATCATATGATGTTTCAGGTGTTGCTAACTTTACCATTTCAACTTTATTAAATTGATGTAATCTTATTAATCCTTTCATATCTCTTCCATAAGAACCCGCTTCTCTTCTGAAACAAGGTGAGTAAGCTGTATAATACTTAGGTAAATCACTTTCATTTAATATCTCTTGTCTATGTATATTTGTTAATGTTATCTCTGATGTTGAAATTAAGAACATATCATCAGTTGTCTTATACATATCCTCTTCAAATTTTGGTAGTTGTCCTGTTCCTTCACAGATATCTCTTTTTACAATAAACGGTGTTAGATGCTCTGTATATCCATGCTCTGTTGTATGAGTATCTAGCATAAAGCTAATTAAAGCTCTCTCTAATCTTGCTGCTGCTCCTCTATATACTACAAATCTTGAACCTCCTAATTTTGCTCCTCTTTCAAAGTCTAAAATTTCAAGATTTTCTCCTATTTCCCAGTGCTCTTTTGGTTGGAAAGTAAACTCTCTTGGTGTTCCCCATCTTCTTATTTCAACATTATCCTCTTCATCTTTTCCGATAGGAGTACTTGAATGATACATATTTGGAAATGTCATTTGGAAATATGTTACTTTCTCTTCTACTTCTGCAAGTTTTGCATCTAACTCTTTTATTTCAGCAGAAACTTTTCCCATCTCAGCTATAATTTCAGAAGCGTCCTCTCCTGCTTTTTTTCTTCTAGCTACTTCTGCAGACTCTGTATTTCTTTTATTTTTTAGCATTTCAACTTTGGATAAAATCTCTCTTCTCTCTGTATCTAATTTTACAAACTCTTGAAGATCAATATTGCTTCCTCTGTTTACAAGCATTTCTTGTAACATATCAATGTTTTCACGAATAAATCTTAAATCTAGCATAGCTTTTCTCCTTTATAATTAATTATATGTTTTAGATTTTATAACCTTTTTTTATTATATGTACGTCCTTTATATCTACTCCTGCTAAAATTAAAAAAGAGTTTGGTGAAGTATTAACCAATTCCAAGTTTATTGTGTCATCTACTCTTGAAAAATCTTTAACTCTTTCTCCTAAGTTTCTCTCTGATATCTTTCCTTTTTTCTCTTTTCTCTCAATTATTTCCTCTTGATTAAATAGAGTTTCTAAAGTATCTATATCACTTTTAGAACCTGTTATTTCAAATATAGCATTTGTATATACATCTACAATACTTCTTTTATCTTCTATTGTTTCTACTTTAGTTACTTTAAACCCTGGAACTGCTGCAGAATTCATTCTTTCCATTACCTCTTCATTTGTCATCATTTCTGATAACTCTATATCCATTAATTCATTAAAAGCTTCTGTTCCTAAAGATACTGGATTTCCTAAGGATATCTTTGGTCTTGGATGAAATCCTTGAGTATATTTCATAGGTATATGAGCTTTCTTTAATAATCTATCTGCAAATCTAAGCATATCCAAATGGGATATAAATCTCATTTCACCATACTTATCAAAAGTTATTCTCTTTTTCATTAAACTACCTCATTTTTTTTATTTTAATATATTGTATCATGTTACACCTTTAAATTAAATACCTTTCTTCAAAAAAATAAAAAATCTAAAGTTGATTTAACCTCTTTAGATTTTTCTTTATTTTATTATTTTTAAAGTTTCTTTTCCAGCTCTTTTACTCTTTTGAATAGTTCTGGTAATTTCTTTTGAGCAGCTTTTACTTTTAAGTCATCTTTTAGATTCATCAATGGATGTCCTGCAAGAACCTGATTATCATCAACATTTCCTATAATACCAGATTTTGCTCCAACCATTACGTTGCTACCAATCTTAATATGTCCTGCAACTCCAACTTGTCCACCTAAAGTTGTATTATCTCCTACCTCAGTGCTTCCAGCTATTCCTACTTGAGATATGATTAAACAGTTTTGACCAATTATATCATTATGAGCAATTTGAACTAGATTATCTATTTTTGTATATTTTTTAATTACTGTATTTCCAATCGTTCCTCTATCAATTGTTGTATTGGCACCTATTTCAACAAAATCTTCAAGAATTACAGATCCTATTTGATCTATTTTTGTATTATTTCCATTTACCTTTACAAAACCAAATCCATCTGATCCAATTACTGCTCCTGGTTGAATAACACACTCTTTTCCAATTTTACAAAACTCTCTTATTGTTACATTTGGATAAATTATTGTATTATCCCCTATTTCAACCCCTTCGCATATTGTTACATTTGGATAAATCATTACATTTTTTCCAAGTTTCACGTCATGCCCAATATAAGCATTTATTCCAACAGTTGTTCCTTCACCTATTATAGCTGATTCTTCAACTAATTTTTCCATTTTTTTCAGCTTTCTTTTAAAAAATGCTAATAACTTAGGCATTAAAACTCTTGGATTATCCTTTACTAGTAAATATGTCTTCCCATTTTCTGGTAATACCATTCCAAATGGAACAATTACAACACTTGCTTTAGTTTCATCTAATTTTTTTAAAAATTTTTCATCTGATGCAAAAGTTACTTCTCCTTCTTCAGCTTGAAAAAAGGGAGATAACCCTGTAATGTTTACCTTGGCATCTCCCTTTACCTCACATTCAAGAAGGGTTATTAACTCATCTATTTTATAAGTCATTTTATCCCTCTCTATTTTTTATTAGTTTACTTTTTTACTTTTTTCCATAACATTTAACACTTTTGGAGTTATATTTTCTCCTCCAAATTTAATTGCACCTTGCTCAAGAACGTAGTCATACTTATCTGATCTTGCTACGTTTTGAATAGAGATATTTATTAATCTATCTATCTCTTGCATTTTTTTTGCTTCTTCATTTGAAAGTTTAGCTTGAGACTCTCTTACTAACTTTTGAAATGCTGTAACTTTTTCTTCAAAAGCCTTTTTTTCAGCTTCAGTTACATCTTTCCCTTTTCCTTGTAATTCAACTTGAAGTTTTTGTAATTCAATCTCTTTCTTTTGTAATGTAGTCTCTAAAGTTTGCTTTTCCTTAGTTAAATTATCTCTAATAACTTTTGTTTGTGAATATTTTGCAAACAACTCTTGACTATTTACATATCCTACTTTTAATGCGAAAGCAGATGTAGATACTGCTGCTAACATTGCTATTATTGCTATTTTCTTCATTGTAAATCCTCCATATATATATTTATTAGAATGATTGTCCCATATTAAAGTAGAATTTCATTCCACTCTCTTCTGAATTTCCTACTGGCCATCCAAAGTCAAATCTTAAAGGTCCTACTGGTGTATTAACTCTTAATCCAACTCCCACTGTTGTTCCTATATCATCTGGGAATCTTGCATCTCTCTTTTCATTTAAGTATCCTGGGTCTTCACCTTGGTAATCCCAAGCTCTTCCTATATCAGAGAATAAAACAAATCCTAACACATCATTTATTTGAGTTCTATTCTCTATTGTTGCAGTTATTTTTTGTGTTCCTTGGTAGAATCCACCGTCATATCCTCTAAGAGTACTTCCTCCTCCTACCCAGAATCTTTGAGATTCTGGAGTAGTTGTAGTCATAACTCCTCCTACAGCTCTATATGCAAATGTATTATTTTTAAATAATCCTCTATGATACTTTCTTAACTCTAATGTTGTATTAGCAAAAGTTCCAGAATCTATAGTATCAGCATATCCTACCTCAACTTGATATTTTCCATACCAACCAGATGTTGGATTCCAGTAACTATTTCTTGTATCATATGTTATCGATGGATAAACACTAAACAATCCATAGCTTCTCTTATCTCCCCATTTATCAAGAAGATTTTCTCCATCATAATTAGTATAGTTTGCTAACTCCGATTTATCAGCCTTTTCTGTTATATATTCAGCTTTAGTTCCTAATCCTAATCTTAAGTTTTTAGTTAATCCTTTTCCTATATTTAACTTAGCACCATATGTATCTGTCTCGTTGAAAAGTACACTGTCACTATTTTCATATTCGTTTTTATATAAACTCCATCCCCAAGATATTCTATCCGTACCTTTTATCCAAGGGTCCGAGAAATTAATAGAGAAACTTGTATAGTTTTCATCTGATTTTTCAAAAGTAACTCCTAATTCTTGTCCTTTACCTTGCCAGTTCATATCCTTCACTGATAACATACCAAGTAGTCCTATCTCTGATCCATAAGATACCGCACCTTGTAAAGTTGCTGTTCTTTCCTCTTCTAGTAAAAGAACTAAATCAACACCTTGATTTTCTCCTGGAGCTGGTTTTGTTTCATATTTTACATTTTTAAAATATCCTGTTCTCATTAAGTTTGATACAGTTTCATTATAATCATTTATATTGAATACTTCGCCAGGTTGAATCTCTATTTCTCTTTCAACTACATAGTCTCTTGTTTTTAGCATAGTATCTGTAGCTTTTCTTCTTTGACCTTTTTGTTTAGTTACCATTTTTGTAAAATTAACTTTATCCACTGTACCTTCATTGATTACTATTGTTAAATCATTAGCTCCAGTTAAATCTATATCTTCTATTTCAGCTAAAACATAACCATCCTCATTATATTTTTTTAAGATCTTATCTCTAGCATCTCTAAGGTTATTTAGATTTAAAACTTTTCCTGGCTCTATATTGATTAAACTTTTCAACTCTTCTGTCGTGTATTTTGTATTCCCTGTAATTTGAATTCCATTTATAATTGGATTTTCAATAACAGAGTAAACAACTACTAATCCTTCAGGATACTGATAAACATCAGGGATAACCTCTCTATACATTCCTGTTTCTAAAAGTTCTCTCTGTCCTTTTATTATCTTATTTTTAGAAAAATATCCTCCAACTTTAATTGGTATTTTCTTTGCAACTTCATTTACTGGTACATTTACACTACCAATTATTTCTAAACTTGATACAACTAATGTCGTATCAACTCTTTCTCTTTCTGAAGCTGGTAAAATACCTTGTTTTTCTAAAAGTTCTCTCGTATCTTTCTTTTCTTTTACATCTACTACTAACTTTATTCCTCCATCATAAACTTGAGGGTAAATAGCTAACTCGTCTATATAATCACTTTTCTTTATGTTGTTATAGTCTTTCAATAATCCCTCTGTTGAGAATACTTGACCTTTCTTTAAACTCATCTTTTGTATTAAAACATCTTGAGGTATTTCGTTTAAATTTTTAAATTCTACCCCTTTTACTAAATATTCTCCTTCTGCTCCAAATGAAACTATAGAAGCTACTAGTGATATTATTCCGATTAGGTGCTTTTTCATCCCAAATTGCCCTCCAATTATTTTTTATTATAAAAAATATCTTTTATACTATTATATTTTCTTTCAAACTTAAAATCAACATAATAATTTAAATTTCCTTTTTTCTTTTCATCAATCATATTTGCATCATTTAATTTTGCTACTCCTACACCATAAGACCATCCTGATTTATATCTTCTCTCTATCTTAAAATCTAATTGATTTACAGAATTAGAAAACTCATTACTTTGACTCTCGCTATCAGCCCCTCCTATATCATACTTTGTTCCATCAATTATTCCTAGTTTTAAAATCCAGAAATATTTTTCTTTATATATAGGGTTTTCAGCTTCCAAATATGCTCCAAATCCAAAAACATTTGGATCTTGAGTTTTAGGATCATCAGAGTTAGCCAACACCTCTTGATTAAAGACATCTGATACTATTCTAAACTTAGATATATGAAAAACATTTTGAATAGTTCTTGATATAGGTCGTAATAATGTACTTGAAATTTGACTATCAATGATAGTTTTAAAAAGTAATGCTACTACGTTTTTATCGTTACCTTCTCCACTTCCATCGAAAAGATTTTTTAAACTACTACTCTCACTACCTTGATTTGTTACTATATTTAATCTTAAACTATTTAGTTCTCCTTGTAAAGAGATTTCTACATTTCCATTAGCTGTTAAGGATGATACATCAAATATTAAATTTGGATTAAAATCTGAAATTAGTCCATTTTTTTTATCTGCTAAAAGCAATGCTCTTGTTACTGTAAAATCTTCAGTTCCAAGTACAAAACTTCCTTTTTGTATTTCCAATTCTCCAACTACACCTATTTTTTCATTTTTTCCAACAATATTAAACCTACCTAATAAGACACCTTGAACATCTTGAGCAAACGTAGATATATCCGGTATATTTATATTTATACCATCTCTTATCATAACTCCTATATTAAATTCTGGAGTTTCATTTAATCCACTTTTTATTTCAAAATCTTTTCCTAATCTTTTGCTTTCACCTATTATAGCTCTAGTCTTATCTATTATAAAGTTTAAAATTGTTAAAATCAAGCCTTTATCTTCTTTCAATATCCCAGTTATTTCACCATTATTTATAATAACATTTCCTGATACTTTATTTTCTGAATATACTAAATTTGTTGAAAGATCTATTTTAAAGTAATCTTTCAATTGATAAATCATATTTTTTAAAGTTATATTAAATGCATAATCTAAATTTTTATAGAATTCATCATCTGCTTTAATATCCTCTATTGATGGCAATTTTAAATAACCTTTTCCTTTTATTTCTCCATCATTTAACTTTCCTTCTAAAGAATTAACTGTTAATCTTTCATTATCAATTTTTAAGACCATATTTAAATTTTTTAAACTTAGTAAAGCTTTTGGTAAATTCGCATTAAAATCAATTAAATCTATGTATCCACTATTTTCCTTTAAATTACTTGATAAGCGTACATCTATATTAGCTGTTCCTTTAATATCTTTTAAATTATCTTTTGATAAAATTGCATTTAAAAAACTTAAATCAATATTTTTTGAAAAGATATTAAAATTGTACTCTTGATTTGAAATTGTATATTCTCCTTTTCCTTTTATCATATTATTTTCATAATAAGCTAAAATTTCATTAATTTTTAAAATATTTTTATCACCTATTAATTCTAAAGAGATATTATCAAAATTAAATCCTTTAATCTCATATTCTCCATCAAATAAATTTAAAGTATACTTTGGATTATCTAAATAACCCTCAACTTTACTTTCTATCCCAATACTTCCACTCATATCTTTCACATCTATAATTCCTTGAAAATCTTTTAAATATAATGTTTGTTTTGGAATATCATAATCTATCTTTTTTTCAATTAAATCAACACTACCCTTTGAAAACAAAATTCTTTTACCTTCTAAACTTAAGATATCTAAGTTATCTATATACAAAATATTTTCTTTATCATTTTTTAAATATTTTAAATTTGATGTTAAATTTGGTAATATATCACCATTGAAGTATACTCTATCTATATTGACTCCTGCATCAGCTTCAATAACACCATTAGATATTTTTCCATTTACTCTAGATAAAATACGATATTTTAGTGCTTTAAAATTATAGTATTTTGAAAGATTTTCCTCTAAAATATTTAATATAAATTTTCCAGTTTTCTCTTTTAAATTATATTCTACAGTTGCTAAACTTTGATTTAATTTAAAATTATCTATTTTTACTGTGTCATCTTCGTAAACAATATTTCCATTCATTGATATTAAAGCTTTATTTGGCATTTCTAAATAAGCTGCTTTAACTTGTGCATCAGCTTGAAATTCTTCGAAAGTTCCTGTAATATTTCCATATACATTTTCTAAAAGTAAGATTATATCAGTTTTTTCAAATTCACTACTTTTTAAACCTGTTATGTGGTAACCTAAGTCTAGTGTTTTATCAAACACATTAACTTCTCCTTGAACTTTGAATAGTTTATTTCTTACATCAGATATCATCAGCTTTCCGTTATCAAACGTTGAATCAATTTTTATTCCCTGAACTTTAATTTTTTTATATTTGCCTTCTCTCAACTCTCCTTGAATATTAGCCTGTAATCCATTATCATTAACCACCGATATATTAGCGTAAGCATCTAGGAGAATATCTTTATTTTCTGCTTTTAAATCATTAATAACTCCTCGCAAAATAAATTTATCCTTTTCTCCAGCTATTTCACCTATAAAATCCAATTTTGTATCTAAATTTAGATTAGCAAACAAGCTTTTTTCTTGAAAATTTTTTGTGTGTATTTTAAATTTATATTTTAAATTTTCTCTATTTAAATCTCCAATAATTTGCAAAACCATTTGTCCATCTTTATTAACCATTGAAATCTCTTCAAAATTAATTATTTTATCCTTTTCTCGAGCTTTTAAAAAGAAGTCATAATTATTAAGTAAACTACTACCTGCTAAATCTAACAACTCTAATGTTTGAGTTTTTAAATTATAAGACATTACAAGCTTTTTATCTTGATATAAGTTTAATATTTCATCTTTCTTTTTATATTCGCCATTTAAATTAATAAAATTTGAAATAACATCAAACTTCAAATCCTCTCCATTTAAATCTAAGTTAACATTATATGTTAAATCTCTTTTATATTCTAATCCAGGAACTAATATATTTAGATTATTTCCTGATAAAGTTAATATTCCATCTTTAAAGAAAACTTTACCATTTAAATTACTAATATTGACTCCCGAAGAAATAAATGGATATCCATTATATAAAATTTCTGCTTTAAAACCTTGACTTTTTTCATAAGATAATTGAACATCAACATTTTTAAATTTTAAATTATCTAAAGGCAAGTTTAAATCTCCTAATAATTTATAATTTTTAGCAACAGAATAAGGTAAATCTTTAAATCTAAAATCAACTTTCACTCCTGACTTTTCTGAATAAAAAACATCAAAAGTTCCTGAATTATTTTCTAGGAGATATGTAAAATTAACATCAATTTTATCTTTTTTAAAATCGATTGTACCGTTTACATTTTCAACTTTACTACTTAATCCATTATAAGTAACTGTTCCATTTTTAAGTTCAGCTTTTCCTGTTAATCCACTTGTTGCGATAGTTAAATCCATATCAAATATTCCTGTGGCTCCACTTATATCTCTATCATCATAACCATACTGAATAAGCTCTGGTTTTACTGTAATATCTTTCAAAATTATATTCATATCTAGTGGTTCGTTTAGATTATTAAATCGATATTCATATTTTTCTTTTTCATGCTCACCTTTAAATTCTAAATCAATACCTGTTATTTTATCAAACGCAACATATCCATTAACATTATCTAACTCCTGTTTTATTTCTCTTGAATATGTTGTATCTCTAAATAAAAGCTCTCCACCTTTAACTGCTATTATATCTATTGGCACAGCTGTTCCTGCTTTTGATGCAGATTTCTCCTTATTTCCATTAGAAAAAGCATCTATAATATTTATATTCTCACCTTTTCGCTCTATATGTACCCAAGGTTTTTCAACATTAATCTCTTTTAATCTAAAATTTTTAAGTGATTCTTTTGAATATGTTATAATTACTTTAGGAGCTTTTACAATTATATCATCTCCCTTTGATAACACTACATCTGTTATATCAATTTCGCCAAATTTTGGAAATTTAATCTCTTGAGAAGATATTGTTGGCCCAACCGCTATTTTTAATATAATTTCTACAACTTTTGGTAAATTATACTTAATCAACAATGCTCCACTCAAAAAAATAAAAATGGGAAGACATATGATTATTAATTTTTTGTATTTTTCAAAAATTTTCATATCTCTTCCCTCCCTAATTAGTATATTTATAATGGTTTTTTTAAAGCCACTCCAGCTCTTCTTGGGTATTTTTTGTCTGTTGATTTTTCTTTTAAAATCTCAACAACAAGTCTTTCATCGCCATAATTTGGCAACTTATATCTATGTATTTTCACAATTTTTGCACCTAAAGTTTCTAGTGCATTAGTTGCTTCTCCTTCTTCCTCTGTTCCAGCCATTTTTTGAGCTAAAAAATAACCATCAACTTTTATAAAAGGTATCATATATTCTAAAATAACATTTAATTTATTAACTCCTCTACAAAGGCCTATGTCAAAGCTCTCTCTATTTTCTGCATTTATATAATCTTCTGCTCGAGAATTAACTATCGTTACATTCTCTAAATTCAATAGTTCTTTTACATTTTCTAAAAATGTTGTCTTTTTTCCCACAGAATCCATTAATACAAACTCTATATTTGGATTAAAAATAGCCAAAACCATTCCTGGAAATCCTGCTCCTGTTCCAATATCTATAGCTTTTTTACCTTTTTTTTCATCTAATAAATTCTGCAAAAGAAGTGAATCTAAAAAATGTTTTTCTATAGCATCTTTTGTATCTCTAATTGCTGTTAAATTAGTATGCTTATTATAAGCTACTAAATACTCTAAATATTTTATTAAATTTTCTATTTTTTCATCTGTATATTGTAATCCTATTTTTTTTATTCCTTCAACTAAATACTCTCTCATCTATTTATTTCCTTTCAACTTTAAATACATCAATAGAACTTGAATATCTGCTGGAGAAACTCCTGAAATTCTTGAAGCTTGTCCAATATTATATGGTCTTACTTGCTTTAGTTTATCTTTTGCTTCTTTTGGCATATTCTCTAAAGAATCATAATCCATGTCTTCTGGAAGTTTTTTAGTTTCTAATCCTTTATGCTTTTCTATCATCTTTAATGATTTTTGAATATATCCAGAATATTTAACTTGTACTTCAACTTGATACTCTGTATCTTCATCATAAGTTCCTAAATCAAATTTTTCTATTAGTTCTGATATATATTTAATATCAGAATAAGTAACTTCTGGTCTTCTTAATAACTCTAATAACGTTATCCCAGATTTTACTTCTGGCTCATTAGCTTTTATTAAAACTTCATTAACTCTTGGATTACTACTTCCTACATGCTGTTTTTCTAATTTTTCTATTATTTCAGCAACATCCTTTTCTTTCTTTTGAACTCTTGCGTATTCTTCTTCAGAAACTAAACCAATATCATATCCTATTTTAGATAATCTTAAATCTGCATTATCCTCTCTTAAAACTAATCTATATTCACTTCTTGCTGTAAACATTCTATATGGTTCATTTGTTCCTTTTGAAACTAAATCATCAATAAGTGTCCCTATATATGAATCTGCTCTATCTAAAATAATTGGCTCTCTTCCAAATACTTTTCTTGTAGCATTTATTCCTGCCATAAGTCCCTGAGATCCTGCTTCTTCATAACCTGATGTTCCATTTATTTGTCCAGCTAGAAATAGATTTTCTACTTTTTTAGTTTCTAAACTATATTTTATTTCTTCTGGAATAATATAATCATATTCAATTGCATAAGCATATCTCATTATTTTTGCATTTTCAAGTCCTTCTATTCCTTTCAACATCTTGTATTGAACGTCTGTTGGTAATGACGAAGAGAATCCACTAATGTAAACTTCATTAGTATCATATCCTTCTTTTTCTAAGAATAAATGATGTCTATCTTTATCTGGATATCTAAATACTTTATCCTCTATTGATGGACAATATCTTGGTCCTGTTCCTTGAATTGTTCCATTGAACAAAGGTGATCTATCTTTATTTGATATTATTGTGTCGTGAACTTCTTGGTTTGTAAATACCATATGACATGGGATTTGTTTTCTTGTTAAAACTTCTTCTGCAGTTGTTCTACTTGAAAATTTTAAAACTCCTTTATCTCCTGGTTGAATCTCTACTTTTGAGTAATCTATTGTTCTTGCATCTATTCTTGGAGGTGTTCCAGTCTTAAATCTTCCTAATTTTAATCCCAAAGTTTCTAATGAAACTGGTAATTCTTCTGAAGACAATTCTCCCATTCTTCCACCTTGGAACTGTTTCTCTCCAATATGAATTAAACCTCTCATAAATGTTCCAGTTGCTATTACTACGGCTTTTGCTTTATATTCTACACCCTCTTTTGTTTTTATTCCTACAACTTTGTTATTTTCAACAATAATTTCTGTTACCATTCCTTGAATAACGTCTAAATTTTCTGTATTTTCAAGAGTTTTCTTCATCTCTTTACTATAATTAACTTTATCTGCTTGTGCTCTTAAAGATCTTACTGCTGGACCTTTTTTTGTATTTAATACTCTAATTTGGATAAAAGTTTTATCTATATTTCTTCCCATTTCTCCACCTAAAGCATCAATCTCTTTTACTAAGTGAGACTTAGCTGGTCCTCCTAAAGATGGATTACAAGACATATATCCAATATTATCTAGTAATATTGTAAAGATAGCTGTTTTAGCTCCCATTCTCGCTGCTGCTAATGCGGCTTCACACCCTGCGTGTCCTGCACCTACAACTATAACATCAAAATTTTGCATTTTTACTCCTCTCTATTACTTTAAATTCTTTAGTTCTGCTGCTGTCTTGGCATCTGTTATAACAAGAAGAATATCTCCTTGCTCAATTATAGTATCTGCCGATAAATTTGGAATAAAATTTCTATTACCTTTTTTTATTCCAACAATATTTACATTATATCTTTTTCTTATATCTAATTCTATAAGTGTTTTATTCCAAAAAATTTCAGGTGATTTTATTTCTGCTAATAAAAAATCTTTTGAAAATCTAAAATGCTCTATCATATTAGGATCCATTGCAGCCATTGCGGCTCTTTTTCCCATATATTCTTCAGGATATACAACTTGATTTGCACCTATTTTTTCTAAAACTTTTCCATGTCTTCTAGATACTGCTTTTACAATTATCTTTTTTACGCCTAATTCTTTTAAGTTTAAAGTCACCATTATACTTGGTTCTATAGCTCCAATACATACAAAAGCAACATCAAATCCTTCTAATCCAATATTATTTAATTCTTTATCATCTGTTGCATCTGCAACAACTGCATTTTCAACTATTCCACTATTTACAGCTTCCTGAATTATATCTTCAGATTCATCTATTGCTAAAACTTCTTCATTTGCTTTATACAAAGTTTCTGCAACACTTGAACCAAATCTTCCCATACCTATAACTACATACTGTTTCATAATTTCCCTCCATTAATTAACCTACTAAAATATTCTCTTTTGGATATCTTAAGTTTTGTTTAACTTTTTTCTCTCCTAAGGCTAAAGCAAATGTCATAGGTCCTAATCTTCCTATAAACATTGTTATTATTATTAATATCTTTGACATTACACTTAAATCTGCCGTTATACCCATTGATAATCCAACAGTTGCAAAAGCAGATATCACTTCAAATGTAACTTTCTCAAAACTCATATCTTCTATTGTCATAACTGCCATTATTACTATAGAAACGTATATAATTGATATTATTAATATTGCTAAAGCTCTGTTTAATATATCCCAGCTTATTCTTCGATTAAAAACATTTATATTTTCTTTTCCTTGGACAACTCCTATAACATAAAAAATTATTACTCCTATTGTTGTTGTCTTTATTCCTCCACCAGTTGATCCTGGAGAAGCTCCAATAAACATTAAAATACAAAACATAAATATAGTTGCCGGTTTTAGTGCTCCCATAGGAACTGTATTAAACCCTGCAGTTCTTGTTGTTACACTTTGAAAAAAAGATGCTAAAACTTTATCAAACCAATTTAAACTTCCAATTGTTAAAGGGTTTTTGTATTCTAATAAAAAGAATAAAATCATTCCAACAAATGTTAAAAACATTGAAACTAATATAGCAACTTTTGATGTTAACGTAAATCTTTTTACATCTCTTCGAACTGCTACTAATACAGAATTTATTACTGAGAATCCTATTCCACCTAATATTATTAAATACGCTACCGTCATATTCATTAATACACTTCCTGGATAGTTTTCTAAATTATTTGAAAATAGTGCAAATCCTGCATTACAAAAAGCTGATATTGAATGAAATATTCCATAATATAGAGCCTTTGAAAAATCAAAAATTTTTAAAAATTCCAATGTTAAAAAAAATGCTCCTATTCCTTCTATTAAAAAAACAATTATTATTATTTTTTTTATAAAATCTACAACTTCTCCACTATTCTCAGCATTTCTTTCCTCTTTTATTAACTCTCTATCTTTATATCCAATTTTTTTCCCGATTAAAAGAAAAAATAAAGATGAAAAAGTCATTACTCCTAAACCACCCAATTGAATAAAAATAAGAAGTATTATTTGACCTTGAAAAGATAAGACCTTACTTATATCAATAACTGATAATCCTGTAACACATATTGCTGATGTTATTGTAAAAATTGCTGTTAAAAAACTTATCTTTTGACCATCTTGAAGAGAAAATGGCATGTATAGTAATATCGACCCTAAAATTATTGCTGTAAAAAATCCTAGTATTAACTTTCTAGAAAAAGATAATCTATCTATAGGGCTTAAAAGTTTTCTTATCATTTATTTCCTCCTATGAAAAAATGCTTTTGAAATTATACATTATTTTTGTCATTTTTTCAAGTTCACTAAATAGTTAACAAGGATAGAACTAATAAATTCTATCCTTGTCTTAACTTTTATAATTTTCTATTTATATGAGGTATAGTTAGGATTTACTCCTTTTTTCAATAAAATAGGAATCAAATCATCATAACCTAATTTTTTAACTTTTAAATATACTTCTCCTAATATATTTTCCCCATATACATTTTTTTCTTTAAGATTATATTCACCATTTAATAATTCTTTTATAATTTCTTTTGAATTAGCATAATATATTGGATAATTTCCTTTTTTATCTTTCAATAAATATTGTCCACTATCTTTTTTTAATAGTGCTTTTAAGATATCCTCATTTTCAATATTAACAGCCCAAAATATTGTATACCACCCACTAGAGTCAAGAGTCCTAAGTTCAGCTCCATTTTCTATTAAGGCTATAGCTAAATCTTGTGGTCTTGTTTTTATATAAAAATTCAAAAGAAGTTCACCATCACTTGTAAATACATTTACTTCAGCTTTATCATTTAAAAGCATTTGTAAAGCTTCCATACTATTTACATAAAAAATTGGGGGTCTTGCTGAAATTATTAAATCAGTTCCTATATTCTTTTTTGCAGGCAAATCATTAGTTATATTTGCTCCATTTGATAGTAAACTAGCTATAACTTGTAAAGAGTCCTCTTTTAAGGCTAAGCTTAAAAGAGTATCTCCATTTTTTAATTGTTGATCTATGTTAAAACCATTTTTTATTGCTCTATTTAAAATATACACATTATCTACAACTACTGCTGCTATAATTTCTTCTTCCGTATACTTTTTTGTACTTAAACCACTACAACCTCCAAAGATTGATAATAGTAAAATTACAAACAATAATTTTTTCATAGATATACCTCTTTAATTATTATTTAGAGTTTTTTCTTCTGTCGCCCTCTTTTAAGAATTTCTTTCTTATTCTGATATTAGTTGGAGTAATTTCTACTAACTCATCATCCGCTATATAATCTAAAGCTTGCTCTAAAGTATATCTTCTAGGTGTAGCTAGCTTTATTGCATCATCACTTCCTGATGCTCTCATGTTAGTTAATTTTTTAGCCTTACATACGTTTACAACTAAATCGTTATCTCTGTTATGTTCTCCTACAATCATTCCTTCATAAACAGCTACTCCTGGATCAGTAAATAATACTCCTCTATCTTGTAATCCACCTAAAGCATAAGCTACAGTTGTTCCTTGCTCTAAAGAGATTAAAACTCCTTTAGCTCTTGTTGGAATTGGACCTTTATATAATTCGAAATCATAGAATGAATGGTTTAAGATTCCTGTTCCTTTTGTATCTGTTAAGAACTCATTTCTAAATCCAATTAATCCTCTTGCAGGTACTTTAAACTCTAATCTTGTATATCCATCAGTTCCAGGAGTCATTGTTATCATTTCTCCCTTTCTGATACCCATTTTTTCAATTACAACACCTACGAACGCATCATCAACGTCAACCATTGCTAATTCGATTGGCTCATATTTTTCTCCATCAATATCTTTTAATAAAACTCTTGGTTTAGAAACTTGAATTTCAAATCCTTCTCTTCTCATATTCTCTAAAAGTATTGAAAGTTGAAGTTCTCCTCTTCCTTTTACTACGAAAGCATCTGGACTTTCTGTCGCTTCTACTCTCATACTAACGTTTGTTTGAAGCTCTTTTTGAAGTCTATCCCAAATATTTCTAGATGTTACAAACTTACCTTCTTTTCCAGCGAATGGAGAGTCATTTACCATAAATGTCATTGCTAAAGTTGGCTCATCTATATCAATTACTGGTAAAGCAATTGGCTCATTAAAATCAGCAATTGTCTCCCCAATGTCGATATTATCTAACCCTGCAACTGAGATTATATCTCCAGAGAAAGCTTCTTGAATTTCAACTCTTTTTAGACCTTCATATCCATAAAGAACTGAAACCTTTCCTCTGATTTGCTTTCCATCTCTTTTTATTAATATAACATCTTGATTTCTTTTTAATGTACCATTATAAAGTCTTCCAACAGCTAATTTTCCAACATAGTTATCGTACTCAATGTTTGTTATTAAAAATTGCGTAGGTTTGTTATTATCTCCCTCTGCATCTTCAACATGCTCTATTATTGTTTCAAATAAAGGTTGCATATTGTCACTATTATCATTTAACTCTTTTTTAGCAAAACCAGCTTTTCCTGAAGCATATACAACAGGGAACTCTAATTGTAATTCGTTAGCATTTAATTCGATGAATAAATCATAAACCATGTATAAAACCTCTTCAGGTCTTGCATTTGGTCTATCTACTTTATTTACTACAACTATTGGTCTATGTCCTTGCTCTAAAGCTTTTTTTAATACGTATTTTGTTTGTGGCATTGGTCCTTCAAACGCATCTACTAGTAAAACAACACAGTCAACCATTTTCATAATTCTTTGAACTTCTCCACCGAAGTCCGCGTGTCCTGGAGTATCTATAATATTAATTTTACAATCTCCATATCTTACTGAAGCATTTTTAGAGAATATCGTTATTCCTCTTTCTTTTTCAATATCATTAGAGTCCATTACTCTCTCAGCAACTTTTTCAAGTTCGTGAGCTCCGAAAACTCCAGATTGTCTTAATAAACAGTCAACCAAAGTTGTTTTTCCATGGTCAACGTGTGCAATAATTGCAATGTTTTTAATCTTCATATTTCTTCCTCTCTATAATTAATAATATTTGTAACCTTTTAATAATCCTTTTGTAACCTCACCTAAGCCTATAAAATTATTCTTAGAATAAACTCTGTATTTTCCTTCATTTATTCTTTTTTTACATCTTTGGCCATTAACAAAAAGTTTTAAATCATTTTCATCTTCAATATCTACTTTAGGAAATTTAAAATAATCCTCTATTGAAACTAAGAAAGAAAAATCATTCTCTGATACCATTTTTTCAATAGTTTCTAACGTGAATGCTCTTACTAAATCCTCTTCTCCAACCCTAGTTCTTCTTAAACCAGTCATTGTTGCAAAAGTTCCTAATTTCTCACCTAAATCATAAATTAGACTTCTAATATATGTCCCTTTTGAAACTGTACAATCAATTTTAGCCTTTACTCCATCAAAAGATATAGTCTCTAGATTTTTTATACTAACATCTCTAGCCTTTCTCTCAATCTCTACACCTTCTCTTGCTAACTCATAAAGCTTCTTTCCATCCACTTTTATAGCAGAATACATTGGTGGTATTTGCTTTATATCTCCTTTAAATGTTTGTAATGTTTCTTCAAAATTTTCATAAGAAATATTAAATTCTTCTACTTTAGCTAAAACTTTTCCCTCTATATCATAGGTATCTGTTTTAAAACCAAGTTCTAAATCTGCAACATATTCTTTTTCATATCCTTCTATATCCTGTGCTAATTTTGTAGCTTTCCCTACACAAATAACTAGAATTCCAGTTGCTAAAGGATCCAAAGTTCCTGTATGTCCTATTCTTCTTTCTTTTAAATTTCTTCTTAAAACCCTTATAACATCAAAGGAAGTTATACCGATAGGTTTATCTACAACTATTATTCCTTCCAATCTTTTCTCCTTTAAATTAGTTCAAATGACATTATATCATACACTATACTTTTTTTAAACATTTATTTTTATTTACCTGTAATCTTATAGTTATTGCTCGGACTCCATAATAAATACTCTGTTACTCCTAAGTCATTCATCGCTTTAATTTGCTCTCTTATTTCTTTCTCATTATAAGGAATATATCCTTTTACCCATTTTGCAGTAAAAGCTTGAATCCATGGTCTTATTACTGCTGGTGAATTTACATTTTCATTTCTATTTATAGAATCTTTTAATGAGTAATATATCGTTTTATATGGCTGTGCATCTGGAACTGCTATTCCATAAGCTCCATTTCCATAATGACTTGGATACATCATTGGTGAAATATAGTCTACAACTTGAGTTACAGCTTCCCAGTGTTGTCCTAATCCCATATCATCACTAAATGTTCCTACTTGTCCATAAACATCCGCACTTGTATAAACACCTAATGGATTTAATCTTTCTTTTGCGTACTTTAAATACTTTTGAATAGTTTCTGGTTTTGATTCATTTTTAGTATTTCTATAATTTAATTTTGCATCTAATTTTCCACCATTTGAAGCTGGAAATCTCACATAATCAAATTGAATTTCATTAAATCCTGCTTTTGCTGCTTCTTCTGCAACTGATAAATTATAATCCCAAAGATTTCTATCGTGGGCTGATACCCAAATTATTCCATCGCTATTTGTATATGGTTTTCCTGTATCTCTTGAGATAATAACTTTATCCGGATTTGCTTTTGCATACGTTGGATCTTTAAATGAAACAATTCTTGCTATAGTATATATATTATTTTCTTTCATTTTTTTCATAAATTCTTTTATATTTTTTATTGGATAATTTTTCGTAACTGGTATCCCAAATTTTTTAGGAGCTTCCATTTCAAAAGATAATACTCCATTATCATCTTTTATATCTATTACAAAAGCGTTTATTTCTGTTGTATTTGCAAGATTTATAAGTCTCTCCATTTTTTTAGTACTTCCAATTGTATAAATATTTAAATACACTCCCTTTACATCCACTCTTGGATTATTACTAAAATTATTAGTTGGATAATCTGTTGCAAAATCTAAATTTTTCCATTCTTTTGGCAAAACTTCATTTAAACTATTTGCTAAATCTACTTTACTTATCCAACCATTCTTGATTTTTAAATCTTTTTTATATTGAATCTTTAATAATGATTTTTTCTTATCATTTACAGTTATTTCTTTTTCATCTATAATATCAACTCTTGTACCTTTTCTCAAAGTGTCTATTTTTTCTTTTTGCATTTCATCTTTATAAACAAACAGTGTTTGATTTTTAATATATCTTGAGTTATTTACTGTATTTTTTTCAATATTCTTTTGTTCGTTTTGCTCATTTATTAATGCTTCTTCTTTTATTTCAGGCATTTTTTGTTCAGCTATACTTTTTAACTCTACCTCTTTTTTATCCTCTTCTATAATAGAATCTTTTTTTTTTAATTCTGTGTCTGTATTCACTTTATTTAAAGATAAAACATCCACTTTTATTTCATCACTTACCATTTCTACTTTTTTAGGTTCATCATTAAAAACAAATCTTTTAACCCCACAAGAAATTGTAAAAATAAAAATTGTTACTAGTATTAAAAATCTAAAGAATTTCTTTTTGTCCTTTACTCTCACGTTATCCTCCATTTATTATTTATTCGTCATATTTTAACAATTTTATCTAAAAAAATCTACTAAATAATCCTTTTAATAAAACTTATAAAATGTTACTATCTAAATATCTTTAACTTATACGAGGAGGTTTTATCAATGAAAAAAAGAATATTTCCATTTACTATAATATTTTTAATTTTACAACTTTTTATTTTTGCGAGTAACCAACCAAATCTACAAGTATCTAACAATCTAATTTCCGGAAAACTTGAAAACGGTTTGCATTACTATATATTTAAAAATAAAAAACCTGAAAATAGGGCATCTTTAAATCTCGTTGTAAAAGCTGGCTCTCTTTACGAAGAAGAAGATCAACAAGGATTAGCACATTTTTTAGAACATATGGCTTTCAATGGTACTACAGAATATAAAAAAAATGAGCTTGTTACATATCTTCAATCTTTAGGTTTGAGTTTTGGTGGAGATTTAAATGCATATACCAGTTTTTCTGAAACGGTTTATAAACTTCAAGTTCCCACTTCTAAGTCAGATTTAGAAACTGGTTTTAATGTTCTTAAAGAATGGGCATCAGAGGTAACTCTCGATCCAAAAGATGTTGAAAGTGAAAAAAACATAATTATTGAAGAGTGGCGACTAAGACAGGGAATTTCTCAAAGAGTTGGAGATTTACAAAAGAAAATCTTATATGGTGATTCTTGGTATTCTAAGAGATTTCCTATAGGTTTTCCTGAAACTATAAAGAATGCAACTTCTAAAAAACTTAGAAACTATTATGAAAAATGGTATCAACCAGAAAATATGGCTGTTATTGCTGTTGGAGATTTTAATCCTGAAGATATCAAACACCTTATTACTAATAATTTTGCATCATTAAAAAACAAAACAAATATTGTTAGTACAGACTATGAAATAGCTTTACCCCTTGAGGATTCAGTTACTATTTTTACTGATCCTGAACTTACTACAACTAATTTTAATTTAATGTGGAAAGAACCTATATCTACTATCAACACTATAGCCTCATTTAAGAACAACTTAGAAAAAATCTTACTTAATTCTATTTTAAATACTAGATTTTCTATTTTATCTAAAGATAAAGATTCACCTTTTGTATATTCCTCTATTTATAATTTTCCTCTTAATAAAAACACTGGAATTTATGCAATTTCAGCACTTATAAAGGACGAAAATATAAATAAATCTATAACAGATATAATTGATAATTTAAAAAGTATTTCATTAAATGGAGTTTCGTCTCAAGAATTAGAAAATGAAAAAATAAATCTTTTAAACAACCTAAAGACTATTGTTAACAATAAAGAAAGTATTAAAAATGATATCTACATGGATTCTATCATTGATTATATTTTAAATAATAATATTTTTATGGAACCTGATGCGGAATATGAATTAACTGAAAATATTTTAAAAAGTATAACTATTGATGATTTAAAAAATATTGCCAGTAATCTTACTTCTTTAAATTACGACGTTTTAATAACTTCTAGAGAAAATATGAAAGATAAGCTACCTAAAACAAATGAAATTAAATCTTTAATTGATTTACTTTTAACAAAAAATACAACCTCTATTGAAGAAAAATCTTTTAAAACTGAATTACCAGAATTAAGTTTAATACCCGGTACTTCTAAAATTATTACAAAAGAAAAAGATTATACAAAACTACTTCTTTCAAATGGAATAGAAGTTCTTTATAAAGAAACTAACTTTGATAAAGATAAGATAACTTTTAAATTAACTAAATTACAAGGTAGCTCTAGTTTAGAATACCCTGAATACATTAATTCACTTTTCCTTCCAGAAATTCTTTCCAATTCTGGAGTAGGAGATATTAACTATAGCTCTCTAGAGTTATATTTCAAAGGAAAAAATTTTAGTATTGAACCATTTATTGATGATTATACACAAGGGTTTACAATATCTACAAATAGAGAGAATCTTTCTGAAGCATTAAAGTTTTTTAGAACACTTATCTCTAATCCAAAATTTGATGAAAATATTATTGAATCAAATTTAAAAACAAATAGAGAGTTAATAAAAAATAGAGACTTTTCTCCTAAAGCTTTATTAAAAAAAACATATCTAGAAACTTTAAATAACAATCATCCAAGAAAAATTCCTTTAGAAATAGATGATATTTCTTATGTTAACAAAGAATCTCTTTTAAATACATTTGAACATTTATTTAGTAATTTTAAAAATTATAAACTAGTTGTTACAGGTTCTATTGATGAGCAAGCTTTAATTAAAAATTTAGATTATTACTTTGCTAATCTTCCTATAAATGCTAATCAATTAGAATATAAAGACTTAAATGTAGTTTATCCTACTGAGTCTGTTAAAAAAACTATTATTAAAGGAATTGATAAAAAAGCTACAGTTATTTTAACTTTTCCTTATCAAAGTAATTTTTCATTAGAAAATAGAGTTTTATATGGAGCTTTTTCTAATTTATTAAATATACTCCTAATCGAAGATGTTAGAGAAAAAATTGGTGGTGTTTATTCTATTTCTTCATATTCTAACCTTGAAAAATTAAATTTCGGTGAAAATTATCTTCAAATTATGTTTAGTACAGATACTAAAAGAGTTGATGAAGTTATATCTAAAGTCAAAAATACTATTGAAAATATTCAAAAAGGAACTTTTCCAGAAAATAAAATTTTAGATATTCAAAAAAACTATAAACTAAATTTTGAGACTGCATTAAATACCAATAATTTTTGGAATAATTACCTAGAGAAAAAAAATTTAATATCTGACTATGAATTTTATACTCCTATGAGGTATAATAAGACAGTAAACTATAACTCTATTATAAATTTTTCTAATAGAGCACTTAATATAAAAAACTGTGTAGAAGTTATTCTTTTGCCAGAAAAGGAGGAATAAAATGCCACATTTAAAATTTAGAGGTATTGATAAAAAAAGTTTAATTGAAAATAGTAAAGAATTAATTGATGGACTTACTTCAATTGTACAATGTGATAGAACTTGGTTTACTATTGAGCATACTGAAACTGAGTATATTTTCGATGGAGCAATCGTTCCTGGTTATACTTTTGTTGATGTTGCTTGGTTTGACAGAGGACAAGAAACTAAAAATATTGTTGCAGATTTCATCACAAAATTTTGTAAAAAATTAACAAACAACAACGATACTACTGTTATCTTCTATCCCCTTGAAGGTTCAAATTATTATGATAATGGGGAACATTTTTAATTTTTATGAAAGCTAATATCGCTCTTATAGGTTTTATGGGAAGTGGAAAAACTACTATAGGTAGAATTCTAGCTAGAAGCCTAGATATGAAATTCATAGATATTGATCGTTGCATATCTATGAAGGAAAAAAGAACTATTCCTGAAATATTTGAAGAGCATGGAGAAAAATATTTTAGAGATTTAGAAAGATCTATTATTGAAGAAGAATCTAAAGATAACAATATAGTTATTTCCACTGGTGGTGGAGCAATTATTGATAATGTTAATATTAAAAATCTAAAATCCACTTCTTTTGTTGTTTATTTAGATTGTGATGTTAATACTATTTACGAACGAGTGAAAAGAAGTAAAACTAGACCACTTCTTACAAACTCAGAAGACATGTTACAAACAATACAAGACTTGTACGATAAAAGACAAACATTGTACAAAATATCTTCTGATTTTTCAATTAAAATAGATTCAAACACAAATATTTATGATAGTGTTGAAAAAATAAAAAATGCTTATATATTAAGCTAAGGGGGTTTTTCTATGAACAATTTATACGGTAAGACTATTTTTATTACTGGAGCAACAAAAGGTATTGGAAGAAGTTGTGCTTTAGCGTATGCAGAAAAAGGTGCAAACCTAATTTTAACTGCTAGAAGTTCCGATTTACTTGATTCTTTAAAAGAAGAATTAATTAGAAAATATGGTATAAGAGTTCATACTTTAGTTATTGATGTGCGTAATAGCAAAGATGTTGAAGATAAGGTAAAATCTTTACCTGAGTCTTTTAAAAAAATTGACATTTTAATCAATAATGCTGGATTAGCTTTAGGTCTAGACAAAGTTTATCTAGCCTCTCCTACAGATATCGACACTGTTATTGATACTAATATTAAAGGAATGCTTTATGTTACAAGTGCTATAGTTCCTTTAATGTTAAAAAATAACTCTGGATATGTTGTTAATATCGGTTCTATCGCTGGGGATGCTGCTTATGCAGGTGGAGCAATTTATTGTGCTTCTAAAGCTGCTGTTAAAACTTTTTCCGATGGTTTAAGAATTGATTTAGTTGATTCAAATATCAGAGTTACTAATATCAAACCAGGTTTAGTTGAAACAGAATTTAGTAAAGTAAGATTTAAAGGAGATCTTGAAAAGGCTAATAATACATATAAAGGTATCGATGCCTTAACTCCCGACGATGTAGCAAATGTTGTTATTTATGCTACTAGTCTTCCTGAAAATATACAATTAACAGAAATTGCAATGACACCTAATCATCAAGCTGATGGAAGAACTGTTCATAGAAAAAAATAAAAAATTAAGGAGTAGAAATTAAATTTCTACTCCTTTTTAATTAATCATTCATATATAATTTTTTATATATTAACGGTAAGAATAATGCTCCAGATAAAAAGTTTCCAATTGTAACAGCTAAAAAGTGAATTGCCATTTCACTTGGTGAGTATACTGTTGACATCAGTATTTTCCCTATACTTACATAGTACATGTTAGCAACCACGTGTTGGAATCCTCCTAAGATAAATAACATTATTGGAAACCAAATAGCTAATATTTTTCCTGCTAAATCTTTTGCCGCTAAAGCAAACCATACACCAATAGCAACTAATACGTTACATAAAAATCCACTTGCTACTGCTTCTGTAAATGTAAGATGAACTTTATGTTCTGCAACTCCAACTACATATTTAGAAAATTCTGGTGATGAATAATTTCCTGCTAAGTAAGACACATACGCTATAAATATTGATCCTAAAAAATTCCCTATCCATACTGCACATAAATTTCTTGTATATGTTGTTTTTTCTACTTTTCCCTTAGTAAAAGCTAGCAATCCCAAACAGTCTCCTGTAAATAATGATCCTCCTACCAATACAACAAGCATTAATCCTGTTGGGAAAACAGCTGCTCCTATAAATTTTCCAGCGCCTCCACCTACAGTAAAGTTAGCTATTAAATTTCCTAAAGCTGAAAGTGCTATGTATACTCCTCCCATAAATCCTAGTAAAGTAGTTTTAGTAAACGAGTAATGTCCCTTATTCTCTCCTAAAAGAAGAACTTGCTCTGTTGTTTCTTTGTTTGTTAAATAAACCTTCACTTTTTCCCTCCTGATTTTTTTTCATACAGTTTGAGATTATACACCCTTTATCCTTTTTTTTCAAGATAATATTAAAAAAACTCAATCAAAATATGATTGAGTTCTATTTTAATATATTAAGTATATACAAACAAACTTTCTAGTTAATTTTTTATAACTTTTCCAATTAAAAAGGCAATTATTGCTGGAATAATCCATGCAAAACCTAAATTTGACAAAGGTATAAATGATAAGTTTACTTTTAAAACTTCTAAAATACTTATAATTAAAGTAATTATCGTTGCAAAGGCAAAACAATTTCTATTTTCAACTCCAAAAATATTTAAAACAATCAATACAATAGTAACTGGATAAAGAATTACTAAAACTGGTACAGCTAAACTTATGATATAGTCTAAACCTGCCACTGCTAATATTGCTGAAAATATACATGTTATAATAGCTACTTTTTTATATGATACATTTGTTAACTTTGAAAACCAATCACTCACCAATGCTGTTAATCCTACAGAAGTTGTTAAACATGCTGCTGCTACACAAATACCAAATGCAATCTTTCCTGAACTTCCTAATGTTAATTCAGCTACCATTAGCGCTGTTTGAGCTGTGGACAAATTTTGTATACTGCTAATTTGAGCTCCTAGGTAAATTAAGCTAAAATATATTAGTCCTAATCCTAATGCTGCTATAAATCCTGCTCCAGTTAAAAAAACTTTTTGTTCTTTAGAATCCGTAACACCTTTTCCTTCTAATCCTTTTACTATTATTACACCAAATAAAACTGAAGCTAATGCATCCATTGTTTGATAACCATTTATAAATCCATATGAAAATTGACTTCCTTCTATTACACTTGCCACAGGTTGCCCAATTGGATTTAAAATTCCAAAGATTGTTATTAAAGCTAAAATTATTAATATAATTGGTGTTAGAAATTTTCCTAAAACATCCGTTACTTTAGATTCATTTAAAACTAAAAATAATGTTATCCCGAAAAATATAACAGAACAAGCTATTGCAGCTATTTTAGGATCTATCCCTTCTATTAGTGGTAATACTCCCATTTCAAAAGTAGTTGATCCCGTTCTTGGAATTGCAAATAGTGGTCCAATTACTAAAATTAATGTTGTTAAATATGCTGTATTAAATTTTTTAGAAACTTTACTTGCAAACTCATCTAAACTTCCACCTTTTGTAAAAGCAAGAATTCCAAGTAATGGTAACCCAACTCCAGTTATAAAAAATCCAATTCCTGCTATAAGCCAACTTTGCCCAACCGCTACTCCAAGAGATGGTGGAAATAATAAATTCCCCGCCCCAAAAAACATCGAAAATAATGCCAAGCCCAAAACTAAAATCTCTTTTCTTTTATTCATTCTTTTCCTCCCCATATAAAATAAATATTATTAAAAAGGCAACCTATTTAGAAAAGATTGCCTTTATTTTGATAATTAATTTTAATTTTTGTAAATAATAACACTTTTTTTTTACTTTTTCAAGTTTTTTAATTTTTTTTATCATCATAAATTTTATATGCTTGTAAAAAAGAACTTCTTAGTTCAT
This sequence comes from Cetobacterium somerae, assembly GCF_022430525.1. NCBI lineage: Bacteria > Fusobacteriati > Fusobacteriota > Fusobacteriia > Fusobacteriales > Fusobacteriaceae > Cetobacterium > Cetobacterium somerae. The sequence continues at coordinate 669,372 of NZ_CP092519.1, read as the reverse complement.
CTCTTAATTTTTGTGGCTCTATTATTGTAACTTCTTTTAGAAAAGAAGCAAAGTAAAACTTGGCATTCTCTAAAGTCATTTCAAACTGATAGATATTCTCATCTTTTTTTATAAGTTTAGGTTTATAGTTAGTAAAACTTTTTAACATACTCTCTCCTATTGGAGTAAAAATAGCTTTTATTAATAATCTTTCTCCTAAAAATGGATCAAAATTTTTTCTCATATTTTCAATATATTTTTTATCTCTAATTTGAATTTTTTCGTTTAACACACCTAAAATGACAACATCTTTTAATTTTACGCTTCTATAAATTTTATTCTCATCATCATAAGCAAATATAAAATTTTCATCTCCTTGATCCTCTCTTTTTATAAAATATGGAGATATTATTAAATTATCTTCCATATAAAGTATTCTCATTTTTGATTTATTTTTTATAGCTTCTAAAACTATTTTGTAAGTATCTTGAAATATAAAGATTTCTCGTTGATACTTAAATTGTGATGAGTATATTTCAAAAAGATCTCTAAAAAATTCAGCTTCTATCTCTACATCATTTGCCTTTAAAATATCATAATATATACCTTTATTAGCTACATTTAAGTCAAATTGTATAACTTTTTTTAAAGGTCTTCCTTGAGGCTCTATAAACTTATCAATATCAAATTTTTTAGTGTATTTAAATTTATCTAAAATAAAATTACATAATTTATTATTGTTTATTCCAAACTCTTCTGAATCTTTTTTTAAAAGTCTCCAAATGTCTTCTGAAACTGTAACCCTTACTTTTTTCATACTTCAGTTCCCCCATAACTCTATAATAATTTATGGGTTTATTTTAGCATATCCCTTTAATTTTTGCTCGTATTTTTCTAAATATACAATACTTTCGTTTATTAGCGGAGCTATCGCTACAATATTAATTACAGTCATTAATCCTAATCCAAAATCAGCTAAAGACCAGACAAAATAATTTTGCTCAACTCCACCAATATAAACCATCCACACAACTATTAATTGATAACATGTATTTACTTTAGGATTTTCACTAATAAATTGCAATGCATTTCTTCCATAAAAAGTAACTCCAAGTATTGTGCTAAAAGAAAAGAAAAATAAGATTACTACTGTAAAAGGTATTCCTATCCAGCCAATATGACTCTTTAAAGCTTCTTGGAATAGTACCATTCCATTTAAATCACTTAAACCAGAATCATTTGCTAATAATACAACGAAGGCTGTTGCACTACAAATAACTAATGTATCAACAAAAACACTTAACGATTGGATCATTCCCTGTTTTACAGGTTCATCTACATCTGCTAAGGCTGCTGCGTAATTCCCATTGCCACTTCCTGCCTCATTAGAAAATAATCCTCTTCTTACCCCTTGCATAATTGCTCCACCCAAAGCTCCTCCTGCAAATTGATTTATTCCAAATGCTGCTGAGAATATTTTTCCAAAGACCATTGGTATTTCTGTTATATTAGTTAAAAGGACATATAATACAACTACTAAATACATAAAAGCCATTACAGGAACAATTTTATTTAATGCTGTCACAATTTTATCTTTTTTTCCTTTTCCGAAAATTGTTAATGCAACTAATAGTGCTAATATTATTGAAATTATTGTTGGATTTAATTTATAAGCTCCAACTACTGATTCAGTTACAGAGTTTGCCATAACTTGAATAACTCCTATATAACATATCACAGAAGCTACTGCATAAATTATCCCTAACCATTTCTTTTTTAATCTATTTTTTATAACCCAAGGCGTTCCACCTTTATAATTTCCGTTAGAATCTTTTTCTCTGTGAACTACAGATAGAACTGATTCAACAAATGCTGTTGAAGCCCCAAGTAATGCCACTATCCACATCCAAAATAATGCACCAGGTCCTCCTATTGATATCGCTGCTACAACTCCAGCTATATTTCCTGCTCCTACCCTACAAGCTGTTCCCAAATAAAAAGCCTCTAACGAACTTATTTTTTCTCCATTTGTTTTTTCACCTTTTAGAGTTTTTACTATTTCTCCAAATAATCTAATTTGCATAAATTTAGTTTTGTAACTAGCATACAAAGCCATTCCAATAAGCATTACTACAAGCACATTTTTTTCCCACAAAATTGCATTAGTTCCATTTATTATAGATTTCAATATTTCCATAATAACTCCTCCTTAATTTATCCTTAATATTTTATAAAATAATCCTAACATTTATTTTTCCTGTTTAATAGATAACAATTTTTTTATTTTTTTGTTCGTATTTTTGGAAAACAAACCTGTTGTTTTTAAAGGGTTCTTATATTTTTTTCTAAACTTTATTGTTCTATATACTATTTTTTTAGTACATTCATACCTTTTTTTCATTATTTTATTCTTGATTTTTTCCTGATTTTTTGATACAATTTTTCTAATTATTTAAACACACACATTTTTTTATTACAATAATACTAATTTTTTGGAGGTTACAATGAATAAAAAGAAAGAAATTTTAATTTTAGGTTTCGCTCTATTCTCTATGTTTTTTGGAGCAGGAAATTTACTATTCCCACCTTCTGTTGGAGTAGCTGTAGGAAAAGATTGGTTTGAAGCTGGTCTAGGATTTTTTCTAACTGGAATTGGTTTACCACTACTTGGAATTCTTGCATTCACAAAAGTTGGAAGTCTAGATGAGTTTGCAAATAAAGTTTCAAATAAATTTAATACAATCTACTCTACTATATTAATATTAGTTATAGGTCCTCTATTTGCTATACCAAGAACTGGATCAACTACTTTTGAAATGGGAGTTTTACCCTTATTTCCTAATTCAAACCCTACTATTATAGCTGTGTTAACATCTGTTATTTTCTTTGGAGTAACTTTATTTTTAGTTTTAAATGAATCAAGTATAACTGATATTCTAGGTAAATTTTTAACACCTATTATCTTATTGATTCTTTCATTAATAACTATTTTAGGAATAACTAGCGATTTAGGAACTCCTGTTGACTCTATAATAAATGGAAATCCTTTCTCTTATGGATTTGTTAGCGGTTACCAGACAATGGACGCTTTAGCTTCTGTTCTATTTGGAGTTATAATTATTAGGGGACTTGAAGGAAAGGGAGTAACTGATACAAATGAACAAAAATCTTTTTTAAGTAATGCTGGATTTATTGCTGCTATTGGTCTTGGATTTATCTATTTAAGCTTAATTTATTTAGGAGCACAAATTAGTAGTATAAAAGGTCTTACAACTGCTCAAACAACACTAACTTTAGCAGAAATGACTCTTGGAAATATTGGGAAAATAGCTTTTGGAATTTGTGTTGCTGCAGCTTGTTTAACAACTTCTGTAGGATTAGTTGCTTTAGCTAGTGAATGGTTTTCAAAACTATTTAAAATATCTTATAAAAAAATAGCTCTTGGAATTTGTATTTTTTCAACAATACTTTCTGTTGCTGGATTAGACTATATAATTAGTTTATCTGTACCTGTTTTAGTAATACTTTATCCAGTTACTATCGTTCTTATTTTACTAAATATTTTTGGTATTAAAAATCACTTTACCTTTAAATCTGTTGTTGCAGTAACTTTAATAATCAGTATAGCTGAAATGTTAAAAGTAGATTTAAGCTTTATTCCTCTTGCTAATCACGGATTTCCTTGGGTTATACCAGCTTTAATAGCTTTTGGAATGTCTTTTATCTTTAAAACTGAAAAACTAACTTTAAAAAAGAATGCATAAAAAAAAGGAGCTTAGCTCCTTTTTTTATTTAAACATTAATTCTACAACTGAGAAAAATCCTATCGCCCACATTATAGGCTTTACATGTGTAATTTTCCCACCAAATAAACATACTAATATGTAAGAAATAAATCCAAAAGAAATTCCAATTGATATACTGTAAGTTAATGGCATCATTATTATTATTAAGAAACAAGGTATTGCAACTTCTATATTATGGAAATCTATATCTAATAAATTTTTAAACATATAAACTCCTACAAGTATAAGAGCTGGAGCTGTTGCAAACGCTGGTACAACTCCAATAATTGGAGAAAAGAATAATGAAATAGCAAATAATATTGCTGTTGTTAATGCTGTTAATCCTGTTCTTCCACCAACTGCTATTCCTGAAGCCGACTCTACAAATGTTGTAGTTGTTGATGTTCCTAATAAAGAACCTATTACTGTTGCTATTGCATCAGCTTCTAATATTTTACTAACATTTTTTATCTTACCCTTTTCATCTATCATTTCAGCTTCATGAGCACAAGCCATTATAGTTCCTAAAGAATCAAATAAATCAACAAACATAAATGAAAAAATTGATCCTAAAAATATCGGTTTAATTGCTCCTAAAACATCAAGTTTTAAAGCTATCGGTGCTGGACTTGGAGGCATTGATATTATTTGTGATGGTAATTGAACTGCACCAAATATAATTCCTAAAACTGTTGTAGCCACAATTCCTATTAAAATTCCACCCTTAACTTTTTTCATCTCTAAGAATCCCATGATTGCAAAACCTACTAATCCTAAAACAACATTTAAATTAAATTTTCCTAAAGCCACCACTGTTGCTGGATTACTTACAATTAATCCCATTCCCTGCATTCCTATAAAAGCTATAAATAAACCTATACCTGCTCCCACAGCTAACCTAATTTCAGCCGGTATAGCATCAATTATTTTCTCTCTCAATCCTGAAAATGTTAGAGCTAAGAAGATAACTCCAGATATAAATACGACTCCTAAAGCCTGTTCCCATGTTGCTCCATTTCCTAAAACAAGTGTAAAAGTAAAAAATGCATTTAATCCCATTCCTGGTGCCATAGCTAATGGTGCATTTACCCAAAATGCTGTTATAGCTGTTCCTATCGCTGATGCTAAACATGTTACTGTTATTAATGCACCTTTATCCATTCCCGTCATTGATAATATTGAGGGATTAACAAATATGATATATGCCATTGTTAAAAATGTTGTAATCCCTGCTATTATCTCCTGCTTTACTGTCGTTCCGTGCTCTTTTAATTGAAACAATTTTTCCATGTTTCCCTCCTAGATTTATTTTAATATTTTATAATAATTACTGACTAAAATAAAAAAGACCTGCAAAAACAGGTCAAAAAACTTAATAAAAAATACTAAGTTGTGACCCATAGAAAGCTATTTAAGGTAGCTCGTAGAAACTCTCCGCCATATTCGGAGTATATATGGTTCAAATTAAATATAATCTTTATCTAAATATTAAAGATTTCTTCCAATTTTGTCAAGTTTTATTTATTTTTGCTTTTTATAAAGAAAAAAACTATAATGTATTAAAATAAATATACTGGGAGGTAATATAATTTATGAAAAAATCTTTTGCTAGTGATAACTATAGTGGTGTTCATCAGAAAATTTTAGAAAAAATAATTGAAGTTAATAACGGCCATGTTTCTGCTTATGGAGCAGATGAAATCACTCAAGAAGCAATTGAATGCTTCAAAGATATATTTGGGGATGTTGAAGTATTTTTTGTATTTAATGGTACTGGAGCTAACGTATTAGCACTAGAAGGAATGAAAGCTCGAGCATCTGCTGTTATAACTCCTGAGAATGCTCATATTGTACAAGATGAAACTGGAGCGCCTAGCAAGATAACTGGTATGCAACTTCTTACAGTTCCAAGTACAGATGGAAAACTTGACTTAGAATCTGCTAAAAAATGGTTAACTTTTAAAAACAACTTTCATAAACCAAAAGCTGAAATTATTTCAATCAGCCAAACTACAGAATATGGAACTGTTTATACATTAGATGAAATTAAAGCTATTTCTAATTTTGCTAAGGAAAATAATATGCTTTTGCATATGGATGGAGCAAGAATTTCTAATGCTGCTGTAGCTTTAGGATGTTCTTTTAAAGAAATGACTGGAGATTTAGGAGTTGATGTTTTATCTTTTGGTGGTACTAAAAATGGCTTAATGTTTGGTGAAGCTTTGATATTCTTTAATAAAGAATTAGCTAAAGAATTTTCTTGGATAAGAAAACAAAATCTTCAATTGTATTCAAAAATGAGATTTATGTCTGCTCAATTTATTCCTTATATAAAAAACAATGTTTGGTTTGAATGTGCTAAAAATGCAAATGATATTGCTCAATATTTAAAATTAGAATTAGAAAAAATTAAAATACCTGTAACAAAAGAAGTTTTAGCTAATGCTGTTTTTGCTATTTTACCTAAAGAAATAATTTCTGAACTTCAAAAGTCTTTTTATTTCTATATATGGAATGAAAATATCCACGAAGTAAGACTTGTTACATCTTTTGACAGCACAAAAGAGGATGTTGATAATTTTATTAAAAAAATAAAAGAATTGCTAGGAAAATAAATAAATCTTATGATATAATTTATTTATAGTACATAGATTTTTCTTTTATTCTTTGTATGCTTTTTTTAAAAAATATTATTGATTTAATGAACTAAATGTGAAATAATATTACATATATTTCGCATTTTATTTGAAAGGAGATTTGACTATGGGATTATTTGATTTCTTTAAAAAGAAAAAAGAGGATGAATGGTTTAATATCTATTCACCATTAAACGGAAAAGTTATTCCTTTAAGCGAAATACCAGATGACGCTTTTTCTCAAAAAATGATTGGGGATGGATGTGGAATTGATCCTGCTGAAGGAGCAATTTGCTCACCTGTTGCTGGTGAAATTGATATTTTCGCTACTAACCACGCTGTTAGTTTTGAAGTTCCTAACGGACTTGAGTTAATAGTTCACTTTGGAATTGACACAGTAAAATTAAATGGAGAAGGATTCACTAGAATTGCTGAACCTGGATCAACTGTAGAGGTTAAAGATGAGCTTATTAAATATGATTTAGCTTACATTAAAGAACATGCTAAATCAACAAAAACTCCTGTTATTATTGCAAACATGGACCAAGTTGAAGCGCTTGAAGTAGTTGCTTCTGGAGATGTTAAAATAGGAGACCTTTTAATGAGAGTTAAAATCAAAAAGTAGTTTTTTAAGAAGGTGCCTCTTTACTATTTAGGAAAGGATGGTACCTTTCTTTATTAATAAAAAAGCATACACGGAAATTTAAGGAGGAAAAATGAAAGTACTAGATTTAGATTTAGTTACTAATGAAGTTGCTAGACTTTGTATTGAAGCTAACTACTTTATTGGCAGTGACGTTTTAAACAAAATTAAAGAATGCCAAAAAACAGAAACTAGTGAATTGGGGAAGGTTATTTTAAGTCAAATTATTGAGAATGACGAGATTGCTGCAAAGGATAATGTTCCTATGTGTCAAGATACTGGTCTTGTTGTTGTTTTCTTAGAAATTGGAACTGAAGTTAAAATCAATGGAGACATTTACTCTGCTGTTAATGCTGGAGTTGCTAAGGGATATAAAGATGGATATTTAAGAAAATCTGTTATTAGACATCCTCTAGATAGAGTTAATACACAGGACAATACTCCTGCTGTTATTCATACTAAACTTGTACCTGGTTCTGATAAAGTTAAAATTATTGTAGCCCCTAAAGGTGGTGGGTCTGAAAATATGAGTACATTAAAAATGTTCAAACCTGCTGATGGAGTAGAGGGTATCAAAAAATTTGTTGTTGATAGTATTAAAAACGCAGGTGGAAATCCTTGTCCTCCTATCGTTGTTGGTGTTGGAATTGGTGGAAACTTCGAAAGATGTGCTGAATTAGCTAAAGAAGCTCTTCTAAGAGAAATTGAAGATATTAATCCTGATCCAATTGCTGCAGCGTTAGAAGCTGAACTTTTAAAATTAATAAATGATACTAATGTTGGTCCTCAAGGTCTTGGTGGAAAAACTACTGCTCTTGCTGTTAAAGTTGAAACTCAAGCGTGTCACTTTGCATCTTTACCAGTTGCTGTTAACTTAAATTGCCATGCTGCTAGACACAAGGAGGTAACATTATGATAAAATTAACTACTCCGTTAAGAGATGAAGATATAAAAAAATTAAAATCTGGTGATGCCGTTTCTATAACTGGTGTTATTTATACTGCTAGAGATGCTGCACATGCTAGATTAGTTAAACTTTTAGAAGAAGGTAAAGAACTACCTTTTGATGTAAAAGGACAAATTATCTATTATGCTGGACCTACTCCTGCTAAACCTGGACAACCTATTGGAAGTTGTGGACCTACTACTAGTTATAGAATGGATTCATATTCTCCTGCTATTTTAGATCAAGGTTTAAAAGGAATGATTGGAAAAGGCGCAAGAGATCAAAAAGTTAAAGATTCTATTGTTAAAAATGGAGCTATATATTTTGCAGCTGTTGGTGGAGCTGCCGCATTAATTGCTAAGTCTGTAAAAAGTAGTGAAATCATTGCTTACGAGGATTTAGGTGCTGAAGCAATTAGAAGACTTGAAGTTGTTGACTTCCCAGCAATCGTTATAAATGATTGCGAAGGAAATGACCTATATGAAATAGCTAGAAATAGCTCAAAATAAATTTAATTAAAGGGGTAATATATTATGTCTACAGTTTTTGAAAAATCTTTAAAGCTACACGAGACTCATTCAGGAAAAATTGAAGTTGTGTCAAAAGTTGCTGTTACAAATAAAGAGGAACTAAGTTTAGCTTATTCTCCTGGAGTTGCTGCTCCTTGTTTAGCAATAAAAGAAAATGTTGAAAATGTATATAAATATACATCTAAAGGAAATATGGTTGCTGTTGTTACTGACGGTTCTGCTGTACTAGGTTTAGGAAACATTGGTCCTGAAGCTGCTCTCCCTGTTATGGAAGGAAAAGCTATTCTTTTTAAACAATTTGCAGATGTTGATGCTTTTCCTATCTGCTTAGATACACAAGATACTGAAGAGATTATTAAAGCTGTTAAATTAATCGCACCTGGATTTGGGGGTATAAATTTAGAAGATATTTCTGCTCCTAGATGTGTCGAAATTGAAACAAGATTAAAAAATGAACTTGATATTCCTGTTTTCCATGATGATCAACATGGAACAGCTATTGTTGTTGTAGCTGCTCTTATCAATTCATTTAAATTAGTTAATAAATCTTTTGAATCTGCTAAATTTGTTGTTAGTGGAGCAGGTGCTGCTGGTAGTTCAATTATCAAACTTCTTATTAAAATGGGTGCAAAAGATATTGTTGTTAATGATATTGATGGTATTATAAACAGAGACGATAAAGCTAACTACAATTTCTTAAAATCAGAAATAGCTGATATTACAAATCCTGAAAATATTAAAGGTGGACTTAAAGAAGCTGTTATTGGAAGAGATGTTTTTATAGGAGTTTCTGCTGCTAATATTTTATCAGTTGATATGGTTAAAACTATGAATAAGGATGCTATTGTTTTTGCTATGGCTAACCCTAATCCTGAAATTATGCCTGAAGACGCTATTGCAGGAGGCGCAAAAATTGTAGGTACTGGTAGATCGGACTACCCTAATCAAGTTAATAATGTTTTAGCTTTCCCAGGAATTTTCAGAGGAGCTCTTGATGCTAAAGCTAAAAAAATAACTGAAGAGATGAAAATTGCTGCAGCCGTTGGAATTGCTAAATTAATTCAAGACGATGAAATAACGCCAGAATATGTTATCCCAAATGCTTTTGATCCAAGAGTGGCTACTGTTGTTGCTGAAGAGGTTAAAAGAATTGCTAAAGAACAAAATATAACAAGATAATAAAAAAGGTAGCTTGTAAAGCTACCTTTTTTTATTCATTCTCATTATTTTCTAAATCATCCTCTGATTTCTTTTCCTCTTTTATAACTAAAAGTTGATCTATTTTAAAGTTATCTACATCTACCACTTCAAAACTATAACCATCAAACTCTATGTGAGCACCTTTTTTAGGTATACTTTTCAACATATACATCATAAAGCCAGCTATTGTTTCATAGCTATCCTCTTCTGGAAACGCTTCTATTTCTAGAACTTTTTTTACATCCTCAGTAGCTGTAACTCCATCTATTAGCCAAGAGCCATCTCCTCTTTTTATTATATACTCCTCTTGCATTGGGTAAACTACGTCCCCCATTAAAGTTGAAACAACATCATTTAAAGTTATAACTCCTACAACATGAGCATACTCATTTAATATTACGGCAAAGTCTTCTCTAGCTTCATTAAATCTATCTAGCATCTCTGAAAGAGTAAGTGTATTAGGAATAATTAAAATATTTCTATTTGTTATCTCTTTTATATTTTGAAGTCCACTAGATTCTCCTTTTAAAATTCTAGGTAAAATATCTTTTGAACCAACATATCCATATATAGAATCTATATCACTCTCACAAACCAAGAATTTAGAATGTGGATACTCTGCTATTTTTTGTTTTATGCTTTCTTCTGTTTCTTCTAAAGTAAAATATACTATTTCATCTCTTGTTGTCATTGCTGATGATACCCATCTTTGCTCAAGTTCAAACACATTTTCAATTAGATGATGCTCTTTTGTATGTACTACTCCTGCTTCTGCTCCTGCATCTACCAATGCAAAAATATCATCATGAGTTATTAATTCATCTCTTGAGTTTGGTGTATTAAACACTTTAAAAACTAAATTAGCCACACCACTAAATATAAATACAATCGGTGTTAAAATCTTTATTGTTAAAGTCATTGGATTTACTAAAGTAAGCGCTATTTTTTCTGGATAAACCATTGCTAATCTTTTTGGTATTAAATCTGCAAACTCAATAAAGCATCCTGTTACAAATATAAATGATATCAAAAATGCTATTGTTGGATTTCCTATATATTTATTTATTATTGGTGATAATATTCCATCTCCAATTATACCAGCTAATATAGCTACTATATTTAATCCTATTTGTACAGTTGTAAAAAAGTTACCTGGATTACTTTGAAGATTAATAACTTTTTTTGCATTTTCATTACCTTCATCTACTAATAACTGTAATTTAATTTTTCTTGCTCCTGCCAAAGATATCTCTGCCATAGAGAAGAATGCACTTATCAAAATTAAAAAAAGAATAAACATTAATTTTTCTGCTATTCCCATATTATCTCTCCTTTAAATGTGGTTTCTGCTGTTCCTATCATAAATACTTCATCCCCTTGTAATTTAATTTTTAATACTCCGCCCTCTGTTTCTACAACTACTTCATCCTCAACTAATCCTAATAAATTAGAAATATAAACTCCTGAACATGATCCTGTTCCACAAGCTAGTGTTCTTCCAGCTCCTCTTTCCCATGTCTTTATTTTTATTCTACACTTATCTAAAATTTGAATAAAATTTACATTTATATTTTTAGGAAATAATTTATCTTTTTCAATCTTTGCTCCCAGAGTATTTACATCAACACTCTCCAAATCCTCTCTTATTATTACCGCATGTGGAACTCCAATTAATACAGCTGAAAAAATTATATCTTCACCATCAATACTTATTTTTTCATTTATAACTTTATTTTTTTCTATTAATACTGGAATCTCTTTAGAATTTAATCTTGCTTTACCCATAGATATCATTATTGATTGCACTTTATTTTTATCATCTATAGTTAAATAAGCTGTTTTTATTCCATCGCCTGTCTCTATTGTTATTTCGCTTTTTTTTACGATTTCCTCTTCATAAATAAATTTTGAGAAACATCTAATTCCATTTCCACACATCTCACCTTTTGAACCATCTGAATTATAATAAACCATTTTTATATCAGCTTTTTGACTCTCCTCCGCAATCATTATACCATCTCCTCCAACTCCATAACGTCTATCACAAAGTTTTTTGGCTATCTTCGAATAATTTTCATATTTATTTTTTACTCCATCAAAAAGTAAAAAATCATTACCAGCTCCTTGCATTTTATTGAATTTCAAATTAATCACCTCATTAGTATAACGTTCTATTACATTATATTCTACCCTATCCTTTCATTTAACGCAACCCCCTTCACTTTTGTTTGATTCTACTTTACTTTTTATAGGTTTTATGTTAATATTCCCAAGTAGTACAATATGTCATCAAGGAGATTTTTATGAGCAGAAAAAGAGAAATCAAAAATCATGTTGAACTTCTCCAAAAAGGAAATAGAGGTCTGTATGGTCTCTCTCTTCTTGTAGGTGTTATTACTGGAGTTATCGTATCTATCTATAGGTATGGTTTAGGAGTTGCCGGTAATCTCAGAGAACACTATATTAGTAGGGAATTTCTTACAAATCCCTCTAAACTTCTTTTAATATGGGGAATTTTTATCGTTATAGGTCTTTTTGTAGATTATTTATCTAGAAAATTTCCTACAACAGGTGGAAGTGGTATTCCACAAGTTAAAGCTTTAATTTTAAGAAAACTAGATTATATCTTTTGGATAAAAGAACTTTTAGTTAAATTCTTTGGTGGTTTGCTTGGTATTGGAGCTGGTTTATCTTTAGGTAGAGAAGGACCTTCAGTACAATTAGGATCGTATATTGGATATGGATTTACTAAAATTTTCAAAAGAAATTATACTGATGAAAAATATCTTGTAACAGCTGGTTCAAGTGCTGGTTTAGCTGGAGCCTTTGGCGCACCATTAGCTGGAGTTGTTTTTAGTATGGAAGAACTTCACCGTTTCTTTTCTTCTAAACTTATTATCTGTACATTCCTAGCTAGCATTTGTTCTAATTTCGTAGCTAGAAGAATATTTGGAATGGATCCATCTTTTAATTTAAATGTTAAATACCCTACAGATGTTAATCCTTATTTTCAATTTTTATTTTTTATAGTTTTTGGGATTGTTATTGCATTTTTTGGAAAACTTTTTACTGTTTCTTTGGTTAAAACACAAGATATTTTCAAAGATATCAAACTTCCAAGATCTATTAAAATATCATCTGTTATGACGTTATCATTTATTATATGTTTTATTATGCCAGATATAACTGGTGGTGGACATCATTTAGTTGAAGAGTTGCCTCACCTTAATCAAACAATACTATTTCTTTTATTAGTTTTTGTTGTTAAGCTATTGTTTACAACAATATCGTATGCAACTGGATTTCAAGGTGGTATATTTTTACCAATGCTTGTTTTAGGTGCTATTCTTGGAAAAATCTATGCACTAACGCTTATAACAACTTTTAATCTTCATAGTGATTTTGTTATTCACTATATGATTTTGGGAATGGCTGGATTTTTTGTTGCTGTTGTTAGAGCTCCTATAACCGGAGTTATTCTAATTTTAGAAATGACTGGTAGCTTTGATCATCTTTTAGCAATTGCAACAGTTTCTATTGTAGCATACTATATTACAGATATTCTAAAATTAGAACCTATTTATGAAATCTTATACGATAGAATGCCTAAGAAAAAAATTGAGGATGATTTAGAAGAAGATCGTCACGAGCATCACGAAAAAACTCTAATTTGCATTCCTGTTTCTGCAGAATCTGAATTTGATGAGAAATTAATAAGAGATGTTACTTGGCCTAAAAATACTCTTGTTGTTGCCATCAGAAGAGGAGAAACTGAATATATTCCTAAAGGGAGTAGTAAAATTCTTGCTGGTGATGTTTTAGTTCTTTTACTTCCAGAAAAACAAGCTGATAAATTAAACGAAACTCTATTCAAAATGGGAACATCTCACTAATTTTTTCAGGAAATTATTGACATTTTTTTAAAATGATTATACTATTAAATGACACATGTATTTTATAGGAGGATCTATATGAATAGAATAGAAGGAAAAATTGCTTTAGTTACTGGAAGTGCTAGAGGAATTGGAAGAACTATAGTTGAGAAGTTAGCTTCTGAAGGTGCTGAATTAGTTATATCGTGTGATATGGGTGAAGCTACTTTTGAACAAACTAATGTTAGACATGAAATTTTAAATGTAACTGATAGAGATGCTATTAAAGAATTAGTAAAAAAAATAAAAGATGAATTTGGTAGAATCGATATTCTTGTTAACAATGCAGGTATTACTAAAGATGCACCATTTGTAAGAATGAGTGAAGATGCTTGGGATGCTGTAATTAACGTTAACTTAAAAGGAGTTTTCAATATGACTCAAGCTGTTGCTCCTTTAATGACTAAAAATAAAAAGGGCTCAATTGTTACTATATCATCTGTTGTAGGTTTATATGGGAACATTGGTCAAGCTAACTACGCTGCTACTAAAGGTGGAGTTATCGCAATGACTAAAACATGGGCTAAAGAATTAGCTAGAAAAGGTGCTCAAGTTAGAGCTAACTGTGTTGCTCCTGGATTTATCTCTACTCCAATGACTGATGTTTTACCAGAAGATGTTATCAATGGAATGCTTGAGAGAACAGCTTTAGGAAAATTAGGAATGCCTGAAGATATTGCTAATACTGTATTATTTTTAGCAAGTGATGAGTCTTCATACATTACTGGACAAACAATTGAAGTTAGTGGTGGATTAGCACTATAATCAAAAAAAATTATTTAAAGGCAGGAAATTTATTTCTTGCCTTTAATATTTTAGGAGGATTTTATGAAAAACAAAATGCTAGTTATTATATCTAGTATTTTAATATTTTTAATTATTCTTTTTTTTGGAAAAAATATATATTTTAAAAATATTATCACAAAACAACTTTCAACTTCTTTTAAACAAGAAGTAACTATTAAAAAAGCTAATTTTAGTTTTTTTAATAACTCTTTTGAATTAAAAAACTTATCTTTAATTGAATATAATATTTCAATTGAAAAAATTGAATGTAAAATGGACTTCAAAAATTTTTTAAAATCTAAAAATAACTTTACTATTAATAATTTAACTCTTAATGGAATTAGCTTTAATAATAACTTGATATCTTCATCCCTTACCAATACAAATAATTCAAATGAAAAAACTACTGAATTTCTTAAAGAAATTGACAATAAAATACAGTTTGACAAAAATTTATCTAAATTTTTTAGCTCTAGTTTTAATAAAGATAATTTTTCTAAAACTCTGTCTAATAATTTAATAAATTTTTTAATTCAAAATACTGATTATATTGATGTAATTATACAAAAAGAGTTCAACATTGAACTTAAAGAACAAATTAATAATTTTTCTAAAAAAACAAAGGATTTTTTATTAAAAATAAAAAGTCATAGTAATTTAGAAAAAAATACAAATATTTTTATCGAAAATATATCTTTTTCTGGAAAAATATCAAAAATAGATTTTAATGGTTCTTTTAAAGATTTTAATACTGATTTATCTAAAAATATCTCTTTACCTTTGAATATATCCTTAGCACATGAAAATGGAAGCGGTAAAGTTTATGGAGATATTAATACACATACTTTAGTTGGTAATATTTATATTAGTCTTTCTAATTTTAATGTTGATTCTTTCTATAAAGTAAATAACTATATTTCAAATGGTACTTTATCTAGTGAACAATTAATATCTATTTCTGGAGAAAATCTTAAAATTGATGGTACAACTACTATTGATAAGATTAAATTAAATAAAGACTTTATTTTAAACTCTCCTAAATTAGATGATATTAAAAAAAATATTCTTGAAGAGCTTATAAAATTAACCGAAAATAACTATCATACTTTATCTATCACTAATCATTTTTCTAATAATACAGATATTGTTACAATCAAAACTTCAATTCCAAATGAAGTTAAGAGAACTTTAATAAATAATCGAGAACTTTTTAGTGTTTTTTTAGAAAATCAATTAAAAAATAAATATGAAAATAATCTTAAAGAAAAAAAGAATAGAATCAAAAATTTTTTTAAAAATATTTTCTAATTTTTTTACTTGTATTTTTATTTATTTAATGATATAATTACATATGTCACAAGTGTGGTGGCAGGAGCCTTATGGCGTATTATTATCGAACCGTGTCAGATCTGGAAGGAAGCAGCACTAAGGTATTTAATACGGGTATAAGATTACTCTTGTTATCCCTTGTGGCATTTTTTTTTTGAATATTTTTCTATTAAATAAAAAAAGGTTGAAGATATAATCTTCAACCTAATTTTTATTACTTTTTAATTCTCTCTACATATTCGTTAGATCTTGTATCAATCTTGATCCACTCATCTTGCTCAACGAATAAAGGTACTTGAATTTCGAATCCAGTATTTATTTTAGCTGGTTTCATTACTTTTCCAGAAGTATCTCCTCTTAATCCAGGCTCAGTATAAGTTACTTGTCTCTCAACGAAAGTTGGTAACTCAACAGCAACTGGAGTTGATTCGTAATAAACTACCTCTAATTCCATTCCTTCTTCTAAATAGTTTAAAGCGTCTCCTAAATCCTCATCTTTTAACTCGATTTGATCCCAAGTCTCAGGATTTGAGAATACATAGAAATCTCCATCGTTATATGAGTAAACAGCTTTAACTTTATCAAGTCTGATATCGTCCATTTTATCATCAGCTTTATATATAGCATCTGATATATTTCCGTTTAATAAGTTTTTCATTTTGTACTTCATTACAGCAGCGTTTCTTCCTGATTTGTTATACTCTGCTTTTAAAATTACGTAAGGATCGTTTCCAATCTTTACTGTACTTCCAGCTCTTAATTCTTGAGCAGTTTTCATAATTGAACCTCCTAATATTTTAAAATAAATTCATTTAATTTATCTATAAGATTACATTTTAATTCAATGTACTCTGAGTAGCTTTGAGAAAGTTTTGAAATATTTTCAAACTCTTTAAAAAAATCATCAAATTTTTCATTTCCCAACTCTAAAGAGTTACTATCTCTTAAATTATAATCTCTTAATAGCTTTGTGTGAATATCTAATCCTTTATTTAATTCTAAACTTTTTAAAGTTTCATCATATCTTTTTATAAAACCATCAATCTTATCCATATGAGCCATTTCATCTTGTAAATATATGTGCCATACAAAGGGTTTTCCCGTTAGTAAAGCTCTTACAAAAGAATCCTCTCCTCTAACAAAATTATAATCTGCTAAATTTATCAATTCTTCATATTCCTCTTGTTCTAAAAATGGCATAAATTTAATTAGAATGTTTTTATATTTATAAATTCCTTCATTTGAATAAGTGAAATTTAAATTTTCAATTATCTTATTTATACTCATTTGAGATTTTTCACCAAGTATTAATAAGCAATTTTGCTTACCATTTTCTAACAAGACATCTATTAATGGTAAAAAGTTTTTTTCATAACTAAATATCGTTCCCAAAAAATAACTTTCATCTATTTCGGGTATATATTTCTCTAAATAAAACTTTTTATTTTCTAAAACACTTTTTTTTCTATTTAAAAACAACTTATCTACTATTACTCCACCACTTTTTTCTGTAAATCCTGGCATAAAGAAAAATTTCTTTAATTTTTCAGCTCCAAGAGGTGACTCCATAAGGTGTATCCCTTCTATCCAATCTTCCCCAGACAAATACTCCAGATTTATTAATAGCGATGATTCTAGTTTAGCTTTTTCCAAATACGTCTCTAAAATGTTACATCCAAAGGCCTCTATTATAACATTTGCAGGAGAAAATGTACATATATTTTTAGCTAAATATTCATTTGTCATATAAATAATTCCATCTATCTCTTGATAGTCTGTATCTTTCGCTTTTTTATTCATATTCACAAATTCATTTACTCTATTTAAAATAACTCTTATTTTAACATTATCATTATAAAAAGTTTTTAACTCTTTTGCAAGTCTATACACTACTCCAATGTCTCCAAAATTATCGATAATTTCACAAAATATATCTAAACTTTTTATAATCATTACTTCACCATTTTTCCTGTTCTTTTATAATACTCTTTTTTAGCAAACTCTACCCAATTAGGTCTTGCTATCATTCCTCTACCTATTGCTACAAGATCTAACATTCCATTTTCTATCAACGTACTTGCTTGTTCTTCACTTTTAATATTTCTTACACCTATTACAGGAATATTAACATGCTTTTTTATTTCAACTCCTAAATAAATCACCCAATCAAATGGAAAATTTTTAGGAATATCTATTTTTACTTCTTGTTTTTTTTCTGGATTTGGAACACCTGAAGATACGTGGATTAAATCAACTCCTATATTTTCTAAATATTTTGCTATTGCTATTCCATCTTCTAATTCAGGCTCATTTCCTCCCATTCTATAGCCTAATATAAAGTTATCATCAAATAACTCCTTTGTTCTTTCAACTAAAGTTTTTGTAAAATACATTCTTTTTTCAAAAGATCCTCCATATTTATCATCTCTGATATTCCACAATCTAGAGTTTAATTGAGATATCAAGTATGTGTGAGCTCCATGTATTTCAACTCCATCGAATCCTGCTTTTTTTGCTCTTTTAAACGCTTCTACGAATTGGTCTAAAATTTTATCTAAAACTTCTTCTGAAACTCTTGCCACTTCATCTTTAAATCCTGCGTGATGAATTTGAATTAGCATTGGAACATCATATTTTTTACCAATATTAGCTACTTTTGACAATCCTTCAATAAAAGAATCATCCCATATTCCTATTTGGTTATCTCTTAATTTTCCATCTTCTGCTACACAACTGGCTTCAACAATAATTAATCCTGTACCACCTTCTGCAACATCTTTATACCACTCTAAAAGACCCTCCGTTACATACCCATCTTTTCCTACCATAGAAAATCTTACTAGAGGTGGTAAAACAACTCTGTTTTTTAACCTCTTATTTTTTATATCTAAAGGAGTAAATAAATTCACTCTTTTTCCTCTCTTTCTTACACAAATTTTATAGAATATTCTAACATAATTTAAAAAAAAAGAAAATATATTATATTTCCTATTCTTAAAATTCATGATATAATATTTGAGATATGTGTTCAAAATTTAAATTTATATTATAAATATTTAGGAGGAAGTTTTTAAATGATAGCAACTAGTAATCTAAGTATGAGATTTTCTGGTAGAAAGCTTTTCGAGGATGTAAACGTTAAATTTACTCCTGGAAACTGTTATGGACTTATTGGAGCTAACGGTGCTGGAAAATCAACATTTGTAAAAATACTTTCAGGGGATTTAGATCCTACTGAGGGAGAAGTAATCTTTGATAAAAATAAAAGAATGGCTGTTCTTAAACAGGATCACTTTGCTCATGAAGATGAGTCAGTTATAAACGTTGTTTTAATGGGACATACTAAGCTTTGGAAAATAATTGAAGAGAGAAATGAAATTTATGCTAAAACTGAATTTTCTGATGAAGATGGTATGAGAGCTGCTGAACTTGAAGGAGAGTTTGCTGAGTTAAATGGATGGGAAGCTGAAACTGAAGCTGAGATGCTTTTAACAGGTCTTGGAATAACAGCTGACTTACACTATAAATTAATGAGAGAGTTAAGCGAACCTGATAAAGTTAAAGTTTTACTAGCTCAAGCTTTATTTGGAAATCCTGATGTTCTATTACTTGACGAGCCTACAAACGGACTTGATATTCAAGCTATAGCTTGGCTTGAGGAGTTCTTAATGAATTTAGAAGATACTACTGTTATTGTTGTATCTCACGATAGACACTTCTTAAATAAAGTTTGTACTCACATAGCTGATATCGACTATGGAAAAGTTAAAATGTATGTTGGAAACTATGACTTCTGGTATGAGTCTAACCAATTAATGCAAACATTAATAAATAATAAGAATAAAAAATTAGATCAAAAGAGACAGGAACTTCAAGAGTTCATTGCTAGATTCAGTGCTAACGCATCTAAATCAAAGCAAGCAACATCTAGAAAGAAACAACTTGAGAAATTACAACTTGAAGATATGCAAATATCTAATAGAAAATATCCATTTGTTGAATTCAAACCTGAAAGAGACGCTGGAAACAATCTTCTTAAAGTTGAAAATCTTACAAAAGTTATCGATGGAGTTAAGATCTTAGATAACGTATCATTTACAATAAATACAAATGATAAAGTTGTATTCATTTCTCAAAATGATATTGTTAAAACAACTTTATTCTCTATATTATCTGGTGAAATGGAAGCAGATAGTGGAACTTATACATGGGGAGTTACAACTACTCAAGCATATATGCCTAAAGATAACTCTGCATTCTTTGAGAACTGCGATTTAGATTTAATTGATTGGTTAAGACAATATTCTCCTGATCAACACGATGCTTTTGTTAGAGGATTCTTAGGAAGAATGTTATTCTCTGGAGAAGAAGCTACTAAAAAAGCTAAAGTTCTTTCTGGAGGAGAAAAAGTTAGATGTATGTTATCAAGAATGATGCTTACTAATGCAAATGTTTTAATCTTTGATAACCCTACTGACCACTTAGACCTTGAGTCAATTACGTCTCTTAACAAGGCTTTAACTAATTTTAAAGGAACTATATTATTTGGAGCTCATGACCATGAGTTTATCCAAACTGTAGCTAACAGAATAATCGAAATAACTCCAAGTGGAATTATTGATAAGTTAATGGAATATGACGATTATATAGCTGATGAAGAGTTACAAGCTAAAATTAAAGACATGTACAATGTATAATTAACAAATATAAAAAGCAGAGGTCTTCCTCTGCTTTTATTTCAATTAAGGGGGTTTTTATGTTAGAACTTTTTCTTACTTTTTTTAAGATTGGAATGTTTACCTTCGGAGGTGGATACGCCATGATTCCACTTATAGAGAGAGAAATGATTTATGGAAAAAAATGGATTGATAAAGATGAGCTTCTTGAAATAATCTCTATTTCACAAATGACACCTGGTCCTATTGCTATTAATGCAGCTACTTTTATTGGAAAAAAACGTATGGGTGTTTTAGGTTCTATTGCTGCTACTTTAGGAGTTGTTGGTCCTTCTCTTTTAGTTATTATTATAATTTCTGCATTTTTTGCCAAAAGTTTTCTAAATCCTGTAATGCAAAAACTATTTATTGGTCTAAGAGCAGGAATTGCTGCACTTATTTTATCTTCTGTTATTAAACTTTCTAAAAATACTTTAGTTGATAAATTAAGTTATTCTATATTTTTTATATCTCTGTTAAGTTTAGTTCTGTTTAATGTATCACCTATATTCTTAATTCTATTTTTTGGAATTGGTTGCATTATATTTTTCACTATTAAGGGGGACAGATGATATACTTTACACTTTTTTATGAATTTTTTAAAATAGGACTTTTCTCTTTTGGTGGTGGGTTGGCAATGCTTCCTCTTATGCAAGATGTAGTTTTTAGACAAAATTGGTTAACAGAACAACAATTTTTAGATATTATTGCAATATCTCAAGTTACACCTGGTCCTATCGCTATTAATACAGCAACTTTTGTTGGACATCAGGTTGCTGGAATTCCTGGAGCTTTTGTAGCTACCTTTAGTTCTGCCTTGCCCTCTTTTATAGTTATCCTCATTGTAGCTAGCATTTTTTATAAAATAAAAGATAATCCTAAAAAAGACTTATTCTTTAGAGGCGTGAAACCTGTTACTCTAGCTCTTATATCTTTTGCTGGAATAATTATTGCTAAACCAACTTTTTTTGTAAATGATTACTCTCAAGGAATCAAGGCAACTTTTATTTTTCTTATTGTTTTTTTAGGAACTAAATATATTTCTAAAATCAATCCTATAATTATTTTACTACTGACATCTTTACTTGGTATTTTCATTTTTTAAATATATTCACTTTAACATCTTAGGAGGTCTCATGTTTTTTATTTATTTTATAACTGCTATTTGTGCTACAACTTTAGGATCTTTAGCTGGACTTGGTGGGGGAGTAATTATTAAGCCTGTTCTTGATGCTTTAGGAGACTATAATCTTTCTACAGTAGGAGTTCTATCTTCTGTTACAGTTTTTTCCATGGCACTTGTAGCTACTATTAAACAATTTAAATCTGGATTTAAAGCTGACTTTAATACAATTATTTTAGCTATCGGATCTATTCTGGGAGGGGGTATTGGAAAAAAATCTTTTGATATTTTTTTAACTCTTTTTAAAAATGAAAGTTTTGGAAAAGGAATTCAAGCTTTAATTTTAATAGTACTTTTAAGTTTAGTTTTGCTTAAAGACTATCTTCCAAAATATAAAATTAAAAATATTTTTATTATATTTTTAGTTGGACTTTCTCTCGGTGGAATAGCTTCATTTCTTGGCATTGGAGGCGGACCAATTAATGTAGCTATTTTAATTATGTTATTTTCTTTTCCTACTAGAAATGCTGCTATTAGCTCTGTATTTATAATTTTATTATCTCAATTTTCAAAGCTGTTTTTAATCTCTATTGGAACAGGATTTTCTATTTATAATTTAGAAATGTTACCTTTAATGGTTATAGGTGGTATTCTTGGAGGACTTATTGGAGCAAAACTTAATCATCGATTATCAAATGAATATATTGAAAAGATATTCAATATTTCTATTATCCTTATAATTTTATTAAATATTTTCAATGTTTATAAAGCTTTTAATTGATATTTTATAAAAAAGATAGAGTTTTTTAATCTCTATCTTTATTTATATATTCTTTTTATTTTTTCTTCTAATTTCAAAGGAATTTTGTATTCATCTTCACTTATCTTTTGGAGAGTATAGTATGGTTTATTTTTATAATTTTTTCTTTCTCTTTCTTCTTGATAAACCTCTTCCTCAATATCATTTTCAAACTCTATATAATCACCTATATATTTATTTATAAGTCCTTTTATTTTTTTATTTTTCATATTAGAATTTTCTATTTCAGTCTCATTTCTCCACTTGTGATTATCCTTATCATAAACTGCAACATATGGTATCTTATATGCATTTAAAATTTTTATAAATTGCGGAATAATACTTTTACTTCCACATTCTACTATTGAATAATTATAATTATAAATCCCTAGTTTTTTAGCTAAGTAAGATAGTGCTATTTTATCTGTTTGTCCTTCAACTAATATTACTTTTTTGGCAAAAAACATCTCTCCCCTATCCGGGTTTATCCAATAATTCATATTAAAATTTTTTATTTCATCACCATTTAAAAGTTTTCCAGTATATTGATAAACTTTTATGTCATTTTTTATTTTTTTTATTAGACAAATTGATTTATACTGCTTCAATCCAACAAAATAACTTGAGTGAGTTTCCATAACTATTTGGACTCCAATCTCTGATAATTTAATTAACAAAGAATACATCTCTCTACTTCTTTGAGGACTTAAATGTAATTCAGGTTCTTCAAATATTAAAAAAAGATTCTCCAATCTTCCATTTAAATTATTTCTATAGTATTCAATATCATCCAAGATATTTTTAAAAAAACTAAATAATACTTTCCTTTGTAAGCTTTGAGATAAAAAATTATCTTTTAAATATTGAATTTTACTTTCTAGTTCTTTTACTATTTTACTCTCATTATTTTCCAAAATAAAAATATCTCTTATTTGGCATAACGCATTATAGACTCCTACATCTTTAGATGTAATTATTATTCCATTTATTGTGAAAAGTTTATTTTTAACCTCATCAAATCTCAATTCTTTTTCTTTTCCATGATTTAAAATAAAATATTTGCTCTCTTCTCCTAATCTCTTTAATAATTTAAAAGTACAAAAACCTGAAGTTTTTTCAAAATATTTTATTTTTATCTCTATTTCCATATTTTCATTTTTAAAATCACTATTTTGAATCTCATATTTTCCTAAGATAGCTGAAAGACTTTTTAAAATACTAGTTTTACCTTTATTGGATTCACCAATTAATATTAATAATTTTTCAAACTCAATATTCAAATAGGTAATATTCTGCCAATTCTTTATGCTTAATCTTTTTATCTCCATTTTTTCACCTACTTTTATTTTGGTAGTTGTACTCTTTTAACTTTCATAGAATAACCTAAAACTCCCCAAGGATCAATTGATCCTTTTAAACTTAATGTATTATCATCAATAACTTTAGCTGAACCATAATACTTTTTTCCATTCCAAGAATCATATATCCACCCATCTACTAATGAAGTTCCTTGTTTATTTAATTTTAAACCTCCAACAACTTGTAAATCCATAATTTTTCTATTTCTTAAACTTGAATTAGGATTTTTTCTATCTATCTGTTCAATCCCTTCCATAGGGTCACCTGCTGGATAAGTTAAATCTTTTAACCATCTTACATATCCTACATACTCTTTGTTTACTTTTTCAATCTGAATTATTACTTTTCCATCTGGCATCTCCCAATATCCAATATACGGATCTTTAGAAAAAAGCTGACTAACTATGACTAAAAATAAGATTATAAAATATTTTTTCATCCTTCCTCCTTAATCTAAAATAGATACATATTCTTTTAAACCTCTTAATTCGAAAAGTTTCTTCAAGACTTTTTTAGCTTCCTTCTTATTAATTGGAAACTCATTATCTTCTAAAATTTTAAACCCATTATACGCATTTTCTGATACTTTTTTTAGATACTCTTCTCTTACGACTTCTTCACCTTTCTCACTATAAAGTAATGCTGATTTTAAAAGATTTATTTTTCCACTTTCTTCATCTTCTTCTATGTCAAAAAAATCATCTAAAGCTTGTAAAGCCATCCCTATTTCAAATATTCCGTTTGAATACTCTTTTAATTTTATATTCTCTTCAATTGCTAAAGGTGCTTCTAAACTTATCTTCAATAACTCTCCACCTATTCCACTATGAATTTTTTCCAAAATATATTTCTCAGTTGGATATTCTAGATATTGAGCTTTATCTCTTAAACTTTCACTCAAGGCAATAAGATATATTTTGTCAAATATTTTCTTCACCGCTAAATCTTTTCCTTCATTTAATTCTAAACATTCTTTTGTTAAAAAATTTTGGCAGGTCAACATTATTAAACTATTTGATACTGTTTTATTTTTTAAATTTTTTATAAATATTAACCCCTTATTCTCATTATCTATAATATTATCAGTCGAGGTCACTATCTGTCTTAAATACGTTATTATTTTACTATAACTAACAATATGCTTTTTTGAAACTTTACTCTCTAAAAGAATTGATATTATTAATAGTGTAAAAAAATTCTTTTTAAATGACTCTTTAAAATTTATATTTTTAAAATCTATTTCTAACTCTTTTGTAAACTTAAAATTTTTCAAATCATTTTCAATCTCATTTTGTGCTTTTCCTAAAATTTTAAAGGCATTCATTAATAGTTTGCCAAGTAAAATATGATTTTTCATAATGCCCTCCTATACTTCCAGTATTTCCAAATAATTATATTAGTAATTACTTTCTATTTGGATTTTTCTTTTATTTTTTGCTAAAAAAAGTGGAGTTAAAAAACTCCACTATTCATTAAATGTTATATAATTTTTTCATTCTCTCTATTCTTGCTAAAGTTCTATCTCTACCAATAATAGAAACTAGGTTATAAAGATCTGCTCCTTTTGGAAGTCCAGTTAATACTGCTCTTAAAGGCATATATACCTTTCCTGGTCCCTCTCCAACTTCGTCTAAAGTTTCTTTTAATAATTCTTTAGCTCTATCAATAGAAATAGCCTCATCACATGCCGCTATTTTCTCTTGGAATAGGTTTATTGATTTCTTTCCAGTTTCATCTTGAATAACTGTATAAAGTCTTTCAATTCCTTTTACTTCTTTTTTATCTGTCTCTTCAGTTACAACTGGTAAAGTATACTCATCTTTAAAATAAACTTCTGATTGATCTACAATTTCCTTTATAGTTTGAGCTCCCTCTCTTAAGATATCAACTACTCTAGATAAAGTATCAAACTCTTTCTCTGTTAACTCTTCACCAATTAATCCTGCATTTCTAAAGAATGGAACAGCTAATTCTGTTAACTCTTTTAAATCTTTCATTCTCATATGTTGATTATTTACCCAACCTAATTTAACTAAGTCAAATACAGGTCCTCCTAAAGATACTTTGTCTATATCAAAGTTATCTTTAAACTCTTGAAGTGTAAAGATCTCTTTATTTTCTCCAAATGAATATCCCATTAATCCTAAGAAGTTTACGATACCCTCTTTTAGATACCCTTCTTCTCTATACCAGTTTAGTGATACTGGATTTTTTCTCTTAGATATCTTTGTTCTATCAGAGTTTCTAAGAAGTGGCATATGTATAAATTCTGGCTCTTGCCATCCAAACGCTTTATATAATTGAATATGTTTTGGTGTAGATGCAATCCACTCTTCAGCTCTAATTACATGAGTAATATTCATTAAGTAATCATCTACAACGTTTGCTAAGTGATAAGTTGGGAACCCATCTCCTTTTAATAAAACTTGATCATCTATTTTATTATTTTCAAAAACGATATCTCCTCTTAGTCTATCTTTTATTATTGTTTCTCCCTCATAAGGCATTTTAAGTCTGATTACATACTCTTCACCAGCTGCTAACTTAGCCTCAATTTCCTCTTTAGAAAGAGATCTACAATGACCATCATATCCAGGAGCTTTTCCCATAGCTTTTTGTCTTTCTCTTAACTTTTCTAATCTATCTTGAGTACAGAAGCAGTAATATGCTTCACCTTTTTCAACTAATTTATGTGCGTACTCTCCATATAAGTGGAATCTCTCAGACTGTCTATAAGGTCCTACTGGTCCTCCTACATCTGGACCTTCTGCATAATCTAATCCTAGCCATTTTAAAGCATCGAATATCATTTGCTCTGATCCCTCTGTGTATCTATTTTGGTCAGTATCCTCTATTCTTAATATAAAGTCTCCACCATTTTTATAAGCAAAAGCTAAGTTGAATAACGCAATGTAAGCTGTTCCTACGTGTGGATCTCCTGTTGGAGAAGGCGCGATTCTTGTTCTTACTCTTCTTTCCATTATAATCTCTCCCTTTTTTGTAATTTGTACCCTATATTATAATCCATATAGATAATAATTTCAAGATTACTTACTAGTTTTTATTTTTTGACCATCTCAGATATCCATTTATAAAGTCGTCAATGTCTCCATCCATAACAGCTCTTATGTTTCCTGACTCTACTCCTGTTCTATGATCTTTCACCATTGTATAAGGTTGGAATACATACGATCTAATTTGATTTCCCCAACCTATATCACTTTGTTCTCCTTGAATTTTTTTCAATTCTTCCTCTTTTTTCTTCATCTCAAGCTCTAAAAGTTTTGATTTTAAAAGTTTCATAGCTGTCTCTCTATTACTTAACTGAGATCTTTCCCTTTGACAAGTTACAACTACTCCCGTTGGAATATGAGTTATTCTAACTGCTGAGTCAGTCATATTTACGTGCTGACCTCCAGCTCCTGAAGCTCTATATGTGTCTATTCTTAAATCTCCTGAATCTATTGTTATCTCCACTGTATCATCAACTTCTGGCATTATATCAACAGATGCAAATGATGTATGTCTTTTTTTGTTAGCATCAAAAGGTGATATTCTTACAAGTCTATGAACTCCCTTTTCTCCTTTTAAATACCCATATGCTCTTGTTCCTTCAACTAGAAGAGTGATTGATTTTATTCCAACAGAATCTCCTGCCATATAATCCATCTCTGTAACTTTAAATCCTCTAGTATTAAACCATCTCATATACATTCTATAAAGCATATCAGCCCAGTCACAAGCCTCTGTTCCTCCTGCTCCTGAGTGAATTGTAACTATAGCGTTATTGCTATCATATTCTCCATCTAAAAGCATCTTAGTATCAAAGTTATCAATCATATGCATAAGTTTATTATGCTTTTCCTCTAACTCATCAGCAAAATCTTCTTCTCCCATAGAAACAAAGTCTATTAAAACTTCCTCATCAAAAAACATATTTTCTATAGATTCAAACTCTTTTACAATATCTTTTTCTTCGTTCATCTCTTTTATTATTTTTCCACTAGTAAGTTTATCATTCCAAAACCCATCCTCTAGTGTTTTTTTCTCTAAAGTGGCAATCTTTTCTCTTCTACCATCTAAGTCAAAGAGACCCCCTTATAGCATCTATTTGATTTTTAAACTGGTTATATTCTCTTTTTAATTCCAAAATATCCATTAAAAACTCCTCCTAATATTTACTTTAAATTTAATAATAACTTTTCTAATTCTTCTAATGTTTTATACGAATAATACTCTTCATTAATCTTTAGAGCTCTTCCCTTTCCACATCGTCCTAAACAGTGCCTCTCCTCTATTGGAAAATCAACTTCTGATTTTAATTCTGCTAGTTTTTCTTTTAAACCAGGTTGAATACAATTTCTTCCTGTACAAATTTGAACATAATTTTTAGTTCTTGCCTTTTGTAACTTAGGATAAAATTTTATTGTACTTTCTAATGAAAATGGAAAAATATCCATTTTTTTAGCTATATAATTCAAAACTTCATCTGGTAAATATCCTAACTCATCTACAACAAAAGATAAAACCTTATAATCGTTTTTTTTATCTTCTAAATTCTCTATATAATTATCTAATTCTTGATAAAACTCTTTCATTTTACCTCTCTTTCCATTATTATTGCAACAGCTGTTGCATACTCTTTACAATGAGATATTGATATCTCTACTATAAATCTATCGTTTTTATTTTCTAAATTCCCTTTTAAAGTTACCTCAGGTTTTCCTAAAGAGTTATTTAAAATCTCTATATCCACAAGATTAAACCCTCTTACTCCAGTTCCTAAAGCTTTAGATATAGCTTCTTTAGCCGAAAACCTTCCTGCATAACTTTCTGCTTTATCTCCTTTTTCCTGTATTTGGGCTATCTCCTTTGATGTAAAGACTCTCTCTTTAAAACCATTTTTTTCAATAGCTTTTGATATTCTTTCTATTTCTACAATATCATTTCCTATTCCTATAAATTTCATAGCCATATTCTAACCTATTCTATATAACTTCTTAGCATTTTCTGTAGTTACTTTTGTAATATCTTCAACGCTAATCTCTTTTATTTCAGCTATTTTCTTTGCTACATATTCAACATAAATAGGTTCATTTCTTTTTCCTCTAAAAGGTTCTGGAGTTAAATATGGACAATCAGTTTCAATAACTATTCTATCTAAAGGAATATCTTTTACAACTTCAACTGCTTTTTTGCTATTTTTAAAAGTTAAAGTTCCACCAATTCCTAAGTAAAATCTATCAATCAATTGCTTTGCTGTTTCTAAAGATCCTGGATAACAATGAATAACTCCTGTTATGTTTGGATACTCTTTTAAAATATTAACAGTATCTTCCATAGCATCTCTTGTATGGATAACAACCGGTTTATTTAATCTTTCTGCAAGCTCTAGTTGTCTTTTAAATCTTTCTTGTTGAACCTCTTTAGGTTCTGTCATCCAATGATAATCTAATCCTATTTCACCAATAGCTACAACCTTTGGATTCTTTCCTAAGATTTCAAGTTCTTTTTCAACCTCTTCGCTATACTCAGCTATATCAATTGGATGAACTCCTATTACAGCATATATAAAATCATATTCTTTGGCTAACTCTAAGCTTTTTTTAGAACTAGCTAAGTCATATCCTATATTTACACAAAACTCTAAATTTTCTTTTATTCTTTCTATTACTTCTAATCTATCTTCATCGAATTTTTCATTATCTAAATGACAATGTGTATCCACTAATTTCATAACTTCACCTCTTTTGAATTTTCAAAAAACTTTTAATATATTTTATCACAATAACAGTATATTTTCCAGATTCTACTACACTCTATTTAATATTTATGTTTTTTTATAAGAAAAGTAAAGATTTTGTTGTTCTATTTTCAAAAAAATGATAAAATAATAAATAGACTTATAAAGAAAAAGGAGAGTATTTTACATGGAACCAATTTTAATTTTTGGACACAGAAATCCAGATACAGATTCAATCTGCTCAGCTATTTCATTAGCTAGACTAAAAGAATTAAAAGGAGAGTCTGCTCAAGCTTGTAGATTAGGGAACATTAGTAAGGAAACTGAATTTGTTTTAAAAAGCTTTAATATAGATGCACCAAAACTACTTTCAACAGTAAGTGCTCAAATATCAGATTTAACTCGTGTTGAAAAGAAAACTATTAATCATAAAGATTCATTAAAAAGAGCTTTAGAGATAATGACAGAAGAAAACTTCTCTAGCTTACCTGTTGTTAATAGTAAGAATCACCTAAGAGGAATGATTCATGTTTCAGATATTGCTAATGCTTACTTAAACATTGATTATTCTGAATTGTTTTCTAAATACTACACAACTTACGAAAATTTAAAAGATGTTTTAGAAGGAGAAGTTATCAGTGGAGAATATCCTTCTGGTAAAATAGAAGCTAGCTTAAAAGGTGTAAGTGAGTATAGAAACATCGCAGCTGGTGATATCGTTATTACTACAACACTACTTGACTCTATCGATGATTTAATCGATTTAGGTGTTAATATGATTATTCTTTGTTGTGATAAAGATGATGTTATTTTACCTAGAGATTCTAAAACTCCTATTTTAAGAGTTAATAAATCTTTATTTAAAACAATACCATTAATATCTCAATCAGTTTCAATTTTATCAATAATGAATCATGAAAAATTCTATTCATTCTCTACAGATGATTATTTAATTGATATTAAAGATATTATGAAGGAATCTACACAAACAAACTTCCCAGTTGTTGATAAAAATGGAGAAGTTTATGGTACTATAAGAACAAAAAACTTAATCAACTTTACTAGAAAAAATGTTGTTTTAGTTGATCATAATGAAGCTGCTCAATCAGTTGCTGGTTTAAAGGATGCTAAAATAATTCAAGTTGTTGATCATCACAAGTTCGGAAACTTTGAAACAAACGAACCTGTTAAAATAAATGCTGAAACTGTTGGATGTACTTGTACAATTATTTACGGTTTATATAAAGAAGCTGGTATTGTACCACCAAAAGAGATTGCTGGTTTAATGTTAAGTGCTATTTTATCTGATACACTACTATTTAAATCACCTACTTGTACAGAAAAAGATATCCAAGTTGTAAAAGAACTAGCTGCTATATCTGGTATAGAAAACTACGAGGCTTTTGGTATGGATATGCTTATTGCTGGTACGTCTCTTTCTGATAAAACTCCTGAAGAGATTTTAACTATGGATCAAAAAGAGTTTTCTATGAATGGTGTAAAGTTAGCTATTTCTCAAGTTAATACTGTTGACGTTAAAGGTGTATTAGATCAACAAGCTTCTCTTGAAAAAGCAATGGCTGAAACAAATGCTAAAAATGATTATCAATTATCTGTATTAGTTATTACAGATATCGTTAAAGCTGGATCTATGCTACTTGTTGTTGGTGAGCCAACGCTTGTTGAAAGAGGATTCCATACAACTTTAACTAATAATACAGCATGGGTTGATGGTGTTGTATCTAGAAAGAAACAAGTTGTTCCTTTCTTAATGGCTGCTTCTCAAGGAGTGTGATTTTAAATGTTTCTACCTACTACAATGGAAGAGGTTAAAAAATTAGGTTGGGACTCTTTAGATATAATACTTGTATCTGGAGATACCTATTTAGATACTTCTTATAATGGTACTGCTATTATCGGTAAATGGTTAGTTAAGCATGGTTTTAAAGTAGGAGTAATCGCTCAACCAGATATTAATTCTGATAAAGACATAACTAGATTAGGAACTCCCAATTTATATTGGGCAGTTTCTGCTGGTTGTGTAGATTCAATGGTTGCTAACTATACTGCTGTAAAAAAAAGAAGAAAAAGTGACGATTTTACTCCAGGTGGAATTAATAATAAAAGACCTGATAGAGCTACTATTCAGTATACAAATCTAATTCGTCGTTTCTTTAAAAATAGTCCTGTTCCCATTGTATTGGGGGGAATAGAGGCTAGTCTTAGAAGAGTAGTTCATTATGATTACTGGAGTAACTCGTTAAGACGTCCTATTATTTTTGATGCTAAAGCTGATATTCTTTCATACGGTATGGGAGAGAAGTCTATGCTTGAATTGGCCAATGCATTAAAAAATAAAACAGACTGGAAAAATATTAGAGGTATAGGTTACATTTCTAAAGAACCTAAAGAAGGATATTTAGCTCTTCCAAGTTTTGAAGAATGTGTTGAAAAAAAAGAAAACTTTGTAAAAGCTTTCGAACTTTTCTATCATAATTGTGATCCTATAACTGCTAAGGGAATTTATCAAAAAAATGCTGATAGATACTTCATTCAAAATCCTCCTTGTGAAAATTTCACTTCTCAAGAGATGGACGATATTTATGGGTTAGATTTTGAAAGAGATGTCCATCCTTATTATAAAAAAGATGGACATGTTAAAGCATTAGACACTATAAAACACTCTGTTACTACACATAGAGGGTGTTATGGAGAATGTAATTTCTGTGCAATTGCTGTTCATCAAGGAAGAACAGTTATTTCTAGAAGTGAAGACTCTATCGTTAAAGAGGTTACAAATATAGCTAATTCAAAAGGATTTAAAGGAAATATATCGGATGTAGGTGGTCCTACAGCTAATATGTATGGTCTTGAATGTACTAAGAAATTAAATCATGGAGCTTGTTCTCACAAAAGATGTCTTTATCCTGAAACTTGCCCTGCTTTAAAACTTGATCATTCTAGACAAATTTCTCTTTTGAAAAAGTTAAAATCAATAGATAAAATTAAAAAAATATTTATTGCATCTGGAATTAGATATGATATGATTTTAGATGATAACAAATCTGGTGATAGATATCTTGAAGAACTTATCAAAGACCATATTTCAGGGCAGATGAAAATTGCTCCTGAGCATACAGAGGATAAAATTCTTTCTCTTATGGGAAAACAAGGGAAAAGCATCTTAAAAGAGTTTAAAAATCGTTTTTATGAGTTAAATAAAAAACATGATAAAAAACAGTTTTTAACTTATTATTTAATTGCTGCTCACCCTGGGTGTAACGAAAAAGATATGTTAGATTTAAAAAGATTCGCATCCTCTGAACTAAAAATAAGTCCAGAGCAGGTACAAATTTTTACTCCTACTCCATCAACTTATTCTACACTTATGTATTATACTGAAATGAATCCACTTAACAATAAAAAAATATTTGTTGAAAAGGATAACGGTAAAAAGCAAAAACAAAAAGATATTATCACTCAAACAAATAAAACTAGGAGGTATTAAAATTGAAACCTATTGTTGCAATCGTTGGAAGACCAAATGTTGGAAAATCGACACTATTTAATAAATTGGTTGGAGATAGAGTAGCTATCGTTGATGACCAACCAGGAGTTACAAGAGATAGACTATATAGAGAAACTGAGTGGGCTGGAAAAGAGTTTGTTCTAGTTGATACTGGAGGACTTGAGCCTAGAAATAATGATTTTATGATGACTAAAATAAAACAGCAAGCTGAAGTTGCTATGAATGAAGCTGACGTTATTTTATTCGTTGTAGATGGAAAAAATGGTTTAAATCCATTAGATGAAGAGGTTGCTTACCTTTTAAGAAAAAAGAAAAAACCTGTTATCCTTTGTGTTAATAAAATTGATAATTTCCAAGCTCAACAAGACGATGTTTATGATTTCTGGGGATTAGGATTTGAGCATTTAATTCCTATTTCAGGAGAGCACAAAGTAAACCTTGGAGATATGTTAGATTTAGTAGTAGATATTATTGATCAAACAGTTGAAGAGTATGAAGAGGAAGAAGGTCTTAAATTAGCTATTATTGGTAGACCAAATGCTGGAAAGTCATCTCTTGTTAATAGATTATCAGGAGAAGAAAGAACTATTGTTAGTAATATAGCTGGTACTACTAGAGATGCTATTGATACGGCTATTGAATTTGATGGTAACAGATATATCCTTATAGATACTGCTGGTATCAGAAGAAAATCTAAAGTTGAGGAAAGTTTAGAGTATTATTCTGTTTTAAGAGCTATCAAAACTATAAAAAGAGCTGATGTATGTATTTGGATGATTGATGGAAGTGAAGGATTAACTGAGCAAGATAAGAGAATTGCTGGTATTGCTTATGAAGAGAAAAAACCAATTATCATAGTTATAAATAAATGGGATACTATTCCAGATAAGAAAAATGACACAATGAAAAAGATGAGAGAAGAGCTTTATGCTGAGTTACCATTCTTATCTTATGCACCAATCGAATTCGTATCAGCTTTAACAGGGCAAAGAACAACTAAGTTATTAGAGCATGCAGAAGCTGTATTTGCTGAATACAACAAGAGAATTTCAACTGGATTATTAAATACTGTTATCAGTGATGCTATTATCATGAATAATCCACCTACAAGAAAAGGTAGAGTAGTTAAAAT
Source organism: Cetobacterium somerae (assembly GCF_022430525.1). NCBI lineage: Bacteria > Fusobacteriati > Fusobacteriota > Fusobacteriia > Fusobacteriales > Fusobacteriaceae > Cetobacterium > Cetobacterium somerae. Next base: position 635,206 of record NZ_CP092519.1, on the reverse strand, counting down.
AAATTATGCTACACAAATCTCTACTGCACCACCTAGATTTGTTCTTTTCTGTAACTACCCTGAGTTAGTTCACTTCTCATATGGTAGATATATCGAAAATAAATTAAGAGAGTCTTTTGGATTTGAAGGTACTCCTATTGACGTTATTTTTGAACACAAAAATAGCTAAGGATTTTAATTATGAAGAAAGTTCTTATTGTTGAAGATGAAAAATCTCTTGCTACAGTTATTTCAGATTCTTTAAAAAATGAGGGATTTGAAACTGTTATAACTCACAGAGGTGATGAAGCAATTGATTGTTTTTATAAAGAAAAACCTGATCTTATATTATTAGATATAAATCTTCCTGGTATGAACGGATGGGAGATTTGTAAAAAGTTGAAGGCATTATCT